>DASQHO010000001.1:0-78881 GCA_035632055.1 Allostellaceae bacterium
ACAAGCAAGATGAGGCCGATCTGGTTTATGGACATTCACGGGCCTCGTTGCGTGCCATGGTGTCTCGGCTCGAGGCCTTCAGATACGGCGCAGGATGGGAGAATACGGCCTTTTCCATGGGCCGGTTGTTCTGGAAGATGCGTTGGAAGGGGTAATTTATAGCCTATACGGTGCTTTTTTTGCAACTGAAAGTGACGATCATCGGATCCTTTCGTCCGAACAGACTTTGTTGACAAACATGTATCGAAGTGGCTAATTATTGCCCGTTCTAACGCAAAATAATAGACTCGCCATGCAGCCTCGCCAGCACAAAACGGCCAGCTTCCTGTCGGCTCATCCGGTCTTCACCCGGGCGGAGTTCGCGGCGGCTTTCGGCCATCCGGCGGGCGCGGCCAATGTTACGAGCCTCCTCCGGCATCATCTGCGGGTTGGCAACATCAAGCGCGTCAGTCGCGAGGTGTTTGCCGCGGTGCCGGCCCACCTGGCGGCCGAGCGGATGGTGATCGACCGCTTCGCCGCGGCGAGCAAGCTGCGCTCCGATGGCGTCCTGGGGTTTCACTCCGCGCTCGAGCTGCACGGCATCGCCTACTCCGAGTTCAACGAGGTTCAGCTCATCAGCGCCGGACGGAGCGAACGCGTGGACCTGCCATTTGGCGCCTGCCGCTTCGTCACGCCGCCGAAGGCGTTGGCGGCAGTTGGCCAGGCCGACTTCCTGACCGTGACCATGGACCGGCAGGGGGTGGCGGTCCGTGTCACTGCGGTCGAACGCACGGTCGTCGACATCTTGCACCGGCCGGAACTCGCCGGCGGCGCCGAGGAAGTCCTGAAGTCGCTGGACCTGGTGCGCTATCTCGATCCGGCGAAGGTCGCCGACTATGTCGAGCTGCTGGACAACCGGTCGCTCGCCTCCGTTTCCGGCTGGTGGCTCGAGAAGCGGCGCGCCGCGCTCGGCGTCGCCGACGACGTCCTGGCGCGCCTGCGAGCACGGCTTCCACGATCAAAGCATTACGCGCTGGGCGCCGAACCCGGTCATGCGGTGCTCGTCGAGCCATGGCGCGTGCTTCTCCCAACGCAGGCGGTCGATGCCGCCTTTGAAGGCGTCTGATGGGCGCGTCGCGAGAAACCCTCCAGGACATCGCGGCCGAGCGGCAGCTCCAGCCCGCGACGCTGGAGCGTGTGATCCGACTGATCGACATTCTCGATGCCTTCGGCGCCGATACGCTGATCGGGCCGCGCGTCGCCTTGAAGGGCGGCACGGCGCTCAACGTCTTCCATTCCGATCTGGACCGCCTCTCGGTCGATATCGACGTCAACTATGTCGGCGCGGTCGAGAAGGAACGGATGGACGCCGATCGGCCGGGATTGGAAGACCGGATCGAGCGGCTGATGGAATCGAAAGGCTATGCCGCGCGGCGTGAGCCGTCCGAGCACGCCGGCGGCAAATGGATTTATCGCTATGCTTCCGCGCTGGGCGGCGCGGGGACTATCGAGATCGATATCAACTACCTCTATCGCGGCCCCCTTTACGGTGTGGATCGCATGCCATCGGTGGCAATCGGATCCTACCAGGCCACGAATGTTCCGGTTCTCGATATCCACGAAATCGTCGCCGGCAAGATGGTCGCGCTGATCACGCGGCGCACTGCGCGCGATCTGTTCGATGCGCACCGGATCATCACCATGCCGTCTCTCGACTGGGCGAAGATCAAGGCGGCTACTTTGATGATCGGCGCGAGCGCCAAGAGCTTCGACTGGCGCACAGCCTCGCCCGAGGCGATCGGATGCGAGGTCGGCGACATCACCGGCAAGCTGACCATGTGCCTGCATGACCGGTATTTCGATGCCTTTGGCGGTCCGGCGGCCTGGATTGAGAACGTCACGGCAGAATGCCGGGAGAAGCTCGCGCCGCTGTTTCAGTTTACGGCCGGCGAGACGGCATTTCTGGACGGCGTGCTGGACCGGGGTGAGATCGACGCGTCCGCTCTGGAGGCGCCGGAAAACGTGCGCGCCTCGATAGAAGCCAGTCCGGCCCTGCGGTGGAAAGCACAGAACGTCAAAGCTTGGAAATCGGGCGACAAGTCGCTGGCGCCACGTACGAGACGAGCGAAGCGGTCACGTGGGGAAACCAGGTGAATACTGAAGCGGATACCTGTCGAAAGTTCGTTGTTCCGCGCCTCCAAACGGCGGGCTGGGAAGGCGCGCCTCACGCTATCAATGAGCAACGGACCTTCACCGATGGTCGAGTGATCTTCATCGGTGGCAAGGCGAAGCGCGGCCGGCAAAAGCGTGCCGACTACATCCTGCGCTACCGCGCCGACTACCCGATCGCTGTCGTCGAGGCAAAGGCCACGTACAAATCCGCCGCCGATGGCTTCCAGCAGGCCAAGGACTACGCCGAAATTCTCGGCCTGAAATTCGCGTACGCCACCAATGGCGCGGAGATTCTCGAATTCGACTTTCTCACCGGCCTGGAAACCCTGCGGACTGATTTTCCGACGCCCGCTGAGCTGTGGGGTCGACAACGGGCCGGTCTCGGTCTGACCGATGACGCAGCCGCCGAGCGCCTGCTCGCGCCTGGTTTTCCCGATCCTGCAAGGCCGTTGCGCTACTATCAGGAGATCGCCGTCAATCGCGCGCTTCAGGTTGTTCTGACGGGCCAGCGGCGGGCGCTCCTCACTCTATGCACGGGAGCGGGAAAGACCGCGGTAGCGTTCCAGATTGCCTGGCGACTGTGGACCGCTGGATGGAACAAGCGCGGCGACTTCCGCAAACCCAAAATCCTGTTCCTCGCGGATCGCAACATTCTCGTTGACGACCCGATGGCCAAGACCTTTGCGCCCTTCGGCGATGCGCGGTTCAAGATCGAGAATGGCGAAATCAGCCATGGTCGCGACATCTATTTTGCGATCTACCAGGCCATCGCCAGCGACGAACGGCGGCCGGGTCTGTATCGGGAATATACGCCGGACTTCTTTGACCTGATCATCATCGATGAGTGCCACCGCGGCAGCGCGCGCGACGACAGCAATTGGCGAGACATTCTGAACTATTTCGAGCCGGCCTATCAGCTCGGCATGACGGCGACGCCGCTCAGGGAAGACAACCGGGACACCTACGCATATTTCGGCGCGCCACTCTACACCTACTCCTTAGCGCAAGGCATCGCGGACGGCTTTCTGGCGCCCTATCGCGTGCATCGCGTCGTCACGGACTATGACGCTGCAGGGTGGAGGCCGAGCAAGGGCGAACTCGACCGCTTCGGGCGCGAGATTCCCGACGATGAGTACCACACCAAGGATTTCGAGCGCGTCGTCGCGTTGCGCGCGCGCACCGAGGCGATCGCGCGCCACCTCACGCATTTCCTCGCGCAGACCGATCGCTTCGCGAAAACGATCGTGTTCTGCGTGGACCAGGAGCATGCAAGCGAGATGCGTCGTGCGCTCGCCAATCTCAACGCCGACCTCGTTGCGGATTATCCGGACTATGCCTGCCGTGTGACGGCCGACGAGGGCGATATCGGCAAGGGCAAACTCAGCCGTTTCCAGGACGTCGAGACCAAGGTCCCGGTGATTCTGACGACGTCTCAGCTTCTCACCACGGGTGTCGATGCGCCGACCTGCAAGAACGTCGTGTTGGCGCGCGTGGTCGGCTCGATGACGGAGTTCAAGCAGATCATCGGCCGCGGGACCAGGCTGCGCGAGGACTACGGCAAGCTGTTCTTCAACATCCTCGACTACACCGGCACCGCGACTGAAAAGTTCGCCGATCCCGATTTCGATGGCGAGCCGACAACGGAGACGATCACAGAGATCGATGCCGAGGGCGAGATCGTCACCACCCAGGAAGAGGAAAATCCAGCGCCCGAGGCGCCGGACGACATCGAGACGGGGCCAGAAGGCGGTCTTCCTCTCGACGAGGAGCCCGGGGAACCGCGCAAACTGTACGTCGATGGCGGCACGGTCGAAGTGGTCGCGCATCTGGTCTACGAACTCGATACGGACGGCAAACGGCTGACGTGCAAGAAATTGACGGACTGGACCGGTGAGAAGGTCCGCACGCTCTATCCGACCGCTTCAAGTTTCCGCGCCGACTGGATGCTCGCCGACAAGCGCCACGCGATCGTCGAGGCGCTCGCTGAACGGGGCATCGACCTGGAGAGCTTGGCCGACGAAGCCGGGCGGCCGGAAGACGACCCGTTCGATCTGCTTTGCCATCTCGCGTGGAACGCACCGCTCCGCACGCGACGTGAGCGCGCCGAACGTCTCAAGCGCGATCGCACCGATTTCTTCGACCGATATGGTGCCGATGCGAGGATCGTGCTGGAGGCGCTGCTGGAGAAATACGCTGAGCACGGCGCCGCACAGTTCGTCCTGCCGGGTATCTTGAAGGTGCCGCCGCTGGCTGGGTTCGGCAATCCGAGCGAAATCGCTCGCCGCTTCGGCGGCCCGGACAAGCTCCGCGACGCGGTCAACGAAATGTCCGGCCTGTTGTACGCCGCTTAGGGAAGAGCCACGAATGCCCCGTGAGAAGAACGTCAATACGCCGAAAACCACGGCGCAGCGGCTCGACAGCCTGATCAAGTCCGCGCGCAACAAAATGCGCAAGGACAGGGAGCTGAAGACGGACCTCACGCGGCTGCCCACCCTTACCTGGCTGATGTTCCTGAAATTTGTCGACGACATGGAGCGCGTCCACGAGGACGAGGCGGTCCTCGCCGGCGAACCGTACCGGCTCCTGATCGATGCGCCTTACCGCTGGCGAGACTGGGCGGCCGATCCCGCGGGCATCACCGGGCCGGACCTGCTCTCGTTCATCAACGGCGAGCAGTCTGTTCGCGCCGACGGCACCCAAGGCCCGGGTCTGTTCACTTTCCTACGCAGCTTGCGTGGCAACGGCGCCGGCCGCCAGCGGCGCGACGTGGTCTCCGCGGTGTTTCGCGATCTCCGGAATTACGCGACCAGCGGGTATGTGTTGCGGGACGTCATCAACCTGATCAATGGCATCCATTTCGATAGCACCGAAGACATTCAGACCCTCGGCCGGATGTACGAGACGCTGTTGCGGGAGATGCGCGACGCCGCGGGTCAGAACGGTGAGTTCTATACGCCGCGGCCCGTCGTGCGTTTCATGGTCGAAGTGATCGATCCCAAGCTGGGCGAAATCGTGCTCGATCCCGCCTGTGGCACCGGCGGGTTCCTGGCTGCTGCCTTCGATCATATGAAACCGCAGACGGGCACGGTTGAGAAACGCGAAATCCTTCAGCGCAAGACATTGCGCGGCGGTGAAGATTCATCACTCCCGTTCCTGCTTGCGCAGATGAACCTTCTCCTGCACGGGATCGAGGCGCCCGACATCGAATTCGGGAACGCACTGAGATTTAAGCTGACCGAGATCGGCGAGCGAGACCGGGTCGAAGTCATCCTGACCAATCCGCCGTTCGGCGGCGAAGAAGAAGCCGGCATCCTTACGAACTTTCCAGACGATCGCCGAACCGCCGAGACCGCGCTGCTCTTTCTGCAGCTCATCATGCGGCGACTCAAGCGCGGCGGACTCGGGCGCGCAGGCGTCGTCGTGCCGCACGGAATCCTCTTCGGCGACGGCATAGCCGCGCGGATTAAGGCTGACTTGTTGGAGCAGTTCAATCTTCATACGGTGGTGCGGCTTCCTGAGGGCACCTTTTCGCCCTACACAGATATCCCAACCAACATAATCTTCTTCGACACATCCGGTCCCACACGAGACATTTGGTATTGGGAGCAAACGCTTCCGGAAGGCCGTCGAAAATACTCGAAGACTCAACCGCTACAGTACGAGGATCTCGCCGACTGCCTCGCTTGGTGGCCCGCACGGCGGGACGGTCCCCGGGCGTGGAAGACTTTCGGCCCGGACTTGATCAAACGGGATGACCAAGGCCGCGTCATCGCAGTCGATCTTGACGTCAGGAACCCGCACGCGAAGGAGACGATCGATCACCGGCCGCCGGAACAGATAATCAAGAGCGCTATCGCCAAGGAGCAGCAACTTCTGGGTGTTCTGGAAGAGCTCAGGGCATTTGTGGCGGGACAGGTGTAGACCTATGTCGAAGCACCCCGTTGTCCCGTTGGGCGAACTGCTCACGCCAGCATCCCATCCGCAAATGGTCGATCCAGATGCTATCTACCCAATAGCGGGCGTTTATGGGTTCGGTAGAGGAATGATCCGGCGCCCCCCTATATTTGGCCGAGAGATTGCGGCGAGCCAATTGTTCCGAATTCGGGCGGGCCAATTTGTCTATAGTCGGCTGAAATCGTTCGAGGGGGCCTTTGCTATGGTCCCAGACAATGTTGACGGCTATTTTGTCTCGAATGAATTCCCGAGCTTCAACGTGGAGGCCGAGCGGCTACATCCGGGATATCTCGATTGGTACTTTAAGCAAGAGCGGGTGTGGCGCCAGTTGGCGTCTAACAGCAAGGGTATAGGTGCTCGAAGGGAGCGGTTGCATCCAACTCGCCTACTTGACCACCAGATTCCTTTTCCGAATATCGACGAGCAACGCCGGATTGCAGCAATGTTCGACGGGGTCTCTTCGGGGATACGTGGTGCGCGTGATCTAGTGCAAGCCATCGACGATGAGCTCATCCAGACTGCACGAAGTATGATATGGTCTGCAGTTCCGGACGAACGAGATTGGACGCCTTGCAAAGTGTTCCTCGAACGGCGCGCGCTCGATGTAACAGTCGAAGGCGATGCGAAGTACGCTTTCGCTGGCGTCCTGAGTTTCGGCCGAGGCGTGTTTCGAGCGGACGTTAAGCAGGGCTCCGAGTTTAGCTACAGTCAATTGACGCGTCTGCACGCCAGCGATTTCGTCTACCCTAAGCTCATGGCTTGGGAAGGCGCGCTCGGAGTTGTTCCCCCCGAGTTTCATGGCCTGGTGGTTTCTCCCGAGTTCCCGGTGTTTGTGGTCGATGACGACCTCATCCACCCAGAAGTCGTCGATACGATTTTTCGGGACCCACGGATCTGGCCGCGGCTGAAAGCGGCTAGCACGGGGACGAACCTGCGCCGTAGACGCCTAAATCCGGAAGCCCTGCTAGCCGTGTCGGTTCCTATTCCGCCCCGACCCATCCAAGACCGGGTTGTAGAGTTCGTCGCGAAAAACCGTGAGGCGAAGGCTCAACACGCACAAACAATCTCGGAACTCGATCAACTTATTCCATCTCTCATGAACGAGGCCTTCGGCTGATCTCAATCGTCGCTATGGGCACCGGGGAATTGCTTAGAGGCACATGCGTCGCGAGCCAGAGCTGGAGGGGAAGTGAATATTGTCGGGCACGGGATCGATCTGGTGGACATCGCCGAGATGCGGCGTTGGATCGAGGATCCGCGCGATCCGCTGATCCCGCGCTGCTTTGTGCAAGAGGAGCTCGATGAAATCGGCGACGGCCCCGATCGGGTCGAGCGCCTGGCCGGCCGATTCGCTGCGAAGGAAGCTGTCTTGAAGGCGTTGGGCACCGGGTTCGGCGCCGGCGTCGCGTTCTCCGACGTGATCATCCATCGCTCGGCGGGTGCGCCGCCACACGTCCGGCTCACGGGCGGCGCCGCGAAGGCCGCCATTGAACTTGGTATCACCGAATGGCGGCTGAGCATCAGCCACGCCGGCGCGATCGCCATGGCAAGCGCTATCGCGATCGGCGGGGGACCTCACGGGGATGGGTCCGATCGAGCCTGATCTGCTTCGGCCGGACCGACGTAGTCAATACGGCGCTGGTCGAGATCGACCGCGATCCGGCCGCCGCGTGCGGCCAGAACGGCGCGCCATACCTTGAAGCCTTGCAGGACCGCCTGTTCCCACTCGCCCGTCGTGCACTGCTTGACCTCCAGATGAGAGGTCATGTCCTTGATCGTGCGCAGGAGCTGAAAGTCGAGCACGCTGACGCCCTCAAGCATGTGATGGCGCCGGGCGTAGTCGAAGGCGAGCGCGGCCACGCCCTCTTCGATCACTGCGGCGCGCCCACCATCCTCGACCTCGTCGAGTAGAGGGCGGCTCTTGCGCTTGCGGCGCAGTAGCGCGCGCGTGATCGGCGACCAGCCCAGCACGGCGGCATAAGCGAAATGAAAGACGTCGTGGAAGCGGTAGCCATCCGGATCATAGGCGTTGTCGGTCAGCTCCCCTCCGAACGGCTTGCCATTGATCGACACGCGAACCCGCTGGCGATCCTCGCCTTCGACGTCGACCAGTTCGACCTCGAACCGACGCGGAAGGCGCTCGCCTTCGGGCAAGGCCGCATCGAAGCACAGCGGCTCGGTGCGCTCCGTCGCCCAGCGCGCCTTCACTTTGGCGAGGTTGGCAGTCGCGATCTCGCCGAGGGTTAGATCGAACTTGCTCGCAACGTTGGCGATGTACCAAAGCAGGTCGCCCAACTCTTCGGACACGCGCTCCTTGAAGAGACGGTGCGCTTCGCCGTCGCGAAGATGTTTTTTGTATTCGCTCAAGAGCTGGCCGGTTTCGCCAGCGAGGCCCAGCATCGGGACAACGAGGGAAAGGAGATCATCCGTACCCAGCCGCGTCGGGACGCGATCGGTGCGCAAGGCCTCCTTCTGATAGCGGTCGAAATCCATCATCGTCTCCTTCGGCGCTTCATCCAGCAGCGGATCTGGCCCCGTCGATTGCGCCAAGCGGCGTCTCGACGCCGGCGCGTATCTTTTCGTTCAATTTCCATTTGGGCGGATAGAAGAGCTCGATCGGGGTCAGAGTCGGTTCGAACTTCTGCTTGATCCGCGTGCGGCCGGTTCGCCCGGCGATCTGCGGGTGCGCGACACGTGCATATTTATCGACTTCGCAGAACAAGTTCTGGCAGTCGATCAATTGAAGCCGCCGTCCCCAAAGCGATTGAAAATCGAGCCCGAGACGCTCGAACTCCTGCTCCTGGAGATCGGCCATGAGCCGGATCAGCTCGGGCTCGTTCAGCCCTCCGGTATCGGCGAAGCATTTTTGTAACCCATCGCGTGCGCCGGGGCCCGGCACGACGAAGTCCATCTCGCTGAAATCGGTGATCTCGCTGTAATTGATGTCGGTGATGAACTGATAAGCGAGGAAATCGCCGATGGTCGGATAAGCGCGAAGCTTCTCAAAGCCATCCTGCATCGTCCGAGTCTGGGCCAACCGTTCGGGAAGCCGGTCCTCCATCATGCGTTCAAGCAACAGCAGATGGTTCTGATGCTTGGCGGGTCGGCCGAAGGCGCTGCTTCCCGGTGGCATAATGTAGGCGGCGGAATAGATGCGGCGGCCGTCACGCATCGCCTGCGCGAGCACCTCGTCGTAGCGCGAGAAGTGGTAGTCCTCGAAAGTGATCGCGCCGAATGATCGTTCCAACAGTTGCCAAGTCTCGATCTTGTTGAACAGCTTGAACAGCAGAATGCGAAAGAAGACTTCACGGGGCGAATTCGGCAAATCGGCGCGATAGATGACGTGCCGGATCAAATACTGGCTTGCCCGGTCCGAAGCCCGATAGGCGTTGGTGAACTTATAGGTCGTGAGCACCGCGTTGCCGGTCCAGGGCCGCGCCTCGCCGCGCGCTCGCCGGAAGAAGACGTCCTGTCGTTCGGCCGCGAAGCGCCAATAACTCTCATAAACCTCGGAGACCTTGGCGGGCACGAGATGGCGCAGAATGATCGGCGTTGGCGGGGCTGCGGTGGATGCCTCGCTGGCCCGCCGCGCGATCGGCAAGTCGAGCGGCAGGGTGGCGGCTGCGGGATCGATGCGTGTTTTCTGTGGGCGACCGCGTGGACGTTTGGCGATGGGCTTCGGGAGCTTTTTCCTCAAGATGCTACCCCGATGGCCATGACCGAGACTGCGGACCGGGCCGGAGCTCCGACTGGGCCAGACACCAACGCTTGGGCGGCGGCGACGAGTGGCGCGAAGTCGACATCGCTCTTGGTGATGCGCTCCAGCTTGGCGACGCCGACCATGACGTTCAGCCGCGCCAACGGCATACCCATCTCGTGGGCCATAAAGGCGCCAAGTTGCGCGAGGCCGAGATAGTTGCCATATGCCTTGTCGAAGATTTGCTGGGTAGCATAGAAAGCGTTCAGGACGAGGCCGGCGGTCGTCGGCTCGAAGCTGACCTGTTGTAGGCAGGGAAAGCCGAGCTGCGCGCTCGCGACATGATCGCGGCCCGGGTCGAACGTCGTCGCCTGCAGCATTGAGCGGCGTACGCCGGCTCGTGAACCATACTGTGACAAAATCCACTCCAACTGATTTCCGTCGCACGGCCCGCGGCCGTACATCACCATGCGTTCGAAATATAGGCCGCGGCCGTTGGCTTTCTTGTTCATCGCCTGCCAGCGCGGGAATGTCGTACGATAGAGTGCAAAAAGGCGGGTGCGATCGCCGCGTGACATCTCCCAGAGGCGTTGAGGAAAGATGGTGAAGGCGACATCCTCGACCTTGAGACGCCCTTTGCGCTTGAGGAGCTGATCGACGGCTTGGCGTACGGCCGGATCTTCTGATACCACGCCCTTGTCGTCGAATCCGGTCACGCTCAACACCAATGGCGAGACCTCGGTGCCCGCACCGTCGAGGATGCCGAGCAGGAGGCGCGACCAGGCACGCGACAGGTTGTTGTCGTTAATCATGACAGGCTCTGGCGCAGCCGATGCTTTCGACTTACTCATCCGGGTCGTCCTCCAGATGGCGATACTGGGCGAGGCCGACATAGGCCTCAGGCGCAATGCGAACGAACGCCGCCCAGGCCCCGCTATCGGCGCTCGCCTGAACGATTCCAGGCCGCACCGCGCGGAACAGGCGGCCGTTCGCCAGGTCGCGCTCGTAGGCGAGGCTCGCGCCGGTCATTTCCGTTCCCGGCGGAAGGAGCAAGAGCATCTTCACCTCGGCGTCGATGGTCGGCCCCGCGCGGTGGCGGTCGGTGACGATCAAAGGCTCGGGCGTCAGGGCGCCGAGGATGTCGGCGCGAAGGGCCTTTGGCGTGACGCGTTGCAGGGCGGCGGCGCGCGCTCGCGAGATCATGTTCACCCCGGCCGAGAGGTGAGTGAGGAGCGTGCCATAACCAACACCGAAATCGCAGGCGATGGTGAACATCTGCGCCGCCGTCGCGGTCTCGGGAGTCCAGCCGCGTGTAGCGAAGGCACGGCGCAGACCCATGATCGGCATCAGGATGAAGCCCGCAAAGGTATCGGCAAGGAATTCCTTGGGATCTTCCCAGGGATTCTCTTTTGCGTCTTCGCGCAACTCATCGATCGACGAGCCGTGGCCGAAGACGTGATGACCAAGCTCGTGCGCGCAGTTATAGACGCGGCGAGGCAGCGGGCGACGGGCCGAGAGGTGGATGCGCGGCGGCGCGGCGCGCTGATACATCCCCTCCATGTTGATGTTATTGAAACGCACCGTGACGCCGAGCGTCCCGGAAAGCCCGTAGATGCAGATCGGGCCATGCTGATCGAGTTTGGCTTTCGCCCGCGTGGCGATCGCCGCCTGCATTGCCTGGGTCGCAAGCACGCGACGATTGAAGCTGGGCTTGTTGGTGCGCATGAGATTCATCACCGATCGCCTCCGCCGGCGTTCGGGGTGGAATCGCTGCGCATGGCAGCGAGAAGCTTGAGCAGGCGGTCGAGGTCGTCTGGCTTGAGCTTGGTTAGTTCTCGGGCGGCGAGTTCGAGTCGGGGATCCTGGGCGTCGAGGGTGTCCGGCGCCTCGCCGAGCAGCCAGGCGACGCCCACATCATAGATCTCGGCAAGGCGCGCGAGCTCGTCGGCCGAGACTCGACGGTTGCCGGCCTCCATCTCCGAGACCGATGGCCGGTGCAGACCGAGTATCTTGGCGACCTGGCCTTGCGAGAGGCCCGCGAGTTTGCGCGCCTCCTTGAGGCGTTCGGCGATCAGGGTGCGCTTAGCGGCTTCAGTATCGTTCATGCGGCGGCCGCTTCTTTCTCGGTTTGCTTCTTCAGCAGTTCGCACACGAAGGCTGCGGTTTCGTCGATGGAGCGCGGCAGCTTGGTCGTCTCGTCGACGAAGATATTCACGTCATTCGGGATGGCAGCGCCGATCTCGGTCGACAGGATGGTGGTGGCGACGGGCCAGACCTTGCTGTCAAACTTCGGGATATTCTCGACCGGCTTGGTCGTGCCCGTCAGCGGCGGGCATTCGAGTCCGCTATCGGCCTGAATCTGGCCGAGCACGGCGATCAGTTTCTCTTTCAAGGTGGCGGCGTCCATGGGTTGCTCCTTAAGCCGACACGTGGTAAGATAATCTTACATGGCCTTGTCGTCAAGGTCTCGTCCTTAAGGGGGCCAGTTTGCTGCTGAGTTCATGTCCATCGAACGCTTTCGGCCGGAGCCGAGGGTGATCAATCTCGCACCCAGGTTGACCTCCTTCGTCGGGGTCAATGGCGCAGGTGAGATAGCGGTTACGCAGGCGATGCTACGTCTGTTCGGCGCGGCCTGGGCCGCCCAATGGCACGCTTTCCTCGGCCGCGCTCGGATGGCAGTAGCACCGGATACTTTCGCCGCTACCGCCGCTGATCTTCGCGTCTTCTCGATGCCAGTGCTGGTAGGACTGAACGAAGAACGAATTTGGTCGCCGAATATGCCTGGTCGGCTGGAGCAACAATCCGTGAGACATCGCGGCGCGATCAATTACACCGTTCCGAGTGGAACGGCTCAATTAATAAAGAAAATGGCCATGATCGCGGTCTTCGGGGGGGAACATGGATAAGAAGCACTTTTATCGCGTGGGCAACCATTCAGGCGGCTGGGACGATCTGCCGACAGATCCCGACGAACTGGACTCGCTGACTAACAATGCCCGAAAGCACATCGAGCCATGGCTTTCTGCTGTTTTCCAGGCAGAGCACCTCAACCTGCTGCTAGGCAGCGGCTTCACCACGGCGGTTGGTTACCTTGCGGGTGTAGGGGCGACCGGAATGGCCAAAGTTACATTTGGCACGACGTATGACGCCGCCATCGACACGCACGCCCAGGCCGGAGCGACGGCCATGAAAAGAGGCGCGGCAAACATTGAAGATCAATTTCGAAGTGCGCTTGCTCTGCTTGACGGCCTTGGAGTCATCGACAAGGCGGCAGAGAAAACCCTCAAGGACGGCATAGACACTCAGATGTCCGGCTTCCTCACCTCGTTGCTGAAGACGGAAAGCGGGATTGTTGCCGGAAAGGATCCGTCATCGAAAGATGCTGCCCAAGGCGCTCTGCAATCGTTCCTGCTGAGTTTTGCGAGCCGCGCTGCATCCCGTGAACGTTTGCACGTCTTCACAACCAACTACGACCGCCTGGTCGAACATGGTTGCGATTTTGCGGGTCTTCGGATCATCGACAGATTCGTCGGGGCGCTGAATCCGATCTTCCGTGCGTCGCGCGTTGAAGTTGATGTCCACTACAATCCACCCGGCATTCGGGGAGAACCGCGGTTCATGGAGGGCGTCATTCGCCTGACTAAGCTCCATGGCTCACTGGATTGGTTTTTTGATAAGGACGAGCGGCGAATCTATCGCAAGGGCATCCCATTCGGAGCGCCTGCGGATCATACCGACATTCCCAAAAAGCCCGTCGATACGGTCATGATCTATCCCAATCCCGCGAAGGACGTCGAAACGACACAATATCCTTATGCCGAGCTCTTTCGCGATTTTGCGGCCGCAGCTTGCCGACCTAACGCCGTTGTCGTGACCTACGGTTATGGCTTCGGCGACGATCACGTGAATCGAGTGCTGCTCGATATGCTCAAGATCCCGTCGACCCATTTGGTGATCATGGCCTACTCGGCTGACGATCGCCTCAAAGCATTCGTTGAAAAGACGCGCGATGCGCAGGTCTCGTTGCTGATCGGGCCGCATTTCTCGGATCTTGCAACGTTGGTTGGAAACTACCTGCCGAAACCGGCGCTCGACTACATATCGGGCCGAATGACAGAATTGTTGAAACATCGTCCTGGCGATCCGAAAGCCAGCGACCCGCCTGCGGCACCGCCTCCCGCGCCTACAACCGGCACGGTGTGAGGCGATCATGACAACTCCAATCGAACGATTGTCGGGTCTCGTTGTCGGGGTCGTCGAGTCGGTCGCGCCTGACGAAGTCAGGGTGCTTCTTGAGTTGGACGCTCCGCACTCGACGGCATTGAATACCGGAGTGCCGGCGGGATTTCCCCGCCTCAATGGATATGTGCTCATCCCAAATGAAGCTGGTGCGACAGTCGCTTATATAACCTGGATTGGTATCGAACGCTCTCCTTATCCAAAGCGTGCTGGTCTGAAAGACTTCGGCCTGATCGATCTTCCGTTTCCGCTACGGAAAATGTCTTTATCGCCAGTGGGAACGCTGACGTCCCGGCGCGACCGCGCTTCGGGAATGACCAAATACGAACTCTCCCGTGGCGTCGTCGCATTTCCGTCGGTGGGGGACCAGGTTCTCATCCCGACTCCCCCACAGGTCGAAGCCATCGTGGGCGCGAGGGACGACGACAAGAGAGTCAGAATTGGTTCCTCTCCGATGGCATCCAACGCGGCCATCATGGTCGATCCCGACAAGCTTTTCGGTCGGCACCTGGCGGTGTTGGGAAACACCGGGAGCGGCAAATCATGCACGGTGGCGGGTCTTATTCGATGGTCTATGGCGGCAGCTGAGAAGGCCATCCAAGACTCCGGTAAGACCGGGGTACCCAATGCGCGGTTTATCGTCCTCGATCCCAATGGCGAATACGCCAGAGCTTTCGCTGATCGGGGAGAGGAACTGCGGTTGTTTCGCGTTCCGCCCGTGGCCGAAGGAGAGCGGCCGCTCGACGTCCCTGCGTGGCTCTGGAGCGGGCACGAATGGACTGCAGTCGCTCACGCCCAACCCGGCGCGCAACGTCCGCTGCTGATGCAGGGGCTGCGAGAGTTGAAGGCCGGCCAGACAGAGGGAGTGCCGAGAGAGGCGATGATCCGCCGCTACCTCGGTTCCTATTCGATCCGGATATCGGCGATGTTGAACACGGGCACGCAGGCGTTCGCGGGCGCTGCCAGAGCAAGATTCGAGTGCGCGCGGCTCCTTGAAACGATCGCGTCAGATTGTTCCCAGTTTGGCACAGAGTCTCTGGATACGGCGGGTGGCGCACTTGCTACAATTGCAACCACGATCACGGGAATTGTTGATAGTCGGCGATCAGGAAGTTACTTCAACGACTTCGCGATTTCCGACCTGGAAACAATCCGGAGCGCACTGGACGCATTGGCTCAGACGCTGCCAGATATCGGTCACGCAGCCCTTATCAGTGAGGACGCCCCACAGTTCTTTGACGTAAACATTCTCGCCGAGCATCTTGACCGGGTGGCAACCGAACAAGGAGGTAATCTTGCGGGGTTTATCTCAACGCTCGGGCTTCGAATTCGCGGAATGCTTGCCGATCAGCGGCTTGGCGCCGTAATTGGTCGTGACCCGCCGACTTCCTTTGAATCCTGGCTAAAGGACTATGTCGGCGACGATGGCGCGAGCAACGGCCAGATCGCGGTCGTCGATCTGTCTCTTGTTCCGTCCGAAATCGTCCACATCGTCGTTTCAGTTTTGGCGCGGTTGATCTTCGAATCGCTTCAGCGATATCGCCGCGGCCATCCAAAGGGCCAGACCTTGCCGACCGTGCTCGTGTTGGAGGAAGCCCACACATTCGTTCGGCGCGGTAAGGACGATGATGGCCCCGCCTCATCTCCAACCCAACTTTGTCGCGAGGTGTTCGAGCGTATCGCTCGAGAGGGACGGAAGTTCGGGCTTGGGCTCGTCCTTTCGTCGCAGCGACCATCGGAGCTTTCTCCAACGGTTCTTGCACAATGCAACACGTTTCTCCTGCATCGAATCGTCAATGATGCGGACCAGAATCTCGTCGCACGCCTCGTCCCCGACAATGTAGGTGGGCTCTTGCGTGAGCTGCCGAGTTTGCCTTCCAGGCAGGCCGTCCTCCTTGGTTGGGCAGCGCCGATCCCGGTTTTAGTGGAGGTGGACGAACTGCCCGATGCGCAGCGGCCGCAGTCGGCAGATCCGGATTTCTGGAACGTTTGGACGCTTGCCGAAGAGCGGAGCGTCAATTGGGACGCAGTTTCGAAAGCATGGTCGGGCGCTACTCCGGTGCAACTGCCGGAGGAAGAATGATCCGTATTCTGCACACGGCTGATTGGCATATCGGTCAAACTTTACGGGGGTTCTCTCGGGAGCACGAGCACCGGAAGGTGTTTGAGCGACTCGAAGAGATCGTTGTAGAGCGGGATGTCGATGCCCTCGTCATTGCCGGCGACGTGTTTGATAGCCAAAATCCCTCCGGGGAAGCGCAACAGCTCTTCTACAATACGCTCGTGCGGCTAAGCCGCGCGCGTCCGCGCATGGCTATGGTGATCGCTGCCGGTAACCACGATGCCGCTGGCCGGTTGGAGGCGCCGCGGCCTCTTTTGGAGGCATTCAACATCCGCGTCGTAGGCAATGTTCGGCGGCGTGAAGGGCGGGTGGAGGCCGCACGCCATCTCGTTCCTATCGCTGACGCAAGCGGTGCGGTAGCTGCTCATGTGGTTGCAGTCTCCTACCCAACTGCAGCGTGCCTTCCGAATTTGACGCGGCTGGACGGTGACGCAGGCTCACCCGTCATCGCTGGCGTGCGAAGCCTCTATGCCGAATTGGTCGAGACATTACGGGGACCGATGGATGGTCTACCGTTCGTCCTGACGGGACATCTCCATGTTGCGGGCGGCATCGAGTCGGAAGGCGCAGAGCGCCGAATTCTAGTCGGTGGCCAGCATGCCGTGCCGCATGATGTGTTCCCGGCAGACGCGAGTTACGTGGCGCTCGGCCACTTGCATAGGGCTCAGGCTATCGGTCGTGATACCGTCCGATATTCTGGTTCACTGATCCCTTTGTCGGCGACTGAGATGCCGTACGCGCATGGGGTCACTCTTGTGAGCCTCGACGGTACAACGGTTGTATCCGAACATATCTCGATTGACCGGCCAGTTCCCTTCGTCCGCCTTCCTGAGGCGGGCGATATGCGCTTGAGCGAATTTGGCGATCATCTCACAGCAATGGATCTCTCATCGGACCTACCGCTTCATGAACGCCCATTCGTCCAGGTCAGGCTTGCGCGCGAAGGGCTATCGCCTGGGTTCAGAGAGGAGGTCGACCGCATCGCGGAGAGCTTTCCGGTGCGCATCGTCGATACCCGTGTCGCGGCAATACCCGGGGCGTTAAATGACGCGGCCCTCGCCGATCCTATGATCCGGCTGGCGGAAAGAGATCCGGAGGATTTGTTCAAGCTCGCATTTGAACGCACCTTCGGCGTGGCTCCCGACGCCGCGCATCTAGATGTCTTCCACCGGGCACGGGCGGAGGTATAGCCATGCGGATCTTGGCTATCCGCGGCGAGAATCTGGCAAGTCTTGGTGCACCCTTCGAGATCGATCTTGCCGCAGAACCTCTTGCAGGTTCCGGCCTCTTTGCCATCACTGGCGAGACCGGCGCCGGGAAGTCGACCATCCTCGACGCGCTCTGCCTCGCACTCTATGGCGAATATCCGCGCGTCTCCGTCGGTCGGCGGGAGAATGCACCCGATCCCGGCGGGGAAGCGATTTCAATTCATGATGGCCGGGCGATCCTCCGTCGAGGCGCCGGCGGCGGATATGCCGAGGTAGATTTCGTCGGGCAGGATGGCGAACGCTACCGCGTCCGCTGGGAGGCCAGTCGGGCGCGGGGCCGAGCAAATGGGCGGCTGCAGAATGAGCAGCGCTCGCTGTATCGACTTGACGACGGCAGCGCGGTGGCGACGGGCAAGACTCAGGTCCGTGAGGCGGTGGAGACGAGAACAGACCTCACATTCGATCAGTTCCGACGAACGGTGCTCCTCGCACAGGGCGAATTCGACGCCTTCCTGCTCGCCGCCGAGAGCGAGCGCGCGGAATTGCTCGAGAAGATCACAGGTACCGAAATCTACGCAGCGATCTCGGTCCACGTTCATGATGGCACGGAGGCACGGCGAAGAATTGTCGAGCAATTGGAGCAGCGCCGAAGCGACATCGGGCTTCTTGATGACGAAGCCAGGCAGGCGTTGCTGGATGAGCAAAGTCAGCTTGCTTCAACCCTCGCTCAAAAAGGCACGGAGCGCGATCAACACAGTGAACGGTTGGATCATTTCAAGCGCGTCGCCGCCGCTCGAGGCGATCTCGCACGGGCTGAGGCTCAGGCGGTCACAGCGCGCGCGACACGCGAGGCAGCCGCCGATGAGTATCGGTCTCTTGCCGAATTCGATCTCGTCGAGCCGCTTCGTCCGCTGGCGGTTGACTTGCAAAATGCACGGCGGACGGCAGCGGAGGTCAAGTCCCGTCTCGACGGTTTGCTTGTTTCACGCGAGGAAGCACGGACGCTAGACGCCGCGTCTGCAACACAACTGGCGGACGCGGCGACCGCCAACGTAGCGGCAGAAGACGTCCTCAAGAATTTCGGTCCCCTTTGGAGCGAAGCCGAAAGACTCGATACAGAGCTGGCGGCAGCTCGGACCGAGCTTAATGATGCAATAGAAAAATCGCAGCAAGCGGAAGCGACACTGCGCGATAAGGCCGATGCGCTGGCCACGATTGATCAGACTCTCGGTCAGACATCAGAGTTACACCGTACGACTGCCGCGCAATTAATGAGTCAATCGGATCGCATTCTTCTTGCCGATCGTCTCGGCGATGCGATGGACTTGTTGGCAAAGCGGGGTGCGCTCAAACAGGACCATGCTACAGTCACGTCAGAGGCCGTTGGAGCGGAAGAAACAGCTGCGCGGTTGCAAGGTGAAATAACCGCGCTGTCGGAAAAGCTCGCTGAGGATCGTGGACGAAAAGATGGCCTCAGTCGCGATATCGGTGATCGTCGAGGCGGTCTCGCCGGCATTGACGAGGCGGCGCTCCACGAACGGGATATCGATCTGCAACGTGCGCTTGAGACTCTGCGCGAGGCAAACACTGTCTGTGAACAGCACGTCCGGGCGTCGCAAGATCTAACACGCCGGGAATCGGAACACACGCTAGCGACGCAGGAGGTAAGCGCGGCGAAAAGCCGGATCGTTGAAGCCGAAGCCGACCAACTCCGCGATCGGACTGCGCGTGCGGAAATTGTTCCAATCGCAGAACTTGCCGATGAGGCGGTCTCATCTGAGGCCATCCATCTGCGCAGCCTGCTGGCTCCAAATTTAGCCTGTCCAGTATGCGGCAGCACTGACCATCCCCATCTTGCACACCCCAGCGCGCTGAACGAAATAGCGACTAGGCTTCGCCGCCGGCGCGAAGAACTTGACACGTTGTTGACTGCGACGGGACAGCGTTTGGATGCTGCTACACGCTTGCTCTCCGCCGGAGAGGCGCGCCAGGCTGAGGCCATCCGCGGAATCGATGTGGCGCGGGGACAAGTTTTGGCTGCCAAGGGCACTTATGGCGAACAGTGGCCGTTGTTGAACGATCTCTGCACAAAGGCTCAGATCGCGGGGAGTGTACCTCCCATTCTCGATGACCAGACTGCGTCGAAACTGGCGGCCCTCATCTCAGTCGCGATTGCAGAGCGGCTAGCCATTGCGTCTCCTCTCGCAGACGCCCGGCGTCTTCGGACAGAGATCGACAGTTTGCAGCGGGAGCATGATGCGCTCGGTGGGGCGATCGAGACGATTACGCGGTCTATTGACCAAAGGCGTCCTGATTTCCACGCTGCGCAATTGAAGGCAACTGAGTACGCGGTCCAGGCGACAGGCCTTGCTGAGCGCCTCATTTCCATTCGCCGAGAAATAACGCCGTTTCTTGCTGCTGCAGGTCTGGCCGTCGATGACCTCGATGTTGATCCCACCGGTGTTAGCGTTACGCTGTCGACAGTCGCGACGGAGTATGCCGGTCTCCGCGAGCAGGTTGGCCAACTTGAAATGACCCTCCAGCGTCTGGCGCCCGAGCGTGCAGCGGCGGGCGCCTCGCTGGAGCACGCGCAGGCGCAGGTGACGGCGACGGCACTTCTTCTCGATCAACGTCGCATGGCCGAGGGAGAGAAGGCGAGCGCCAGAGCTGAACTTCTCGATGGCGAGGCGACAGCGAGCCACCGGACTCGGATCAATGAGGCTTGCCGGACCACCCGTGAGGTGCTCGCTCGTGCCCGCGATACGAAATCTGCCAGCGATGCAGCGTTCCAGGCAGCCGGCGCTCGTTGCGACGAGGCCGCCGCTGGATTGGAGACCGCCAACGGCCGTAACGCTTTAGCCGAAGAGGCATTCAGCGCGGCCTGCCTGGATATTGCTCGCTTGTCGGATCAGGTTGCCGCGCTGATCGCAACCGACCCAGCATTGAGCAGGGCGTTACGGGGCCGAATTCAGGAGATCGACCGAGGCGTGAACGATGCCGGCACCGCAGTGCTTACGCGCCATAATGACTTACACCGGGCGTTGGAAGGGTTCGATGAGACCACCGATGCCGAGGCGTTGGCCGCAGTCATCGCTGCGTTGGTAACTGAAATTGGAGACTTGCAGCAACGGACAGGTGTACTTGCCGCTGCGCTCGCGCGAGACAACGAGGCGCGCGGCGCCGCCGCAAACCTATCCGCGGAAATCGACACTACGAAAGCGGAACTCGCAATTTGGCAGGCAGTCGACGATGCCGTCGGCTCGGCCAGCGGTGATCGTTTCCGTCGCTTTGTTCAGGGCATCACGCTCGACCACATGGTGCAATTGGCGAATGATCACCTCCATGCATTGACCCCCCGCTATAGACTCGCGCGGGGGGCCACGTCCGATCTCACGCTTCACATCATTGATCGCGACATGGGCGACGAGGTCCGCGGGACCCGAAGCCTGTCAGGCGGTGAGCGTTTCCTGGTCTCGCTTGCGCTGGCGCTGGCTCTGTCAGGTCTTGAAGGCCGATCGTCCTTTGTCGACACGCTGTTTATCGATGAAGGCTTTGGATCGCTTGATGCGGAGACCCTAGACTTGGCAGTAGATGCGCTGGAAACCTTACAGGGCAGAGGTCAGAAGGTTGGCGTCATCACGCACGTCGCTGCCATGATCGAGCGGATCGCCGTGCAGGTTCGCGTAGAAAAGCGTGGCGCTGGGCGATCGGAGATTAGAGTGTCTGATGGCATGGGAGTGGCATGGCCTGTCACGAGTAGCGCGCAATAGTATCAGGAGAGGCGACCTCGAAGTGTTCAGATCGAAAGAGGGATAGATGGAGAAGTATCATATCAAGTTGACCGAGAGCGAGGCCGCGACAGTGGCGAAGATAGATCTCAGGGAATCTCACCGCAACCATGATGAAGGCCACGCAGCTTACAAAACCAACGCGCAGCCGATCCTCGCCTTGCTCCAATCTCTGAGTGATAGGTCTGCAGTTCCCCAAGAAAGGCTGAATTACTGGAATGACCCCCGATATCATCACGGGAGGATCAAAGCGTCGCGCAAAGGCCTATTCGAGAGAAATGGCTGCAGAGGTGCGGATATTTATACGCATCCACATTTTATCCGTCATCTTCGATATTTTCTCTTCGGTGCCGATCTTCCAGATGACGTTATTACAGCGTTTGAGGAAAAGGTCGGTAACCCGCAGTGGGTTTCTTCCAGTGATATCGTTCCTATCGGTAAGTGCGCCCGAGATCTCGCTCGCCAACATCGTCTGGATAAGACGGATGCTCCAGAAGAGTTCTTTAAGCTTTGCCTCGACATGGGGCTTAGCCTAACTACGGCCGAGAGCGTCATGCGATCGGTCAAACAAATTCGATAGTATGGACAAACTGACGCTGAACTATGTTTGGGGGCAGGAGCGGATACCGGTCGTTCTGCGGCGGACGGGAAAGGGGCAGCACTTGCGCGTTCGTGTTCCCTTCGCAGAAACGAATCGCAAATGGCTTCAGAATGATAGGCGAACATCGCCCGTTTGGATTGCCGGCAAGAAATACTGGGAACTGCCGAAAGCTTGGTTCAACGATTTCGTTGAGCGGTCGTTGGTCAAATATGGCAAGGTTTACGTTATTCAGCCCTACCGTGAGCAAGAGAAATGCTCTCCCGCGTGTCAGAACGCGACCGGGCATGAGTGTCAATGCTCCTGCATGGGTCTCTATCACGGCGCGGGAAATGACGGCAGTTGGTTCGAAGTGTCCGATACATTTGCGACGCGGTGGGGCGACCAGCAACTCGCCTGTCGCCTCATGACCGCCAGGTCCTAGAAGCAACCTGACGCCTGCGACTGAGGTAGCTTGGTTCTCTGAGTGCTGAAGTGGCAGATGACAATAGATCGTGCTATAGGGGTTGACGGTCTTTTTTCTCGTGCCCTCAGCGGCGCTCGGCGTGGCAAGCCGGAAGAAATCGAGCGATCGATAGCGATAGTTGTCGAAGCCGCGCAAAGTTTGAATCGCGCGATTTTCTCTTTGAAATCAAAAGCGAAAAAATTTGACGGACCGGCGGTCGGATTTAGACCGTCAGAAGAAATATTTTGCGCTTACAAATCAGCGCGTTACGATGCATTGAGAGGATCGAGTGGGAGTGACGGTCCAGCAACAAACTGTCCTTCGCGTACTCGAACCGCGATTTGCCCGACACTTCCTGCGACGTCAGCTATCCGTCTTCTTGCGTGGCCTCCTTGTGTGGCTGCGACGCCCCATCTAAACCAATTTGGTGTTCAGGGAAAAGCGTTATCTCACTGGGGTAGGGCCGCCGCGTAGCCTGGAGTAGAAATCGGCGGGGTGGACGGTGCGTAGTCGACTTTCTGTCACTTGGATCCGGTGTCGATTGTTGCTGAAATCAAGGTGATTCCGATATGCGCCGATAACGGCGTTTGAAGTTTGAAACAGGGCGGCAGCGCAACAACTCTGACCGCGCATCTGGTTATGCCGGGCGCCCATCAGGGCGCTGCCGCTCTTGATCAACTCGCATACGCGACCTTGTGGATCGAAATCGGCGATGGCCTGCCGGCGGATACTGCTGACTTCGCGAGACGCGTCGTTTCCTATGAGGTGAGCGCTGCAAGCCGCGCCGCGCCCACCGGCTCCTCCGCCTGAAACGCCACGATCGCAACACGCCGGGCGAGCTCCCCCTTCACCTTGGCGATCTGCGGCAGTTCGGCGGCAGCGCGCCGCCGTAACAATGGATCGCGCGGGCGGGCGGCCGCCAGACTCGCATTGATCACCCAGGCATAGGGCTCGATGCCGGCGCGGCGAAGATCGTCCTGAAGCGCGCTCGCTTCGAGAACGGGCGTGGTTTCGGGAAGCGCGACGATGAGGATTTTCGTGTAGGCGCTGTCCTGAAGCATCATCAGCGGGGTGTGGATGCGTCCGACCCCGGAAGAGAAGTCCGTCATCTGACGATGGTAGTTTCCAGCCGTGTCGAGCAGCAGCAGCGTGTGCCCCGTCGGGGCGGTATCGATCACCGTGAATTCGCTGCGTCCTGACATGACCGCCCGCGAGAAGGCCTGAAACACCGCCACCTCTTCGTAGCAGGGCGATTGTAGCTCCTCCTGTAATAGTGCCAATTGTTCGGCCGACTTCGTGCCCTTCGCCCCTTCCAGTGTCCGCGCGCGGTAGCGTTTCACTTCCTCCTTCGGATCAATGTGACTGACTTTGAGATTCGGGACGTTCTCGGGCAGGGTTTCAATCAGGTGCTGCGCCGGGTCCGTCGTCGTCAAGTTGACGGGCGCGCCGCGCCCGGCCAGCGCAACGGCTATCGCGGCGGCCACGGTGGTCTTGCCGACGCCGCCCTTACCCATGATCATGACCAGCCCGTGTCCTGCGGCGGCCAGTTCGTCCACGAGCGCGCGCAAATCCATGACACCGGGGGGCACGACTATATCGGCCGTCGCTTCAGCCGGCAGTTTCTCCGGCGCGGTGGACAGAAAACTACGCAGCGCTTCCAAACCCACGATGTTGTGCCCGCGCAGCGGGATGTCTGACCGGGAAAGCGCTTTTAATACTGGTGGCATGTGCGCGAGCGCCTGCGCCCCGCGGCGCTCGAACGCAGCGGCCAGCTTGTCCGCCGAATCGCCCGCCCGGAACACAGCATTGATAACCAGTTGCTGGTTGGTGAGGCCCTGACCGCGCAGCTCTTCGCTTGTGCGCGCCGCTTCAATCAGCGCCACACGGTCGGGCCGCGCGACCAGCACCAGCGCGGTTGCAGCCGGATCGGACAGCGCGCGGACCGTCGCTTCATAGCGGTCCCGCGCCGCCTTCAACCCGGAAAGCGGCCCCAGACAGGAAACATCGCCCGGCGCGGCTTCCAAAAACCCGGTCCACGCAGCGGGCAGCTCCAGCAGACGCAACGTATGGCCGGTCGGCGCGGTATCGAAGATCACATGATCGTAGGCACTCGTCTTTTCAGGGTCGCTGAGAAGAAGAGCAAATTCATCGAAGGCGGCGACTTCCACGGTGCAGGCCCCGGAAAGGCGTTCCTGCAACAGCGCCACTTCATGATCCGGCAGCACCGAACCGGTCTCGGGTGCACACCAAGTTGGGTGTCGAGAACGGCATCGAGGTTCGAGGCCGGGTCGGTGCTGACGATCAGTACGCGCCGCCCGGCGTCCCCGAGAAGCACCGCGCTGGCGCAGGCCAGAGAAGTTTTGCCGACGCCGCCCTTGCCGGTGAAGAAGAGGTGGCGGGGCGCGCGTGGTAAGAACGCAGACCAATGGCTCCGGGGGTCATCGGCCATCGCCTCAGTTGCCTTTCGGCTGTCCGCTGAACTGGTCGTAGGCGCGCACCGCGTCGCCGCCATAAACGGCGGCCGGACCGCCACCCATATAGACCGCCAGCGCCACCGTCTCCAGCACCTCCTGTCGCGTCGCGCCGTGCTGGTGCGCCATCTTGGTGTGATAGGCAACGCAGCCGTCGCAATGGGTAGCGATGCCAATGGCGAGCGCCATCAGCTCCTTGGTCTTGGTGTCGATGGCGATCGCCGCCGTACCTGCGGCCGAGAGCGCGACGAACGCCTTCATCGCCTCCGGCGATCCTTGCCGCAGCAATCCCACGCCGGTGATGACGTCATGGGCGATCTGTGCGTAATCCTTGCTCATGGCGTGTTCCTTTTTTCCAAGCGCAGTGTCACGACAGACGCTCCAGTGCCAGCGCAATGCCCTGGCCGCCGCCAATGCACAGCGTAATGACGCCGCGCCTGAGCCCGTCGCGTTTCATCGAATGAAGAAGCCGCGTCGTGAGAACCGCGCCGGTCGCGCCGATCGGATGCCCGTGCGCAATCGCGCCGCCTTCCACGTTGACGATATCCTCAGGTAAACCGAGCTCACGCTGGACGGCGATGGCGATCGCCGCGAAGGCCTCGTTGATCTCAATACGCTCAACGTCACCGATCTTCCATTCCGCACGCGCCAGCGCCTGCTTCACGGCGGGCACGGGACCCAAGCCGAACATGCCGGGTTCCACCGCGGCAATGCCATATGAGACGAGACGGGCCATCGGCGCGAGGCCATTCTGCTCGGCCCACTCCGCGCTCGACACCAGCATCGCCGCCGCGCCGCTATTGAGGCCGGGCGCATTGCCGGCGGTAATGGTGCCGTCCTTGCGGAAAGCGGGCCGCAGTTTGGCGAGACTTTCTAACGTGGTATCCGGGCGATTGTGCTCATCCTTGTTGAAGAGACCCGGCTTGTTTCGCTCGCATAGCTCGACCGCCGCGATCTCGTCCGTAAACTTGCCGGCGGCCTGCGCTGCCGCGAAACGCTTCTGTGAGCGCTCCGCCCAGCGGTCCTGATCCTCGCGCGTGATCTGGCGCGCCTTGACGAGGTCTTCCGTATGCCAGCCCGAGTGCTGGTCGGAAAAGGCGTCGTTAAGGCCGTCGCGGAGCATGCTGTCGTAAATCTGGGCATCTCCGAGCCGATAGCCCCAACGCCCGCTGCCCATCAGGTAGGGCGCGCGGTCCATGTTCTCCATACCGCCCGCCAGCGCGCAATCGATATAGCCGAGCATGATCTCCTGCGCGGCCGAGGCGATGGCCTGCGCCCCGGAGCCGCAGACTCTGTTCACTGTCATCGCTGGGACTTCGACGGGGAGCCCGCCGTGAATGGCTGCCTGCCGGGCTGGATTCATCTTGTTGCCCGCCTGGACTACGTTGCCCATGACGACCGTCTGGACCTTGGCATGGTCGAGCTTGGCGCGCGCCAGCACAGCGCGATTGGCGGTCGCACCCAGCTCGGTCGCCGGCGTCTCCTTTAGGGCCCCGCCGAACGTTCCGATGGCGGTGCGAACCGCGTTGGAGAGCACGACGGTGCGATGCGGCATGATCAGTCTCCTTGGGTTTCAAATCAGAGTAAGGTCTGGCCCTCCGGCCCGGCATTGATCTCGATCATGCGAGGGTCACTACGACATCGCCACCGGCGCCAGCCGGCACTCCGGTCCATCTTCCTCGCCTTCTTCTGGATCACGCTGCTTTATGGCTTTTTCCACGCCCCGTGGTTTCTGGCGCAGACAATCGCGTCACCATGCGCCGATCGGCCACTGGTCCAATCACTCATCGTAACGGCTGGGATGGTGATTGCTGCGGAAGCGGGGCGGCGTCTCGCGGACTGGCTGTTCCGGCCGGAGACCTAAAGGCGTCGCTCGTCGTTGGCAGGCCATGCTCCGAATATTCTGCGGATGACGTTGTCAGTATCCGCGTCAAAGCAGCGGCCATGGCTGAGCACAATTCGCTGCGGCTGCCAGGAGTGGATCTTTTCGATCGCTGCCTTCGCCTTTTGTCGCTGGACGAGCAACGGCAGGCGCATACCGAAGAATATTTGGCCGTAGGGATGATACATCCCGGCAAGCTTGCTGGCCGTTCGCCATGGCTCGGAAATCTTGTCCAGTTCGATGTTGATGACCGTGTCAGTGAGTATCAGCGTCCGCGACGCCCGGTGGAAGAAAATGAACTCCTTGAAATAGCCGCCGGGAAAAAGCAGTTGGTCGATCTCCCGACGCCATTCTTCGGGCGCATCGCTGTCGAGGTCTCTCGTGAAATCGACATCCACGTGCCGCGCCCGCGCCCTCCGGTGCACACGGGGTGACGCCCAGGAGGTGGCTTCAGGAAACACCTTCGCCCATTCACCGATATGCGCGTAATGGAACTGGTTGGGGGACACGAGGTGACGAATCCTCCCTAACCCCTGCAGCTCCCTAGCCAGTCTCTCGTCGAACTTGATCGGCGAATGTAGGAAGAGATCGCCGTTTGTGAGGCGCGCCACGGTCATCCTGGTCGTGAACGGAAGGGGCAGCCTGATTCCGGCTACGGTCAGATATTCGAACGGGCCATCGACGATGCCGATGTCCGGCGCGAGGGGCTTGTAGACGTTAATCGGCTCGTAGAGAGAGGCGCCCATGCTTCAGATCTCAACGTGCTGGGAATGAAGGAACCGGTGACTACCATGCTCGACATGGTTCGGCGTCCACGTCCCGGCAGGTCAGCAGGGGGACAAGGCCGGACCTCACCATCACACCGCTGCCGGCACGACGATGAGCATCACCAGCAGCGACCCGATATTGCTATAACTGATGCTGACGGTGTTTTTTTGCGCCAGCGCCGGCAGTGCTGTTGTCGCTTGTGAGGTCGAAAAATCGACCGATCGATGTCGATAGTCGCTGAAACCGAGCAAATTCCGAATCGGAGAAATTCCCATTTGAAATCAAGACCGCAATTTTCTGACGGATCGGAGAGACGGTTCTTCGTCGTGCGCAAAAAAAATTTGCACTTGAAATTCAACGCATTACCATCGCTAAGAACAATCGAGTGGGAATAACCGGCAACGGAGAAACCGCCGTGAAATTCGCATTTGTCCCCGCCGCCGCGTTCGCGGCGTTCGTCGCCATCGCCGCGCCGGCCAACGCGCAGCAAACCATCGTTGACGAATGGGCGACGATCAAGACGCCGCCGGCGCCGGAACTCAATCAAGTCACCGTCGATCCCAAGACCACGGCGCTGCTGCTGCTCGATTTCGTCAAGCAAAGCTGCAACGAACAGCGCCGGCCGCGTTGTGTCGCATCCGTGCCGGCAACCGAGAAGTTCCTGGCCGAGGCGCGCGCCCACCGACTATTGGTTGTCTATAGCTATGTACCGAGCGGCGCGCTGGCTGACACGCTCCCTCACCTGGCGCCGAAGGATGGCGAGCCGGCGGTGCAGTCCGGCGCGGACAAATTCCTCAACACCGATCTCGAGAAAATCCTGAAAGACCACGGCATCAAGACCGTGATCGTGACCGGCACCGCGGCGCATGGCGCCGTGCTCCACACCGGCGACGAAGCGGCGTTGCGCGGCTTCAACGTGATCGTCCCGGTCGACGGCATGTCGGCAGAGGACGCGTTCATCGAACTCTATGTCGCGTACAATTTCGCGCACGCGCCGCAGGTTTCGGCCAAGTCGACGCTGACGCGCTACGACATGATCAAGTTCTAGGTAAAGGCCACAACTTTGCCCAAGGATTGACGCCGTTGTGTCACCAGCATCGTGCATCCTCATGTGCAACGGATGAGGATGCCGATGCAGAATCGACTCTTTCATGGTAATATCGAGCCGTCGATCGACGAGTTGCTCAGCGACCCGATCGCGCAGCTTTTAAGAAAACGCGACGGGATCGAAGTCGACGACGTGCTGGTTACAGTCGAGCGGGTGAAGGCCGCGTTGCGTCACCGTTGCCGGACAGGCGGCTGTTGCGAGGCCGTGGCCTAGGGCCCGAGGGGTTTGCGCTTTCCTCGCGGGAGGATCGCGATGGACGAAGCCAATTACTGGTGGGAACAGGCGCTCAAATACAAGCAGCGTGCCGAAAGGGCGGCTGACCATAAAACGCGCGCCGAGCTCTTGGAGCTGGGTGCGGTCTGTGAAGAGGTCGCCGAAACCATGGAATCACGCGCCGGCGGCGGCTGAAGCGGCTTTTCCGACGCTTCAATAAGACCGCGGCAATCCGAGCACGTGTTCGGCCAGATAGGCCAAGACCAGGTTGGTCGAGATCGGCGCCACCTGGAACAGGCGCGTCTCGCGCCATTTGCGCTCGACGTCATACTCGCGGGCAAAGCCGAAGCCGCCGTGGGTCTGCAGGCAGGCTTCGCCGGCATGCCACGAGGCATCGGCCGCCAGGAGCTTGGCCATGTTGGCTTCGGGCCCGCAGGGCTGGCCGGCATCGAACAGCGCCGCCGCCTTGCGCACCATGAGGTCGGCCGCCTCGGTTTCGGCAAAGGCGCGCGCCAGCGGAAATTGCACACCCTGGTTCTGGCCGATCGGACGGTCGAAGACGACGCGGCCCTTGGCATATTCGGTCGCGGTGCGCAGAAACCAGCGCGCGTCGCCGATCGCCTCGGCGGCGATCAGGATGCGCTCGGCGTTCATGCCGTCGAGGATATAGCGGAAACCCTTGCCCTCCTCGCCAATCAGGTTTTCGGCCGGCACTGCCAGATCGTCGAAGAAGACTTCGGTGGTGTTGTGGTTGATCATTGCCGGCAGCTTCTTGATCGTCACGCCGTGGCCGCGCGCCGCCTTGAGATCGACCAGGAAAACCGACAGCCCCTCGCCGCGCTTTTCCACCTTGTCCACCGGCGTGGTTCGCGCCAGCAGCAGCATCAGATCGGATTGCAGCGCGCGTGAGGTCCATACTTTCTGGCCGCGCACGATGTAACGGTCGCCATGGCGTTCGGCCCGGGTCTTGAGCTTCAGCGTGTCGGTGCCGGTCGTCGGCTCGGTCACGCCGAAGGCCTGGAGCGTTAACGTCCCGGCGGCGATGTCCGGCAGGTAGCGGCGCTTCTGTTCGGCGCTGCCGTGCCGCAGCAGCGTGCCCATGATGTACATCTGGGCGTGGCAGGCGCCGGCATTGCAGCCCGACGCGTGGATTTCCTCGAGGATCGCCGCAGCGGCGCGCAGCGGCAGGCCGGCGCCGCCATAGTCCTCCGGCACGAGAGCCGCGAGGTAACCCGCCTCGGTCAAGGCAACGACGAATTGCGTGGGATATTCCTGCCGTTCCTCGCAGCCGCGCCAATAGGCGCCGGGAAAGCCCGCGCACACGCGCCGCACACCGTCGCGGATCTCGGGAAAATCGGTGCCGAGCGGGATTGCAGGCGGCGGCGCGCCGGCAGCCGAATCCATTCAGCGCCCGGCGAAGCGGGGCTTCCGCTTCTCATTGAAGGCGGCGATGCCTTCGCGCCGGTCGGCCGTCGCGATCAGCGGCTCGTAGCACGCGATCTCGAAGCGCATCGCCTGGTCGAGCGGCCGCTGCAGGCCGCCGTGGATCGACTTCTTCGCCTGGCGCACGGCCAGCGGCGCATTGGCAGTAATCGCGCGCGCAGTTTCCAGCGTTTCGGCCATCAGCCGTTCGGGCGCGCACAGCCGGTTGACCACGCCCCAAGCCAGCGCCTCTTCGGCACTGAATGGCCGGCCGGCAAGCACGATTTCCTTGGCGCGGCGCTCGCCGACGGCGCGCGACAGCGTCTGGGTGCCGCCGGCGCCGGGGATCAGACCAAGGGTGGTTTCGGTCAGAGCGAAGCGGGCGCTGGTCACGGCATAGGCGAAATCGCAGGCGAGCACCAATTCGAGCCCGCCGGCAAAGGCCGCGCCGTTGACGGCAGCGATCACCGGCACCGGCACATGCAGCAGCATTTCCTGCTCGCGCTCGATGATGGCGTGCTGCTCGAACCACGCCTCGTCGCTCATGCCATTGCGTTCCTTGAGGTCCGCGCCGGCGCAGAAGGCGCGGCTGCCGGCGCCGGTGAGCACGACGCAGCGCACATCGCCGGGCGCGGCGACGAGCCCAGTCCACAGGTCGAGCAGCTCCTGCATCATGCGCGTGTTGAAGGCGTTGGCGGCCTGCGGCCGGTCGATCGTCGCCAGCAGCAGATGTGGCTCGGGGGTCTCGACCCGCAGGGTTTCATAGCGCGGCGCCATCGCGCGAGGGTGGCGACGGCGCTGCGGGCCGTCAACCGGCTTGGCGGCTCAGAGATAGCACCAGGGCGAGCGTTCCAGCAGATCGCTGGTGGCTTCGAGCACTGCAGCCCAGGCGGCATAGGCGAGCGTATCGCCGATTTCGCTCGCACGCCGCGCGCGGGTTGCTGCCAAGGTCAGGGCGCTGCGGCCGTGCTTGGCGGCCAAGTCTTCAGCGATGCGCGCGGTCTCCTCGGCGCCCAGGAAGTTGGTTGGGTTGAATGGCGGCGTCATGCGTGGGGCTGTTTTGATGACGCTAGCTTTCGAAAAATTCAAATATAAGTCAAGGCAATTACTATAATTAACCGAATAAATCCAAGTCGACTCGGGCTTTGATGCTTAATTTTCACGTGCAGTTAAGTAAACGCGCGTGTCGCACAGTTAACACGGCCAATCGCCGGATCAATCGCGCAGATGTCAAATCCGTTAGTTAGATCAAAGGCCTTCGTGGGCCGGTGGAGACGCTGGGGACTGGTAAAGGCCGATTGCTTCGGACATTCTAGGAATGTCACCAAGCGGCCGTCGGCCGCACCCCGCGCCAGCAAGGCCGGGACCTTCGGGAGGGGGAGTATGTCCACGGGTTACCGCGCCGCCGCATCGGGCCCCTGCCGCGCGCGCCCGCGTTGGCTGCGATCCGGCCTCCACCGACCGTTTGATAGCCGGCCCGCCCCTCACCTCGAACCGGGCGCTGTCTGATGTTCGAGCTCCTGGTCAACGCCATCGTCTCGGGGCTGTTGCTGGGAGGGTTCTATGCCGCGGTCAGCGTCGGCCTGGCCCTGTCGTTCGGCATGCTCGACATCGCCAACCTGGCGCATCCGGCCTTCATCATCCTCGGCTCGTTCATCGTCTACATCCTCAACATCGATTTCGGCATCGATCCGGTGCTGGCGGGCGTGATCGCCTTGCCGTTCTTCTACCTGCTCGGCTCGGCGATCTATCAGATCTATTACTATTCGTTCGAGCGGCGCGGCGAAGAGGCGCTGCGCGGCCTCGCCTTCTTCTTCGGCATCCTGTTCATCACCGAAGTGGCGCTCATCCTAATCTTCGGCGTCGACTACCGCTTCGTCACCGCCCCCTATATCGGCCCGAGCGTCTATATCGGCGACGCCGAGCTGCCGCTGCGCATGCTGGTGCCGTTCATTGTCTCGATCGTCATGGTCGGCCTGCTCCAGCTGTTCCTGTCGAAGACATTCATCGGCCGCGCCATCCTCGCCGTTTCGCAGGACGATCTGGCGCTCAAGCTGATGGCGATCCGGCCGCAGCGGATCAAGAACATCGCGTTCGCCATCTCGATCGCCACGGCCTCGCTCGCCGGGGCCTGCCTCATCATCATCCAGCCGGTCGAGCCGTCGATCGGCCGCGATTACATCGGCCGCGTTTTTGCCATCGTGGTGCTCGGCGGCATGGGCAGCTTTCCCGGCATGCTGACGGCGGCGATGCTGATCGGCGTGATGGAAAATCTGACCGCGACGTTCTATGGCCCGTCCTGGTCGCCGGCGGTCGCCTTCGGCTTCCTGCTGCTGACGCTCGCCGTGCGGCCGGCCGGACTGATGGGACGGTAGCGGTGCCTTACATCCCGACGCGCTATTTCTGCCTGATCGCCGCGCTGGTGGCGATCGCCATCGCCTTCGCTTCGCGCCTCGCAACCAACGACTATTTCTTCTTCGCCGGCTACGTCGTGCTGCAATACGTCGTCATGGCGACGGCGTGGAACATCCTCGGTGGCTATACCGGTTACGTCAATTTCGGCACCGCCGGCTTCTTCGCCATCGGCGCCTACAGCGCCGTGGTGATGCACAAGCTGTTCGAGCCGCCGCTGATCGCGTCGATCGTGGTCGGCGGTTTCATGGCCGGCTTGGTCGGTCTCGGCATGGGCTATCTGACGTTGCGGCTGCGCGGTGTGTTTTTCGCCATTGCCACATTGGCATTGGCGATCGTCTTGCAGACGCTGGTCACAAATTGGGATTTCGTCGGCGGCTCGCGCGGCGTCTACATCATCCGGCCGGAGACCGGCCCGTTCGGCCATCCGTATATCCAATATCTGTTCCTGACGATGCTGGTGCTGTCGGCGGTTTCGATCTGCATCGCGCGCGCCATCGAGCATTCGAAGCTCGGCTATGGCCTTGCCACCATCCGCGATGACGAGCTCGCCGCCGAGGCCGCCGGCGTGCCGACGCTCAAGCTCAAACTGATCGCCACCGTATTGTCAGGCGCGCTCATGGGCATGGCCGGCGCGCCGCTGCCCTATTACGTCACCTATCTCGATCCGTCCTCGGGCTTCAACCTGGCGTTCGCGGTCAACAGCATCGCCATGCCGCTGATCGGGGGCACATCGAGCTGGCTCGGGCCGCTGATCGGCGCCGTGCTGCTGGCAACGATTCAGCAGGTCGCCACCGTCACCATCTCGTCGGCGCTCAACCTGCTGATTGTCGGCGTTATCATGGTGGCCTTCGTCGCGCTGGCGCCCAACGGCATTCTCGGCCTGTTCGAGCGCGGCGTGCGCGCCCGCCGCCGGCCGGCGGAAAAGGAGGCGGCGTGACCGCGCTGCTCCAGGTCGACAAGCTCGGCAAGCGCTTCGGCGGGTTCGTCGCGCTCGAAAGCATCGACCTCGAAGTCGCACCGGGGGAACGCGTCGGGCTGATCGGCCCCAACGGCTCCGGCAAGAGCACGCTGGTCAATTGCATCGCCGGCGCGCGTCGCAACGAAAGCGGCACGGTGCATTTCGACGGCAAGCGGCTCGACCGGCTGCCGGCACACAGCCGCACGCGGCTCGGCTTGGCGCGCAGCTTCCAGCTGCCGAAACCGTTCCACAGCATGACCGTGGCCGAGAATCTGCACGTTCCGGCGCTCTATACCGTCAATGCGCGGCACGGCCACCATCTGTCGCACGCCCAGATTGACGCGCGCGTCGAAGAGGTTCTCACCCAGGTCGGCCTGCACGAAAAAGCCCATCGCCGCCCGCGCGACTTGACGCAGATCGAGATGCGCAAGCTCGAGCTGGCACGCGCCATGACCGCCGAGCCCAAGCTTCTGATCGCCGACGAGGCGATGGCCGGCCTGTCGCATTCCGAGGTCGACGACATCCTGGCGCTGCTGTTGCGGCTCAACGCCCAGGGCGTCACCGTGATCATGATCGAGCACATCATGCGCGCCGTGACCAGCTTCTCGCAGCGCCTCGTCGTGCTGGTCGCCGGCCGCAAGATCGCCGACGGCACACCGGAAGAAGTCGTGCGCAACCCCGAAGTCGTGAAGGCCTACATTGGCGAGTAGCCTCTCCATCCGCGGCCTCAATGCCGCTTACGGCCAGGTCCGCGTCCTCGAGGACGTGACGATGGAGGTGCGCGCCGGCGAGACCGTGGCGCTCTTGGGAACCAACGGCAACGGCAAATCGACGCTGATGAAATGCGTCATGGGCATGCTGCGGCCGCAATCGGGCCAAATCGTCGCCACCATCGAAGGCGAGACGCACGATCTCACGCGGCTTTCGACCGAACAGATCGTCGATTGCGGCGTTACCTTGGTGCCGGAAGGCCGACGCCTCTTTCCCAAGCTGACGGTCGAGGAGAATTTGTTCCTCGGCGCTTTCCGCAACACGGCACGCGCCGCGCTCCAGCGCAATCTCGAGTACTGCTACGAGATCTTCCCGCGCCTGCGCGAGCGCCACGGCCAGCTTGCCGGCTCGATGAGCGGCGGCGAGCAGCAGATGCTGGCGCTGGCCCGCGCCCTGATGAGTGCGCCCAAGATTTTGCTGATCGACGAACCGTCTGTCGGCCTGGCGCCGGTGCTGGTCCAGCGTACCATCGACAAGATCCGCGAGATGAAGGAGCAGAACCACCTCACGGTCCTGATGGCCGAGCAGAACTTCACCCAGGCGATCCGCATTGCCGATTGCGGTTACGTCATCGTTCACGGCAAGATCGCCTTCGACGGCAAATCGCCGGAAGAGCTCAACAACAACGAGCTCATCCGCAAATTCTATCTGGGCCTTTAACGTGGACGGCCGCGGCCCGCCTCCTCATCCGGCTCCGGGCAACCGGACGGGGTGAGGGGGTCTGCGCCGATCCCGCAGGAGAACGAACGCGCCATGATCGACAGCAGCCGGACCGTCGGCATCATCGGATTGGGCACCATGGGCGGCGCGATCGCCGCCAACCTGGTGAAGCGCGGTTTTGCCGTGCGCGGTTACGACGTCGTGCCGGCGGCGATCGAGCGATTGCGCGGCAACGGCGGCACGCCCGTCGCCACGCCGGCGGAAACGACCCGCGGCGTCGCCGTGGTGCTAACCTCGCTGCCATCGGCCAAGGCGCTCGACGCGACGGTGAAGGCGCTGGTCAAGGACGCGCCGGCGAGCCTGGTCGTCGCCGAGCTTTCAACTTTCGCGCTCGCCGACAAGGAGAAGGCGCGCAAGGCGTTGTCCGCGGCCGGCATAACGCTGCTCGATTGTCCGTTGTCGGGCACCGGCTCGCAGGCGGAGAAAGGCGATCTGGTGGTCTTCGCCAGCGGCGACCGCACCGCCTACGACCGTGTCGCGCACGTCTTTCCCGGCTTCACGCGCGCGCAATCCTATCTCGGTGTCTTCGGCAACGGCAGCCGGATGAAGTTCGTCGCCAACCTGCTGGTCGCGATCCACAACGTCGCCAGCGCCGAGGCGATGGTGCTCGGCATGAAGGCGGGCCTCGATCCCGACGACATCGTGCGCGTGATCTCGTCGGGCGCGGGCAACAGCCGCGTCTTCGAGCTGCGTGCGCCGCTGATGGCCAAGAACAGCTACAAGCCGGCGACGATGAAGAACGATCTTTGGACCAAGGACCTCAAGATCATCGGCCACTTTGCCCGATCGCTGAAAGTGGACACGCCGCTGTTCGGCAAGATTGCCGCGCTCAACAAAGACGTGATCAAGCTCGGCTACGGTGACAGCGACACCGCCGCGGTCTGCGCGCTTTTGGAGAAGCGTGCGAAGCTGAAGCGGAAGCGCGCCTAGGACAGAAAATCTAGGCCTGCGAAGAGCTTGGTGCGAATTGGCTTCGTTTTGCAGATTTTAATTTTTGCGCGGCCCCGCATCCGGCGCAGCGGGACCGATAGAGGATAACGGACGGACGGCGATTCTATTCCGCGCCGGCGCTACTTGATCGCCATCGGATTGACCGGCGAGCCGACCGCCTTGGTGATCGGCAGCGGCGGACCGCAGAAGAAGAACTCGTAGACCTTGTCCTTGGCGCAATCGTCGGCCAATTCCTCGAGATAGAAAATCTCGCCCATGGTGAGGCCCATCATCGGGATCACGATCCAGTGCCAGGGCTGGAACGCGTCCTTGGTCTCGTTCGGCCGCACCTCGCAGCCCCAGGTGTCGGTGCAGATCGCGGCGATCTCGGTCTTGTGGATCCATTCGCAGGTCTCAAAGGCGAGGCCGGGCGCGTCGCCGCCGGCGTAGCCGCCCCAATCACCGGCCTTGAGGCGCTGGCCCATCTGGCCGGTGCGAACGATGACGAAATCGCCGCGCTTCACGTCGACCTTCTGCGCCTTGGCGGTCTCGATCAGATCGTCGGTGGTGATGGCGGTGCCGTCCGCGAGACAATCCACCTTGCAGTGCCGTGCGACGTCGAGCAGCACGCCGCGGCCCACCATCTTCGCCTTGGTCTTCTCGATGCCGTTCTTCTGCGCGCCGCCGGAATCGACGAGCTTGGCATCGTAGCCGTTCCACATCTTGTCGTCGTAGAAGATGTGGCCGAGCGCGTCCCACTGCGTGCCGCATTGCAACGGCATCGACACGGCGTCGTCGGCATAGCGGATGCCGCCTTTGTCCTGCGTGCCGGCGACCGCGTCGGTGCCGGTCGCCAGCATGGTGTGCACCGGATTGTGCCGGTTGCCCCATAGGCCCTTCTGCGGGCCGTTGCTGTCGTATGGCAGCGCCAGCGAGAACACCTTGCCCTTGCAGATGAGCCGCGCCGCCGCCGCGATGTCCTCGGGCTTGACGTAGTTGAGCGTGCCGAGCTCGTCGTTAGGCCCCCACTTGCCCCAGCTCTTGAGCTTCTCCGCCGTCCTGCGCAGATGGGCCATGTCGAAGGTCTTGGCGTCGTAACGTCGCGGCATTCTCGCCCTCCCCGTGCGTCTTTTGCTTTTAGCCGGCCGGTGCCGGGCATCGAGGCTAGCGGCTTTTCCGTGGCGACGGCAATTTTTTCCTCGCGCCGCGCGGCCAGGTATACATCCATTCAAGCCTGCGTGAGTGCCTGTTGCCTTCGTGCAGGTGCGGGCCCAGATTCAGTGCGGCCCGCCCCCCAGCATCAAGGAAAAAGGAGAATGCGCATGTGGATGGCCCGCAAGAAGACCGCAATGCCCGCGCCCGACGAAACGTTGCCCGGCCGCGCCACCAAGATGCGCATCACCGCGACCCACACCGTCAACGGCCGGCGTATCGTGCCGCCCTTCCCGGCCGGCATCGAGACGGCGCAATTCGGCCTCGGCTGTTTCTGGGGCGCTGAGCGCGCGTTCTGGCAATTGGACGGCGTCTATGCGACGGCGGTCGGCTATGCCGGCGGCACCACGCCCAATCCGACTTACGAAGAGGTCTGCTCGGGCCACACCGGCCATGCCGAGATCGTGCTGGTCGCTTACGACCCGAAGAAGATTTCGTACGAGCGGCTGCTCAAGGCGTTTTGGGAAGGCCACAATCCAACCCAAGGCATGCGCCAAGGCAACGACGTCGGCACGCAATACCGTTCGGCAATTTATTGGACGACGCCGGCGCAGCAGCAAGCCGCCGAGATGTCACGCAACGCCTATTCCAAGGCGCTCACCAAGGCAGGACACGGTCCGGTCACCACCGAGATCAAGCCGCCCGGCGAGTTCTATTACGCCGAAGATTATCACCAGCAGTACCTGGCGAAGAATCCCGGCGGCTACTGCGGCCTCGGCGGCACCGGCGTGAGCTGCCCAGTGGGACTGACGGCGGCCTGAGTTCGCTGATTCGCGCCGCTAAACGGGTGTGTTTAAGCCGCCGGCGATTTTGCTGATGGGCGCTTTAAGACATCAATGTTGATGAGTCTCCCGTTTTCAGCCAGACGGGCCCGCACGATTGACGCGGCTTGCCATGCTTTGATTGCTGAAACAGGGAAGCCATACATTTCGGCCAGGTCTTTGGGCGAAACAGCCGGCACGGGCTTCCGTCGTTCACGGCCGCGGAACCGCACCTGATTGTAGAGCGCCCAGCCAATCAGCAAAGCCGCGTTGATCCCAATTACGACCGCGTCCAACCCCAAAGTATGGAGAACCGCAACAGCATGTGAAAACTGTTTTGGTTCCGGGCTCGCCCAGAACAGCCACAGAAAGATGTGCCATATGAAGACGAACGCATCAGAGATCAGCCACAGATAGAACAGCCACACGAGCGCAGTAATGACGCCGTCGCGGATACGAAACCAACGCGGCAACTGCTGCGGTGTCTCGATGATCAGGTTGGCAGGGTTAATGGGCGGAATCCTCGATCAGGGCTCGTCCACACCGCGCGCGCGCCGCGTCGTTTGAACATCGCCCGCGAAAAACCGACTTCGGTCGTCAGCAATGAGATGAGCCAGAAAGCCATCGGATACCAAATAATCCAGTACAGAGATCGAAGAAGACGGGGCTCAAAACGGGATTCGATGGAGAGCGCCACCGCGAATTGCGCGAGGCAGGTTGTTGCAAGCATCAAACCCCAATACGCCGGGGGGAAAATGGTTGGCACGTTGAGTCCGCCCGGCAGCACGATAAATTTTCCAAGCAACCAGAGCACGATCGAGAGAGTCCACGCGAACGCCCAAGCGACGCTGACAATGTACTCGCCGGTCAGTGCCCACATGCGCCGCTTTCGCCACGTCCAGATCTGCTTGACGTGCTTGAAAAAGACTTCGGCGCCGCCCTGCGCCCATCGCAGCCGCTGCCGCCACAGCCCCTTGAACGTTTCAGGCATGAGAATCCAGCAAACCGCATTCGGCTGATACTGGATGCTCCAATGGTCGACCTCGAGCTTCCAGCTGATATCGATATCTTCGGTCACCATGTCGACGCTCCAATACCCGACACGATGCAATGCGGCGCGCCGAAATCCGGCAATGACCCCGGAAACCGTGAAAACGTTGCCGTACACGCGCTGCGCCCGCTTGATCAGGCCGACGATGGAAGAAAACTCGCCCACCTGAATGCGGCCCAGAAGCGTCGAGCGGGTCCGTATCCGCGGGTTGCCGGTGACGGCGCCGACGCGTGGGTGGTGAATGAGCGGAGCGACGAGATGCGCCGTGGCATTGGGATGGAGAATGGCATCGGCGTCGATGCACACGAGATACTCACCGCGCGCCATGAGGGCCCCCATTCGCAGGCCCATGGCCTTGCCCTGATTTGTGGCGTGGTGAATGACCCGGAGATTCGGGTAGCGCGCCGTCAGCTCACCCAGGATCTCTCCGGTACGATCACTTGAGCCGTCATTAATCGCGATGATTTCAAAATTCGGATAGTTCTGCTTGGCCAGCGCAGCGACCGTCTCGGCGACGTTTTCGCCTTCGTTGAAGCACGGTACGAGGATGGATACCAGCGGTGCGGGATCCGGCAGCAAGGGCATGGCGTCGGGATCGCCGCCATGTCGCTCCCAGTGAAAATAAAAATATAAGCCTCCCGCGATCCATATCCACGACATGAACAGCGGATAAAAGAAAACGAAGTCGAGCAAAATTCTCCCGACACTCGCAGCACCGATGACGAGCGCAACCGCGAATGATCCGATGATGGACTCGCCCATGCCGCCACCAGATGCTTACGGGAATGGATAGGGATGCGACTGAAGCGAGAACGCCGGATGAATGATCGAGGCGCGAGGCCGATCGTGGGAAAAATCGTCTGGATAATATGCCAGGTTGAGCGCGCCGAGCCGCTCCAACATTTGCATCTCATCGGCCAGCGTTTTGCTCGGGACAAATCGATCCGCCGCATTCGGCGGCTGCTGCCAATCCACGGATTGAAGTTCAAACACCGTTTTTCGGAGGCCATCGGGACGCGCTGCAGCGACGGCAACAAGCCGCCGGAGCCAGGTCGATGTATCCGACTCAGGAACGTCTTCAAGACGCGGCATCGCCATGACCGCAACGTAATCATAGGCGGCCAGAAAACGGGCGTATTGCTGAGCGAACCGCGCGGCGCTCTCTGGTTCAAGCAGCGGGCGCGCGAAAATGTTCCGTGCCGTGCGCAACGGTGACCGGTATTGCCGAACCGATTGTGCAAGTTCCTGCGTGAATTGAATAAGCGCGTCTGTCTTCAGCGAAGTCCATCGATCAAACAGCTTGGGATCGGTCCGAATGGCCTCGATCGATCGCGGCAAACCTGCGCGCGCGTAGGCGTCCAGCGCCGCGGGACTGGCATCTTCGTCATCCGACAACGTTGCATCGTCACCAAACAAAAGCCCCGCGATAGGTGCGTTCTCGGCGAGATCTTCATAGAGCTCGCGGACACGCTGGCGCGCGACGGGATCGAACGGAGACAGCCGCTGGACGTTCGCCGGTTCAGGGGTCGCGGCGCCGCCCTTCGCGACGGGCCGCCACGCCGTAACGTGTTGCAGCACCGTCGATCCGAAATCGATTGCAAGCACCGGCATCCACGCATAGACGCGGACATGCGCGCGGGTCCGCAGCTGCCACGCCGCGCGATTGAAAAGATCGGCACGCATCGGGAGTTGGCGGTTGGGAAAATAGACTTGCCGAACGAGGCCGGTGCCGTCCGAATCGGCGAAAGCCTGCAAATAGACGGTGCTGATTGCGAGGTCACGTATCCGCTGTACGAGGACGCCGAGATTTCGTTCCTGCTGTACGGGATCAGGGTCATAGACATAATCGAGGTCGACCTGAACCGCGCGGATCGGCGATACCTGATCGATGTTGCGAAAATCCGTGACGAAGGTCGCAAGCGACGGATCGTCGCTTACGAGATGGCGCGGCACCGCCGATAAACCGGCAATACTTGCCGGCGCATCCGTCAGAGTGAAGGTAATCGGCATGCCGTGGGCCGCCTCAACGGTGACCGCTAAATTGCTGTATTCACCATAAGGCCAAATCATTAACCGAGGCTTACGGCCGGTTTCGCGCTCTATGGTCCGGGCTATGGCCCCCGCGTCGTAACCAATTCGGCGCTGATAGGCCGTTTCCGGCTCATAGCCGGTATGGGGGTCCCAGCCACGGGTCACCGCGGCGGGTTCGAGGTTCCCCTGCGGATTCGCCGGAATGCCGTGATGAAGATCGTTCGAGTGTGCGGCGACCTCAACCAACCCAGACGCCATGACCTCACGGACCTGATCCCAGGTCATGAACCAGTCGCGCGGCACCGCCTGGTCTCCGTACGCGACGGTTTTTTCGTTGTATCCGGAAGTTTCGCCGGGTTTGCCGGCCATCCACGCACCCACAAGGCCGATGATGGCTGGGGCATGGAAGGCTTTCAGGATCGGAAAAGCCCGCGTGTAAAAACTCTCGTATCCGTCGTCGAAGGTCAGCAGCACGCCTTTGTCCGGCAACGGCCTCCGGCCGTCCCTTGCGGCCAGGAGATCGTCGACCGAAAGAAAATGGTAGCCATTGCGCTCAAACCAACTCAATTGCGCGATAAATTTGCTGGTTGTCACGCCAACGAAGGTTTGGTCCGGGTTGGAATCCTCGATGTTGTGGTAGCAGAGCGCGATGAACGTGGGCTGCGGATCGGCGGAGACTCTCAACGCGCCAAGCCCGACGGTGAGCGCGGCAGCCAAGATAATTGCCCGGATTGGCGTGCGCGACAGCATCGCTTTAGAACCTCAACGTGGAGCCGAGCGTGAGCGCGACATCGTTCTCGTACTCCCCGTCAAAAGGCTGACGCGAGAAGCTTAGACCGACAGAGACCTCACCGGTGTCGTTCCACGCGACACGTTGTTCGTAGCGAATGCTCCACGCCAGGCCGGTCCCAAAACGCTGTTCCCAATAAGGTCCGATCGTCGCAACGAGGCGATGACTGTAAGTAAAATCGTAACGGCGATAGAGGATATGCGTGAGATCGACGCCGCCCGCGCCTAATGCATCGTGGCGCGGATTGAAAAATGGTTCGTCGGTACTTGAGTTTTGCGATGCCGCGAGATCCACCGTCCCATTGAGCTGCAAATGGGGCGTCGTATAGACACGCTGGTCGGCGTGTGATGAAAGCACGGTTCGCAGATTTCCATCTGAAAACGGCAGTACCTCCACCGTCGCCTTGACGTCACGCAACTCGCTCGCGCGATAGCCGAGGTTGACCGTAGCGGCGTCGGCGGTAATCCGATGTAACAGGGCACGCAGCGGCGTATCGGAGGCGAAGATTTCGCCTGCGCCGCTCAAGTTCCAGTGGTCGTCGATATCCCAATCGCCCGCCAATTGGCCGCCGGCGCGCTCCGTCCCGAAACTCGCCAGTCGCGCCTCAGCGCCGGTGGTAACGCCGATTCCGCGATACTCGATCCCGGTATCGTAAAGCCGTTCACTGACATTACCTTCCGGCTCCCGCGCATGAGCGAGACGATACCCGCCGTAGGCACGCCAGTCGTCGGCGATGGGCGGCGAATAGAGTTGTGCTCCGACGGAAATGCCATTGCCGCCGGCGATGTTGGTTGCCGAACTGAAGGTACGCTCGGCAGAAGTTTGTAACGTCCATCGGTTGTGAATGCCCCAAGCGCGATTCAAGTCCTGCACTTCGCGGCTTTCCGGGAAGCGGCGCAGCAGATCCATGGCCTTGGTTTCGGCGCCGTGCCAGTCCTGAAGGTCGAGATCGCCTTGCGCTTCAGCCGCCTCAACACCGAGATTGTTGGGAATCTGAGCCTGGGCTATTTCCAATTCCTGCTGCGCCAGCCTCGGCCAACCGCGCGCGCGGTAGACATCGGCCAAGCCGACACGAATGGCGACGTTGTTTGGTGCCAAGTCGGTCATATGCGCAAATCGAAGTTCGGCTGCCGGCAAGTCGTCGGCGTAGAGTCGTGCATAGGCCGCAGCGACGTCGGCATCGAACTTATCCGTGTTCGGAATTGGCTCGTGCTCACCCTTAAGATAAATCCACGGACCCATTCCTGCCGCGACGCGATCGACTTGACCCAGAGCTTCGTCGAAATCCTCCGTCTCGATCAGGGCCTGAGAGAGGCCCAGGCGCGCCACGGTGTCCTTGGGATTGGCCTCGAGCGCGCGCCGATAGAGTTCGACGGCGATCTCCGGCTGCCGAAAATACAAGTAGGCGTCGGCGACATCGGGCAACACGTAGGCCGGAATGTCCACCTTCGCCCGCTGCGCGGCCTCGAATTCGGAGACGACGTCGCTCATGCGGACACGATCATGCAGCGCGATGATCCGATCGAATCGTGCCCGCCAAAGATCTCCCTTCGCGACTTCACCTTCGGCCGACCAGCGCGCAATCAACCGGTCGAGCGCGGCAATCGCGCGGTCAGTTGCGGCGAAGCGCGCCGCTTCGCTCGGGGGTTCGAGCTCTCCCAAGCGAACGAGTTCCGCCGCAGCGCTGCCTTCCATCCGTCGGATATCGCCGGCAGATACGACTCCTGTATTGGCCTCGGCAAGTTGGAGGGCGATCTCCGGAGCGCCCATGGCTTCGATCGCGAGTATGCGCTCGCGGACGGCATCGCGGCTCCGAGGCGCGAGCTTCAACGCACGGTCGGCGTAACCAAGCGCATCGACTGGTTTTTGCGATTCACGCGCCGCATCGGCGGCGGCGAGCAACACTTCGACCCTATCGCCTTGCTTGCTCAACACGCGTTGCGCCAGCGTTAGAGCCGATCCCCCGTCACCCATGTCCGCCAACGTACGAATTTCGCCAGCAGCGAATGCGGCGGAGCCAGGCGAGCGTGCGTGGCCCTGGCGGTAAATGCGGAGCGCTTCGGGATAGCGGCGGAGATTGTCATAGGCGCGCGCCACGGCTTCGAGGACGTAATCAGGCGCGTGATTTTGCTGAACGCTTTCATAAAGCGTCACGGCCTCGTCGTCCTTCTCGGCCCAGGTCAAAATTACGATGCGGTCCCAGGTGATGCTCAGGTCGGCCGGCGCTTCATGAGAAAGCACTTGCAAGATTCTGAGTGCCTCGGCCGTCTTGCCCGAGCGTGCCAGCCGAACCGCTTCCTGATGCTGGCGCTGCACGAGTTCGGTCGCCGGGAGATCTTTGCCGGCCGCCGTGCCCAAGGGCACAAGAACGATAATTCCGCAGAATACGGCGACGCTGATTTTCGCAATCTGGTGACTGAGTGCCAAACCCGGCGATTTTATTGAGCCGAGCGTTCCCGCCCGCGATCTCGTGTGGCCCGCATTTGCCGGCCAACGACAGTTCACACCGACGCCCCTGAAAAAAAATCGTTGTGGGAGTTTAGGGCCTCGCCATTCGCACGCTCAGCGGCCTGCTTCGGCGTTTCTGAAAACCGTGCTGCGCGCGCACCGATATCCGTCCAGCCCAGGCTCAACGCAGGGCCCTCCCCGATCGGACTCTAATTGAAACCGGCCGGAGTTAGTAGCGACCCAATTCACGCGCCCACTCTTATTGTCGTGAGTCTCTCATGGCGGCGATTCGCATGTACGCCCCTGGTGCGTCGCAGTTGCCAAAAATGCAATGCACACCGCCGCATACTCCGTACCGCTCGGTTACCGTATCCGGAACCGATACCGCGGGGTCAGAGGCCGTTGCGGCGCACTCAGCCGCGTCTAGACCACGCCGTCCTGGCGAAGCTTGGCAATATCGGTTTCAGCGTAACCGAGCTCGCGCAGCACGTCGTCGGTGTGCTCGCCGCGATCGGGGGTCGCACGCCGCAGCGCCCAAGGCGTGCGCGACAGACTCACCGCCTGGCCAACCAGCTCGATCTCGCCGAGCCGCGCATGCTTCACCTTGCGGGCGACTTTGAGGTGCTTGACCTGCGGATCGGCAAAGACCTCGTCCATCTTGTTGATCGGACCCGACGGCACGCCCGCCTCGGTCAACAGCTTGACCCATTCGGCCGAGCTCTTGCCCGCGGTTATGCCTGCAATAAGCGCGTTGAGTTTGTCGCGGTTTTTGCGCCGCGCGGCGGCGGTAGCGTAGTCGGGATTGGTCTTGAGCGCAGGCTTGCCGAGCGCATCGGCCAGGCGGTGCCAAAGCTCCTCGCCGGCGGTGGCGATGTTGATGAAGCCGTCCTGAGTCGGGAACACGCCGGTTGGAATGCTGGTCGGATGGTTGTTGCCCGCCTGCCCCGGCACCTCGCCTTTCATCAGCCAGCGCGCCGCCTGAAAATCAAGCATGGCGATCTGTGACGCCAGCAGCGAGCTTTCGACATATTGCCCCTCGCCGCTTTCCTCGCGTTCGAGGAGCGCGATCAGCACGCCGATCGCCGTGAAGAGTCCAGCCGTCAGGTCCGCGATCGGAATGCCGACGCGCATCGGCCCGCGGCCGGGCTCGCCGGTAATCCACATCAGCCCGCCCATGCCCTGCGCGATTTGATCGACGCCCGGCCGCTCGCGATAGGGACCGTCCTGGCCGAAGCCCGAGATGCTGGCATAGACGATGCGCGGATTCACCGCCTTGAGGCTTGCGTAATCGACGCCGAGACGGAATTTGACGTCGGGCCGGAAGTTCTCGACCACGACGTCCGCCTGCGCGACGAGCTTTTTCAGGATCGCAACGCCTTCGGCGCTTCTCAAATTCAACGTCAGGCTACGCTTGTTGCGGTGAATGTTCTGAAAATCCGGACCGTCGCGCTCGCCTCCCAGGCCTGAATCGCCCTTGGGGTCTTCGACCTTGATGACGTCGGCGCCCCAATCAGCGAGCTGACGTACGCAGGTTGGGCCGGCGCGCACGCGCGTCAAATCGACCACCTTGAAGCGGGAAAGCGGCAGCTTGCTCATGCGTTCAATCGCCGTGCTCGGTCTTGGGCACCAGGAAGCAGAGCACGTTGCCGGCCAGCACCGACGCCGCCAGAAAATAGAACACCGAAATCAGGCCGAAGCGGTCAGCGAGGAAGCCACCGACGACCGGCGCCAGTGCCGACAGCACGGCCTGCACCGTAAACAGCGCGCTGGTGATGGCCGCCAGATGCTCGGGCGGCGAACGGTCGACCTGCCAAGCCTGGATCACCGGCCGCATTGCGTAGAGGAAGAATCCGAGCACCGAAATGCACGCGACATAGGCCGCATGATTGGTGATGAAGGTCATCAGCACGACGATCACTGTCGTGCTGAACATGCCCGCCATCACGATCGGCCGACGGCCGATGCGATCCGACAGGATGCCAGCCGCCGGCGTCGCAACCATGCCGCCGAGCTGCAACACCATCATCGCCACGCCCATCAACACCGGGCTCATGTGCAGTTCGTTCGCCAGGAACAGCGGCAGGAAGGTCAGCAGGCCGGCCTGGGTCATGGTGCGGAAGCCGGACATCAGGAAAAAGCTCCACTGCGCCCGCGATTTGAGCAGCAGGGCGAGCCCCTTCCAATAATTCTCGCCGGGCCGCCGCATCGGCTTCGAGCGCGGATCGTCGCGGCCGCAGACGAGAAGGATCAGTCCGGCACAGAGGACGCCCATCATCGCGTTGATCTGCGCCGCGTGCTGCCACGAGAAGCTGAGCAGCAGCCAGCCGGCGGCGAGCGGCGCCGCGGCGTCGCCGATGTGCGCGCCGAGCGAATGGATTGCCATCGAGTAGCCGCGGTTGCGCGGCAAATGGAGCGATAGATACGAGATCGCCGCCGGATGCCACAGCATGTTGGATGCGCCGAGCAGCACCAAACAGCCCCACAAGGCGCCGAAACTGCCGGTCGCGCCGAGCGCGGCGAGCGACGCGCTGCCGAGCAGCAGCGCCAGAAGCTGATAACGGATGCGCTTGCCGGTGAGATCGACAACGATGCCGCTCGGCAAATTCGACAGCATCGAGCCGATATAATAAGCAGTCGCGAGCAATCCGGCCTCGGTATAATTGAGACCGAGATCGCGGCTCATCGCCGGCAGCAGCAGGAAGAATGTCGCCACCGCCCAATGCGTGGCACCGTGGCCGAGGCTGACCGCGCCGACCAGCGTCTGAGTGCGCAGCGAGCGCAGCGAGGAAACGGTTTCAACCGTCATGGCCGGACCGAGGATACACGTCGGTCGCCCCGCCCCCAAGCCACGCGTTACGCGGCCCGCGTCGTGTGTGGCGTTGCAACATGAGGCTCCGCTGCGCGGTAATTTTTTTGCGACTGCACCCAATCTAGGCTCGACCTTTGCGACGGAGCATGTTCTGATCGACCCACCCTTCGGACGGGGCCGGGGGAAAACGCAATAGGCATGAACGTTCAACACTTCATCGCCGAGCACGGCGCGTGGTCGTATCCGATCACTTTCGTGTGGACGTTCTTCGAAGGCGAAACGTTCGTGCTGTTCGCGGCGTTTGCGGCGGCGGAAGGTTTGCTGGCCGTGCCGCTGCTGCTCGTATCCGCCTGGCTTGGCAGCTTCGCCGGCGATCAGTGCTATTTCTGGATCGGTCGGCGCTTCGGCCTGCGCGTCCTGGCGCGGCAGCCGAAATGGCGGGAGCGTGTCGACAACGCGCTAGCGTGGCTCAAGCGCTTCGACATCTGGTTCATCCTCAGCTTCCGCTTCATCTACGGCGTACGCAACTTCTCGTCGTTTGCACTCGGCATCAGCGGCATCGACTGGCGCCGATTCATGTTTCTCAATTTCATAGCGGCCGGCATCTGGGCATCCATCTTCGTCGGCGCCGGCTATCTCTGCGGCCGAGAGCTGCGGAATATGCTGGGACAGATCGCCCGCGATTTCGGCTTTGCCATGCTGATAGGCTTCGCGGTGCTCCTGATCGGGGTGCATGTGGCGCACCGCCTGCATCGCCGGCGGCGCCGGCACACGGTTGCGCATCGTTCGTCATCGGCATAGGATTCTGGCCAAGAAAAGAGGGTGGGGACAATGTGGTTCAAGCGAGGAGTGGCGACGCTGACCGCGCTCTTGCTGTCGGCGAATGGGGCGCTCGCGGCGTCGAGTTGCTTCCAGAAGGACGCGCTCGAAGCCTGGCAGGCCGTGCGCTACATGACCGAGTTGATGGTCCTGAACGACACGTGCCGCGTGCACGTCTATGAAAGCTTCATCAAACAGAACTTCACGGCGCTCGACACCTATCATAAGGAGCTGGTCGCGCATTTCCGCGAAGCCGGTGACCGGCATCCAGAGGACACCGTCGACCGCTACGTGACGCATGCGGCGAACGAAGTTGCGGAAGAGGACGGCCGGATGTCGACGGCAGAGCTTTGCGCGCAGAAGGCGAGCTATTTCGCCAATGCCCAGTCGCTTGCCGGCGAGAAATTCCGGCAGTTCGTGGCCGACCTCATGACCAAACAGAAGAGCGACTTCCGCCCCTGCGTCGACGAGCACACCGCGGCCACGCACTGACCGGCGGGGTCAGCGACGCTGCCAGCGCTCGCTGTCGAGCGCGCCGGTGAGGATGCGCCGCGCCAGCAACGCCGGCGTCAGTCCTTTGAGGCCGTAGGCGAAATGCGGCGTCAGACTCGCCGCGATCGGTGTGAGACCGCCGGCATCGGCGGCGGCGAGCACCGCGCCGACGCGCCGCACGAGATCGAGCCGCGTCGCGACCATCAGCGTGGCGCCCATCGCGCCGGCCCAGGCTCCGACCGTTTCGGCCTCTGCCGCATCGAGATCGGCAGGTAGCGCCAACACGATCTCGGCGCCGGACGCGCTCTGCCATCCGCGCAGCAGATTTTCGGCCGCCGCGTTACCCCGCACCGCCGCCGGCGTGTCGATGACGACCGTGCGGCGTTCGGCACCAGCGACGGTATCGCGCAGCGTCGCAGTGTTCTCAGCCACGGCGAGCGCCAGGCCGAGCACCTTGACGTATTCCTCGAGCTGCGTAAGCCCGACAATGTTGCTGGTGTCGACGCTGACGGCCAGAGCATGGCGTGGATCGAGCCGCGCCACCAGCTTCGCCACCAGCGCCGTCTTGCCCGCTCCCGGCGGACCGACGATCAACAACGCCGGCAGACGCAAAATCTCGTCGAGCGCCCGGAAACGGAAATGTGCGGCGAGCGCGTGCTCGAGCCGCTCCGCCGGCGACAGCGCACGATCGGGTGTGGCGGCCTGCGCGATCAGGCGCTCGATCAGCGGCAACGGCGCATGTTGCGCGCGGAGCACCTCGGCGAGAAAGCTCAGATCGTCGCTTGGCCACGCAAACGGCGCAGCGGCGGTGCCTAGCAATGGCCGGATACGCTTGATATCGAAGCCGTCGTCTCCGGACCGCAACGGCGCCGGTGCGCGACTGTCCTGAAATGCCGCCATGTTCGAATCATGATGGCGAGGCGTTAAGAATTGGTGGGCGCCATGGCCGGCAGCCGATTCAGTATCATCGCCGCGACCGCTGACGCGGCCGACAGCACCGCCATCGCAAGATAGGCGAGGCCGCCATAAGCGCCGTAAAGCGCGCCAGCTAACGGCATGAATATGCCGTAACCGATGCCGCCAATGACCGCGGCGCTGATCGCCTGCGCCGTGGCCATGCGTGCGGCCGGAATCGTTCGCGCCAGGTAATAGACGCCACCGAGCCCAGCAGCGGCGATGGTGCCGGCATGCAGTAGCTGCGCCAGAACCAGCAAACGCAAATCGCCGGTGAACGCGAGCACCGTCCAACGCACCGCGCCGCTCGCCGCGCCCAGGGCCATCAGCGGCACGGGCCCGCAACGGGTCACCGCTCGCGCACCCCAATACAAGAACACCGCTTCGGCGGCGGCGCCTTCCGCCCACAACCAGGCAATCGTGGTGTCCGAGAAGCCTTGCGCCTGCCAACGAAGCGAGCCGAAGGCGTAGTAGACGCTGTGACTCGCCGCCAGCAATGTCGTCGCCGCCAGAAAGGTCAGGAACTGCGGCGTCGTGATCAACCGCCAGGCGCTGCCGCCTGCCAGGTTCGCGCCGAGATGCGTGGCACTGCGCGGCAGCAGCAAGCAACTGCCAACGTTAAGCGCGGACAACGCGATCACCAACACGAGGATGATGTCGGCGGCGCGGCCGTTGAGGATGCGGCCGCCGAGCAGTGTCGCGACGATGAACGCGATCGTCCCCCAGATGCGGACGCGGCCGAAATCGAGGTGGCCCAGCTGTGTCCCCGTCGTCGCGAGCGAATCGCCGACCGGGAGGAGCGCTGCCAGGCTCGCCGCGGTAACGGCGTTGAGCATCGCCAGCGCAGCGAAGCCGTGGGCCGGAAAACACGCGGCAAACCCGGCGACTGCGACCACGGCAAGCACCAGCATGACGCGACGCGGATCGCCGCTATGGTCGGCGAGGCTGCCCGTGACCGGGGTGGCGGCGATCTTGGCCCATTGGCCGATCGCCAGCAGGACGCCGATTTCGCCCGGCGTCAGGCCGCGTGATGCCAGCCACACCGGCCAGAACGGCAGCAGGATGCCGGCGGACAGGAAGAAGCCGCCATAGAACAGCGACAGGCGCAGCGCGAGCGACACGGCGCCGGAGTGTGATCGGCGCGCGTGGCTGGTGCAACCCCGGCTGGGCGCACTTGACAGACTCGGCAGCCGCCCGCCACTCATCGCCCATGAATCTGATCTTCGCCGACTGGGGCGCGCTCGGCGCCTTCGTCTCCGTCGTCCTGATCGATATCGTGCTGGCAGGCGACAACGCCATCGTCGTTGGCATGGCGACGGCGCTGGTGCCGCGCGAGATGCGCCGGACCGTGCTCCTGATAGGCATTGGCGCAGCGGCGCTGCTGCGCATTTTGCTGGCGCTGGCAGCCGTCGATCTGCTGGCGATCGTCGGCCTGACGCTTGCCGGCGGCATTCTGTTGCTCTGGGTGGTGTGGAAACTCTACCGCGATCTTGCCGTGCATCCGCCGCACGGGACAACGGCATCATCCGGCCACGCGCATCGCCACGGCCTCGGCAGCGCAGTCACGCGGATCGTCATCGCCGATCTGTCGATGTCGCTCGACAACGTGCTGGCGGTGGCAGGTACGGCGCGCAACCATCCCTGGATTCTGACCGGCGGCCTGCTGCTGTCGGTTGCGTTGATGGCGGCAGCATCGCAATTGCTGGCGAAGCTGCTCGAACGCCATCGCTGGATCGCGTGGCTCGGCCTTGCCATCGTCGCCTTCGTCGCGCTGCGGATGATCTACGAAGGCTCGCTGCAGGTCGCGGCGGCAGCATCCTAGGCTGTTTTCTGGGCCGGCGCGGCGAAGAACTGGGCGTTATAGAGGCCGGCAAACGCGCCGCCTTTGGCGATGAGCGCGGCGAAGCTGCCCTCCTCCACGATCGCCCCGTCTTTCAGCATGACGATGCGGTCGGCATTGCGCACGGTCGACAGCCGGTGAGCGATGATGAAAGTCGTGCGTCCGCGCGTCAGCCGATCGATTCCGGCCATCACCAGCGCCTCGGTTTCGACGTCGAGCGCCGAAGTTGGCTCGTCGAGCACCAGGATCGGCGCATCGCGCAGCATGGCGCGGGCGATGGTGAGGCGCTGCTTTTCGCCCTCGGACAGCGTCGCCGTATCGCCCAATATTGTGTCGTAGCCTTGCGGCAGGCGCACGATCACGTCGTGGATTCGCGCGAGCCGCGCCGCCTCGATGATCTCGGCGTCGGTCGCCTCGGGCCGGCCATAGGCGATGTTGGCGCGCACGGACATCGGGAAGATGAGCGGCGGCTGCAGCACCATGGCAACCTGGCGGCGCAGCGATTTGAGCGTGTAATCGCGTACATCGGCGCCGTCGATCAGCACACTGCCGGCCGCCGGATCGAAGAAGCGCGGTAGCAGCGACAACAGCGTCGACTTGCCCGCGCCCGACGGCCCGACGACCGCGACCTTGGTGCCGGACGTCACGCGGAGATCGACCTTATGCAGCACCGGCATGTCGCGGTGATAGCCGAAGCTGACGCCGCGCCATTCGATTTCGCCGCCCGCGCCCGTCGTCGGAAATTCGCGTGAACCGTCTTTGAGATCGGCTTCAACATCAAGAATCTCGAAGCAGCGCGTGGCGCCGACGCGCGCGCCGGCGATCAACGCCCAGCTCTGCGTCAGCTGATTCACCGGCGCATAGAGCTGGGCTAGGTACGAGATGACCACGACGAGCTGGCCGATGGTGAGTTCGCCCGCCAGCACGCTGCGCGCGCCGACATAGACGACCGCGGCGGTGCCAGCCGCGACCAGGCCGTTGACCGCCGCCGAATAGAGCGTCTGCCAGCCATAGAGTCGCAGCGTCGCGCCGAGGCTAGCCTCGCTCGCGCCCATGAAGCGGCGATACTCGCCCTCCTCCTGGGTGAAGGCCTGGACGATCTTGATCGATTGCATCGCCCATTGGACCAGCGAGTAGACCAGCGTCTCGCGCTCGCGCACCTCAGTGGCAACGGCGCTAATTTTGCGGTTGAAGACGCCGATCAGCACGAACAGCGCCGGCACGACGGTGAGCGACAACGCCGTCAGCCGCGCATCGAGCGGAATCAGCACCGCCAGCATGCCACCGAGCAGGATCACGGCCGACAGGATCGGCAGCAGTCCGTTCATCAACATGGTCTGTACCGCGAAGGCGTCGGCGGTGATGCGATGCATCAGATCGCCGACCTTCTGCCGGCTGTGAAAGGCGAGCGACAACCGCTGCAGCTGCGCATAAAGCGCACCGCGCAGATCGTTGACCATGTTCTGGCCGACCGCGATCGTCGTGCGATTGTGCAGGAACTCGAGCAAACCGGCGCCGAGATTGATGACGACCAGGCCGACGCAGGCGACAATCAGCAGTGTCGCAATCGACAGGCCGGCAAGCGGCCGCAGCGTCGCGGTCTTGCCGCCGAGCACGTCGTCGATCACCAGCTGCAGCGGCCACGGCTTCAACAAGTTGAAGCCGGCCATGATGAAGACTTGCAGCAGCGCCCAGCCGAAGCTCAGCCGGTAAGGCCGCAGGAACGGCAACAGCTTGAGCAGCAAGCCCATGCTATTGCGCGGCTTGCGCCAGGGGTTCGGGCGGCGTACCGGCTACCGCCAGCGGCTGCAATCCTTCGCGCCGCGCCACGGTTTCGATGATGCCGTGCATCAACCGGCCGAATTCGATGGTGCGGTAGGCGATCAGCACCGCCTGGCACAGGCCAAGCACGCCAATCACCGCCGCCGCCATCGGCGCGTCGAGGATCAACGCGGCTGCGGTTGCTGCCGCCCAGGCGCGCAGGAGGAACGCCGAGAGCCGCGACAGCCGCATGGCACATCGCACGCGCAGCAGCCGCTTCTCGCCGCCGTGATTCTCGACGCAAACCAGCACCAGCGCGCGGCTCCACAGGCCACGGGCGATCTTGAGATCCCATTCGTCCCAGCCCTGATCGGGAATCACGAAATATTTCTGCGGCGTGAGGAAACGCATCAGGCCGCCGAGCAGAATCTCCTTCTCGGCGGCGCGCTCGCTCCAATACGAAAGATAGAATGCGCGCTCGCGCCACGAGCGCCGCGGCGTCTGCATTGGCGTCGGCGATGCCGGCTCGAAAGGCGTCTGCTCCGCCGCCTCCACCTCGCGGAAACGCCATTTGAGCCGCTCCCAGCCGCGCAGTAGCGGCCCGAGATAGATCAGCAGCGCAATCAGCGCGCGCGCCTTGAAGCTGCGGAAGCGTTTGTCGATGGGTGCCTTGAGTGCGCCGTTGATGCACATGACCCAGGTGACTGCGAGTGGCACGATCAGCAGCGACATCCAGCCACCGCCGACAAGACCGATCACCGCCAGCACGATCGCGACCACGTTCCATTCGAAGGTCAGCGGCAGGTATTGCGCCAATGACGACGACGGCTCGTACAGCGTCTGGAACAGGCCACGACCGAAGACGCCGGAATAAATCAGCGGCCGCCGCGACAGCAGCAGCGCCGTCGACAGATCGCCGTAAATGCGGCCAAGCCACTTCGCCTGGCCGAACAGGTTGAAGCGGAACGGATGCTTGGAATAGACCAGCGCCTCGGCTTTGCCGTAGCCCTTCTGCTGACCGACATAGGCGTCGATGGTGTTGCGGCGGAAATGCCAGACCATCGCCGCTGGTGCGAAGCCAATCGTGTAGCCGGCATCTTGGAATCGCCAGCAGATATCGATGTCGTCGCCGGCGGCGCGAAACACTGGATCGAAACCGCCGAGCTTCAACAACGTATCGCGCCGGAACGCCATGTTGCAGCCGGCGATGTGTTCGGCGGTGTCGTCGGACAGCAGGACATGCGTCGGTCCGCCGGGCGATACCGCCACCGCGGCCGCAACGAGATTGTCTTCGGGTGGCGGAAAGTTCGGACCACCGCATGCGTGCAGATCGGCCGCGACCATGCGCGCCACCAAATAGGTCAGCCAGTCGGGATCGACGACACAATCGCTGTCGGTGTAAGCGACGATCTCGCCGGTGGCGGCCTCGGCGCCGACGTTGCGCGCCACCGACAAGCCTTTGTTCGGCTGGCTGATGATGCGGCAGTATGGAAACGCCTCGGCAATCGCCAGCGTCCGGTCCTTCGAGCCGTCGTTGACGACGATCACCTCGTAATCGGGGTAGCGGAGCTTCTCTAGTGATTCGAGGCACGCTTTCATCGTGCGCTCGGCGTTATAGGAGCAGACGACCACCGAGACGCGCGGCGTACGGGGCAACGGCGGCGGCATCGCGCCGCGATACCACGCCTGCACGGCAGCAAACGCGGGTTTCGGCTGGCGGGCGCGGTCGACCAGGCCGAAGGCCCAGTCCTCGATCAGATGGCCGCCAGTGAACCATTCGTCGGTCCAGGCGAAAACGAACGCGCCGGCGCAGCCCATCTCGAAGGCCGTGCGCACCTGCCAGGCCAACGTACGCGCCTGGCTATCCACGCTTTCGCGCATCGAATCGATGCCGAACTCAGTCAGCACCAACGGCCGGTCGATCGCCAGGTTGTGCAGCCGCGACAGATAGCGGCGGAATGCCGCCTCCTGGTGCAGATAGACATTGAAGCAGACGAAATCGCCGAAATCGATCGTCAGATATTCGGTCGACGGGAAGTTGGCGTAGCTGACCAGCCGGTCGGGATCGATTGTCTTGGCGGTGGCGACCAATTGCTTGAGGAAAGCGCGCACGCGGTCGGGGCCGTGCCAGCGCACCATGTCGGGCGGAATCTCGTTGCCGATGAGATAGGCGAAGATCGCCGGATGACCCTTGATCGCTTCGATCGTGGCACTGACCGAACGCATGACTTCACTCTCGATCGCCGCGTCGTCGAGAAAGGTCACATGCTGCGACCATGGGATTCCAGCGAGCACTTTGAGGCCGGCGGCCTGCGCCTCGTCGAGCAGCCAAACCGGTGGCGCGGTGAAGACGCGCACGGTGTTGGCGCCGAGATCGACCATCAACGCAAAATCGCGCTTCACCGTCTCGCGTGGCGGAAATTGCGTGCCGTCAGCGCCTGGCGGAAACGGCCCATAGGTCACGCCTTTGACAAAGAGCTTGGCGTCGCCCTGGAAGAAGAATTTGCCCGAGACCCGAATGGGTGCGCCCGGCGCGGCAGTGACCGGCGCCGCGATGCTGCGATCCGAAGTCTCGATGGCCATTAGCCGCCTGCGGCGCCGCGCACCGGCGCGGCTTGGCCCGCCCGCGACGAATGCCAGGCCCAGGCGGTGGCGACGATCGTGTCGAGATCCGACACACGCGCCTGCCAGCCGAGCACGGCGCGTGCGCGGCGCGCGTCGGCAACGAGGATCGGCGGATCGCCGGCGCGGCGCGGCGCCTCGCGTTTTGGAATGCTGAGGCCGGTGATGCGCTCGGCACAGGCGATGGTCTCGCGCACCGAGTGCCCGGTGCCGGTGCCGAGATTGAGCGCGACACTGGCGCCGCCGTCTTCCAGATACTGCAACGCGCGTACATGCGCTTCGGCCAAATCCTGGACGTGGATGTAGTCGCGCACCGCGCTGCCGTCGGGCGTCGGATAGTCGGTGCCGTAGATGGCAATCTCACCGCGCTGCTTGAGTGCGGTCTGCAGAATCAGCGGAATGAGATGCGTCTCGGGCTCGTGGTCTTCGCCGATTTCGCCGTCAGGATCGGCGCCAGCGGCATTGAAATAGCGAAGCGCGGCGAATTTGAGGCCATAGGCGGGGTCGAGCCAGTGCAGCGCGCGCTCGACCATGAGCTTGCCTTCGCCGTACGGATTGACCGGGTGTTGCGGCGTGTCCTCGGCAATGGGCATGCGTTCGGGCATGCCGTAGGTGGCGCAGGTCGAGGAAAATACGATCCGGTTGGCGCTGGCCTCGCGCATTGCCTCGAACAGACCAAACGTGTTGATAACATTGTTGCGGAAATAGAGCGCCGGCTCGCGCACGGACTCTTCGACATAAGCGAAGGCCGCGAAGTGCATGACCGCGGCAATGCGGTGGCGCTTGAGCGTGGCCGCCACCAGGGCACGGTCAGCCAGATCACCCTCGACCAACGGCCCCCAGCGCACCGCCTCGCGGTGGCCGCGCACCAAATTGTCATAGGCGACTGGCTCATAGCCGGCCCGCGCCAGCGCCTTGCAGGCGTGGCTGCCAATATAGCCGGCGCCGCCGGTTACCAGGATCGTCTTGGTCATGCGTTCCCTGCGAGCGACAACGGGCCGGCGCGCCCAATTGTTCCGGAAGAGCCTGTGTCTACGACGGATTCCGGCCACCCGGCAAGCCGAGTGGGGCGTCGGCAATGGCTATGGGGTCGCGTTTTCGGGCGCCTGCCACACGGCCAACACCGACTTGCCGGCACGAAACCCGGTCAAAGGGTCGAGAAGCCTGGACATTGGAATCATGACCCGGTCCCAAAACCGGATCTGCGCTTGGGTCGGCATCGGCACTTTAAGAACGAGGACGTTCGCGAGCGACGCGAGCAGGCCGACGGAATCGAGATACTGAAAAAGCCGGGGCCGAAGGCCAGGAGGCGAAAGCGCCCGCAGGTTTTTCGCCGTGTACCGCCGGAAATGTCCGATGGCGGAATCAAAAGCCGTAAACAGCCATTGATGCGCCGGGCCGAGGACCACCAGATATCCTTCGGGCTTGAGCCGTCGTGCCGCCTCGGCCAATTCCGCCCGGTCGTCGGCGATGTGCTCCAGCACGTCGATATAGAGGATCGTGTCGAACCGGCTGGTCGCCGGTAGCGCCGCGAGCGTCGTCGCGCGCACGGCGCAATTCGCGCCCAATTGACCCCGTTCGATGAGCTGCTCGATCCGGGCCGCAAGCGCGCTGTCGGGTTCGATGCAGGTCCAGTGCGCACGGCTCGATATCAGGTTCAGCGTGTTGGCCCCGATACCGGCGCCGACCTCGGCGACGGTTTCGCCGAGAAAAGGCCTTATCCGCGCCGTCCAATATCGCTTCCAGTTTCGCGCGTGCTCGAACAGCTCGAGCTCGCCGCCCGGATAGGCATAGGCGCCGGCCGTCATGAAGCGCGGGCGTGCTCGATTTGAGCGACGTCGTACCGTTCGGTCGAAGCCACGAACTCCGGCGCATCGATCATCGGTATGACGGGTTTCGCGCTACGGGTGCTCAGCAGCAAAAACGCGGAAACAACGGCAAATATCACCGACTGCATGAGGACGATGCTGAGCGAGCCGAAGACGGTTGACGCCCACCCCGGGATCGCCAGTTCGGTGAACAACCGGATGGCCGCAACGACCGCAAGGCCGGCGGCCGTCAGCGCCGAAACCGCGAGCATACCGACCATGATGCGGACGAGGACAATGTCCGCATAGACCGAAATGGCGCTGAGGCCGAGTGCGATCAATCCGTCGAAGTCCATTCTCGAGCGGCCGGCGTAGCGGCGGCCTCGCTCGGTCGGCACGCGCACCAATGGGACGCGCGAGCGCACGAGTGTTGCAGCCAGGTGATTCCACAGGGATGGCGAGTGGCCGAGACGGTGCAGAGCCGAGCGCGGGATATAGCAGAAATTGCCGAAGTTGATCGCCGTCCCGGCGAGGAGGCGGAACATCGTTTTGTAGAGCAGATAGAACGAGCGGAATGTCAGCGATTCGGACCGTTTCGATCGCCGCGCGCACACGATCCGATCCGGATTGCTCAAGGCCGTTGCGATAAGGTTCGGAATATCTTCGGGCCGATCCTCGCCATCGCAATCCATCACGATGACGCCGTCGCTGTCGGTTTCTCGGGTCGCCATGACAAGGCCGACCGCGACAGCCCGCTGGTGGCCGAGATTGCAGATCAGATTGATGAGTCTGATGCCTCGGATCTTGCTGAAGTGGCCCTCGTACCAGACGGCGGGCGGCGGACTCGCCGACGACCCGTCGTTGACGACGAATACTTCGAGGGTCGCGCGGTTGAGACCCGGTTGCGCGTCGATGGCGTGGAGCAATTGTTTCAGGCTTGCCCAGTCGTCATAGACCGGTACGACCAGAACCACCTTCAACGGCTGCGCCCCAAGGATCACGGGGACCCCTCAAGAAAATGGCATTTACCGCTTGGCCGAGCGGGCCAAAACAGCCGCCCGCGGCCCAGCCTCGATTACAGTTAATAATCCGCTACAACTTAACAGCGCTTTAACGTGGCGGATCGATTATGGCCGGAGTCCCGGCCATTTGGCCTGGCAACCCATTGGCGTTCTGCGGCTCACGGGACCCGAGAGGATCGTTGCCCCATGCCTTGCGGTGATGCCGACACGCTCCCTCAAGCCGCTCGGACCCGGCGTCGTTTAGGCACAAGCCGGAAACCGATCTCGAACCGTCTGGCGCTGCGATTTGCCTTATCCGCCGTGGCGCTCGGCGTGTTTCTGGTGTTCGGCGTTCTCTACGCGCTCCACAGCGCGATCGCATTCGATGCGCTGCGATGGTGGGGCGTTCATCCGCCCGTGAAAGAGCCCTTTCTCGACCTGCGATACATATTCGCCGGTGTCGAGTGTTGGGCAAAAGGGGTCAACGTCTATATTTCCAATCCGTGCGATCCGCTCGGCCGGCCGCACGGCTATTCGCCGCTGTGGCTGCGGTTCGTGTTTCTCCCGTCTCAAAGCTGGACCGTGGTCGCCGGATTGATCGTCGACCTGGTTTTCCTCATCGCCCTCAGCGCTTTCCCGTCGCCGCAAAGTCGCGGCGAGGTCGCGATCATGCTCGCCGCCGCGTTGTCGCCGCCCGTCGTCTTCGCCCTTCAGCGCGCCAACGTCGACGTGTTGATCTTTCTGATGTTGTTGGCTGCCGCCCGACTTTGGATCGGCCGATCGTCGCGACGGATGCTGAGCTACGGCCTTGTCACGTTTGCGGGGCTTTTGAAATTCTATCCGTTGATCGTTTTGGCACTGGCCGTGCGCGAGAAGCTCAAGACGTGTGCCGCGATCCTCGGCATCGCCGGGATTCTGCTGATTGGATTCGTCGCCTATTTTCACACGGAGCTCGTCGAGATGACGCGCAACATTCCGACTGGTGGCTATTACATGGGCGACATGTTCGGCGCGGAGAATTTTCCCGACGGCATCACGGCCGCGTACCTCGGCACAAGCGGCGGTTGGTTCGGTATCGCCCTATGGAGCGCGCTGTTCGCGCTGACCCTGGCAGTCGCGGCCGCAACATTCTTGTTGTTGGCAGGGCGTCATGAAATCGCGCGGCTCGCTCCGCTCGAGTCCGCGCTCCTTTTGTTCGGCGCGGTGGTGATCTGTGGCTGTTTCTTCGCGGGACAGAACGTCGGCTATCGCGGCATCTTCCTCCTGTTTCCGGTGCCCGGCTTGTTTGCGCTGCATCGGCGATCCAGTGACCGCCGTGCGCGACGCCTGGCGGCTCAGGCGTGCACGCTCGTGCTCTTCGTCCTGTGGCAGGGAATTTTGACGTGGAACGCCAACGCCTTGGATGCTGCGCGCATGTGGTTGGATGCGCCTTTTGCTTCGGCGTTATGGATAGCGCTGTGGTCGGCGCGAGAATTGGCCTGGTGGCTGCTCGCAGGGATCCTGTCCGGGATTGTCCTCTGTTTCGTCGTCGAATCGCCCGCCTTTGACGGGCTTCGGCATGCGTTCGAGCGTCGTTCCAGCATGGAATCGTCGTAGCTTTCGATGACGCGGACCGGATGGGCGCGGCCGACCCGTGCACGATCTTCGGTTACGCCTCGCAAAAAAACTGAGACCATGGGGCCGATGGCACGTGACGGAACCGCAGCATGGCCAGCCGGCCCGTCCGAGCGGCGGTCCCTGGTGACGATGGACGGTGGCGTCCGGGTCGCCAGCGCGGCGGTACAGCGGCCGGACCGCCACGCGCATTTCCGCAAGCACGAGAACGCGCTGCCGGCGATACCGCGCGGCGCGGGCTTTTCCTTCGCGGCTGCGAGCTTCGGCAGCGGCGCGGAATCGATCGAGGTCACGGCATTTGACCGCGTGCTCGATTTCGACACGCGGACCGGACAGGTCGAGGTCGAGGCCGGCGCAACGCTCGGCGCGCTTTTCGAAATTTTGGCGGTGCGCGGTTACTACTTGCCCGTTCAGCCGGGCCATCACCGTATCACGGTCGGCGGCTGCATTGCCGCGAACGTCCACGGCAAAAATCCCGCCCGCGACGGAACGTTCGTCGCTCAGGTCGAAAGCGTCCGTCTCTTTCATCCGCATCACGGCTGTTTGGAACTGTCGCGCGACAAGGAGCCGGCGCTATTTCACGCGACCTGCGGCGGGATGGGCCTCACCGGGATCATCGTCGCAGCGCGGCTCCGGACACAGCGTCTTCCCGGTGCGTCGCTTCGGGTTGCGCACCGCCAAGTCACCACGATCGCCGAGGGAGCCGGCCTGTTGACCGAAGACGCCGCGCGCAGCGATTTGGCATATGGCTGGTTCGATTGCGCGCGCCGTGGCCGCGCCCATGGACGCGGCATTGTCGTGACGGGGCAATTCGTCTCCACCCGCGAAACAGAATCGACGCTCAAGCTACCGCGGAGTCGCTTCTCGCCGGAAGCACGGGCATGGCTCCCGTTTTCATTGCTCAATCCGGCCTCCATTCGGCTCGTGAACGCCGCCTATTTCTGGTCGCTGCGCCGCTCCAGCAACACAATCGTAACGCTTGCCGACGGGCTCTATCCGACACGGGCCAACGAGCTTTATCTCTCGCTTTTCGGCCGCCGCGGATTGCATGAGTGCCAAGCCCTCGTCCCGCACGCTAATTTGGCCGAATTCGCCGCGCGGCTGCGCGATCACGCAACGCGAGCCGGCGCGTGCATCACGCTCACCGTCGCCAAGCCGTTCAACGGCACATCGGACCTCATTCGTTTTGACGGGAGCGGAATCAGTCTGGCTATCGAGATGCCGCGCTCGGCGGCCGCAGACCGGCTGTTGCCCGAGGTCGATCGCCTGGTCGTCGACCTGGGTGGCCGTCCAAACATCATCAAGGACTCCCGCTTGCCGCGATCGATCTTCGAAGCCACGTATCCAGACTGCGACCGCTTCCGGACAATCTTACGCCGATGGGACCCGCAACGGCTCTTCCGTTCCGAACTCTCGGAGAGGCTCGGCCTGTGAGCGCACTCGTCTTCGGTGCCTCCGCGGGCCTCGGTCGCGCGCTCGCTCGCGAGCTCGCCTCCCGTGGAGAGAACCTCGTGCTGGTCGCGCGGAATCCCGAAGACCTCGCGGCCGAAGCGGCTCACCTGAGAACCGTTTACGGCGCCACGGTCGAATGGATGGCGCTGGACGCGTCCGATCCGCGCGCGACTGAAGAATTGACCGAGCTGGCCGGAGCTGCGGCGATCCGCGACCTCTTTTTTCCCATCGGCATGGGGATCGAAGAAGACGACGGGTCCCTTCCACCGGCGACGATCGCGGCGCTGGTGAGCGCGAACCTCACCAGCGTGATGGCGGCCGTCAGCCTCTTCCTGCCCAGACTTCTCGCCGCCAACGTTGGCAACATCATCGGCATCGGCTCCGTTGCCGCATTGCGCGGCCGGAGCCGCAATGTCGCGTACGCCGCCGCCAAGCGAGGGCTCGAAAGCTACTTCGAGAGCCTCAGGCACCGCACGGCCGCGAGCGGCGTGCGCGTTCAATTTTATCGGCTTGGCTATCTCGACACCCAGATGTCGTTCGGCCGGCACTTGCCGTTTCCGAAAGCCTCCGTCCAGGCGATCGCCTGCACTGTCATGCGCAATCTGGGAAAGGATGTCGGCTGCATGCCGTTGCCTGCGTTTTGGCGGCCGGTTGGCTGGGCGTTGCGAGCCCTCCCGTGGCGTATTTACCGTCGGTTGAATTTCTGAGATCAAACTGTGTGGACCGGAGTTCGGCAACCGGCAGGTCGCAACCCATTCATAAATCTGTGCTTTGCTTGATTTCGCGGCGTCAGTGGGGTTTAGTCGCGCAGACTGTAACGCGGGCGGGCGAGACCTGCGAAAAGGCGTCGCCGCGGGGCAATTGCGGTCATTTCAAGGCATACGGAATTTCGGCGGCGGCGCGACGTTCTTAGCTTCGACAGTCGGGAGTTTGCAGAATGCGAATTGCGGTCATCGGCAGCGGTTATGTTGGCCTGGTCTCGGGCGCGTGCTTTTCCGAATTTGGCGTCGAAGTCACCTGCGTCGACAATGACGCGGCCAAGATCGCGCGTCTGCAACGCAGCGAGATTCCGATATTCGAACCGGGCCTCGACCAGATCGTCCAGTCGAACGCCGCCAACGGCCGCCTGCATTTCGCCACGGACCTGGCCAAGGCGGTCGAAGGCGCCGACGCGGTGTTCATCGCCGTCGGAACCCCGTCACGCCGTGGCGACGGCCATGCCGATTTGTCCTATGTGTTTGCCGCCGCCGAGGAAATCGCCAAGGCGGTCAAGGAATACACGGTCGTCGTCACCAAATCGACGGTGCCGGTTGGCACCGGGCGCAAGGTCGCCGAAATCCTGCGCAAGCACCTGCCAGAATCCAAATTCGATGTCGTCTCGAATCCGGAATTCCTGCGCGAAGGCTCGGCGATCGAAGACTTCATGCGCCCCGACCGGGTGGTGATCGGCACCGACAGCGAGCGCGCCGCTGGCGTGATGCGCCAGCTTTACCGGCCGCTCTCTCTCATCGAGAAACCAATCCTGTTCACCTCGCTCGAGACTGCCGAGCTGATCAAGTACGCCGCCAACAGCTTCCTCGCCACCAAGATCACCTTCATCAACCAGGTCGCCGATCTGTGCGAGAAGGTCGGCGCCGATGTCCAGGATGTCGCGCGCGGCATCGGCCTCGATGGCCGCATCGGCCGCAAGTTCCTGCACGCCGGGCCTGGTTTCGGCGGTTCGTGCTTCCCGAAGGACTGCCTGGCGCTGGTCAAGACGGCGCAAGAGGCCGGCGCGCCGCTCGGTATCGTCGAGACTGTGGTTGCCGCGAACGACGCGCGCAAAACGCATATGGCCGAACGCATCATCCAGGCCTGCGGCGGCAACGTGAAGGGCAAGACCATCGCCGTGCTCGGATTGACGTTCAAGCCCAACACCGACGACATGCGCGACAGTCCGAGCCTGGCGATTGTCCCTGCGCTGCAACAGGCTGGCGCGACGATCCGCGTGTTCGATCCCGAAGGCACAGATGAGGCGAAAAAGCTGCTCACCGGCGTCACTTTCTGCGCCGGTAGCTACGAGGCGATGGAGGGCGCGCATGCCCTTGTCCTGATCACCGAATGGAATGAGTTCCGTGCGCTCGACCTTGACCGGGTCAAGTCACTGCTCAAGACGCCGACCATCATCGACCTGCGCAACATTTACAAGCCGGCCGACATGGCCGAGGCCGGCTTTCACTATTTCAGCATCGGGCGCCGCGCCGCCGCACCGGCGCGCCAACGCCTCCAGGCCAAAAGCTGAACGGGAGCATTCCAATGGCCTCCACCCGCAAGCGTATTCTCGTCACCGGCGGCGCCGGCTTCCTCGGCTCGCATCTGTGCGAACGGTTGCTCGCCGAAGGCAACGACGTGCTCTGCGTCGACAATTACTTCACCGGCCGCAAGGACAATGTCGGCCATCTCCTCGGCCAGACCAATTTTGAGGCGATGCGCCACGACATCTGCTTCCCGCTCTATGTCGAGGTCGACGAGATCTACAACCTTGCCTGCCCCGCCTCGCCCATCCACTACCAATTCGATCCCGTGCAGACGACCAAGACCAGCGTCATCGGCGCGATCAACATGCTGGGCTTGGCGAAGCGGGTGAAGGCCAAGGTCTTCCAGGCTTCGACCTCGGAAATTTACGGTGATCCCAATATCCATCCGCAAACCGAGGATTACCGCGGCAACGTCAATACGCTCGGCCCGCGCGCCTGCTACGACGAAGGTAAGCGCTGCGCCGAAACGCTGTTCTTCGATTACCTGCGGCAGCACAAGCTGCGCATCAAAGTGGCGCGCATCTTCAACACCTACGGTCCGCGCATGCATCCGAACGACGGCCGCGTCGTGTCGAACTTCATCGTCCAGGCGTTGAAGAACGAATCGATCACCGTTTATGGCGATGGCAAACAGACTCGGGCCTTCTGCTATGTCGACGATCTGATCGAAGGCTTCGTCCGGCTGATGGCATCGCCCGATTCCGTCACCGGTCCGATCAATCTCGGCAACCCGGTCGAAACCACCGTCGGTGAACTCGCCGAGAAGATCATCACCATGACCGGCTCGCGCTCGAAGATCGAGCGCCGGCCGCTGCCGGTCGACGATCCGGTCCAGCGATGCCCGGACATCGGCCAAGCCAAGAAGATTCTCGGCTGGCAGCCGCGCGTGCCGCTCGAAACGGGCTTGCAGCATACGATCGCCTATTTCGACCGGCTGCTGACCGAGCGCGGCGAGAAGCCCGAACCGACGCTGCGCGTCGTCGGCTGAACGCTCTAATCCTTCACGCCGGCCGCAGCGAGCGCCTGCTTTTGCCGCTTGGCCAGCGCCTTCTCGTCAAAATCGGCGATCAGCTCGTGGAACATGCGTTGCCAGTTGATCTCGGCTTTGAGCCGCAGGAACACCGAGCCGAGGCCGACCGCGGCGCGGTCCATGAATACGAATTCGCGCGGCGGCTTGACGCCACCGAGACGGCGGATATCGGCGTGCACGGTTTCGGCGACTTCGCGGCCATAGGCGCCCGAACCGTGCTCCTGGATGCGGCGCTCGCGGTTCTCCAGCAACGGCTCGTAGACGTAGCGCGCCCAGCGATTGAGCGCGGCGATCATCTCGCGTGACAGGTTCTTGAATCCCCAAGTCTCGTACGCCGAAATCGCCAGCTCTTGGTCGTCGCGGTCGAGCGCGTGATAGAGATCGATGACGCCGCGCACGAACGGCGCGGGAAACACGCGGATACAGCCGTAATCGAGAAGATTGATGCTGTGGTCTCGCCGCACCGTGTAGTTGCCGAGATGCGGATCGCCGTGGATGACGCCGTAGTAGTAGAACGGCACGTACCAGGCGCGGAACATGTTGCGCGCGATCTGGTTGCGAACCGCAAGGCTGCGTTCTGCGGCGGCCTCGACGAACGGCCGGCCTTCGAGCCAACTCATGGTGAGGAGCCGGCGCGTCGACAGTTTGGCGATGTATTCCGGCACGTGGACGCCGGGCTCATCTTCCAGCATCGCGCCAAACAGCCCCATGTGCGCTGCCTCGCGGCGATAATCGAGCTCTTCGCGCAGCCGCGCGGCAAGTTCCTTCTGCACTTCGCCGGTATCGATCGACCGGTCATACCGCTCGAACAGTGCCAGCACGATCTTCAGCTGCTGTAAATCAGCCTCGACCGCCGATTCCATGTCGGGGTACTGCAGCTTGCAGGCGAGATCGGCACCGTCGAGACCGACGGCGCGATGTACCTGGCCCAGGGATGCGGCATGCGCGGCGTCGCGTGAGAAGCTTTTGAACTTTGACTGCCAGTTTTCGCCCAACTCACTCGCCATGCGGCGCTTGACGAACGGCCAGCCCATCGGCGGCGCATTTGATTGCAGCGTCGCCAGTTCGTCGGCGTATTCGTGCGGCAGCGCATCCGGCAGCGTCGCCAGCAGCTGCGCCACTTTCATCAGCGGACCCTTGATCGCGCCAAGCGAGGCCTTCAGATCGGCGGCGTGGCGCGGCCGGTCGAGCTTGAGGCCAAGGTAGCGCGAACCCGCCAAGCGGGCAGCCAAACCGCCCATCGCGGTCGAGACTTGCGCATAGCGGCGCACGCGGCGCGTGAGATTGTTGCGGTCGGCCATGACCGGCGGAGTTTCCCCAGGCAGCAGCGCGCTGTCCACCGCCAAAACTGGGCGAAAAACGCTGGCAGGGTTGCGCGGTTCCGGCCAAGCTCGCAGCATGGTTGGGGGAAGCATGACGGCCAACGCTCGCGCGATCGACATCCACAATCACATCGTGCCGGCGGACATTCCGCCCTATGCCGGCAAGCACGGCGGCAGCCGCTGGCCGCAGATGGCGGCCTGCGACGCCAACCACAAGAACGTGATGATCGACGGCAAGAATTTCCGCACGGTCAGCGACCAGTGCTGGGCCGTCACCCGACGGATCGAAGCGATGGACGCCACCGGCATCGGCGTACAGGTCCTGTCGCCGATGCCCGAGCTGCTGTCCTATTGGTTCCCGCCCGACGACGCAGTCGCCTTCGGCCACGTCGTCAACGGCGCGATTGCCGAGATGGTGGCGCGCGCGCCGACACGCTTCGCCGGGCTTGGCATGGTGCCGCTGCAGGACCCGGAGCTGGCGGCGCGCGAGCTCGAACGCTTGATGAAAGACGGCTTCCGCGGCGTCGAGATCGGCACCAATGTCAACGGCGTTGCGATCGGCGATCCGCGCTTTGAATCGTTCTTCGCGGCAGCGGAACGCCTCGGCGCCGCGATCTTCGTCCACGCACTCCATCCGGCGAGCCTCGAACGCATCGTTGGGCCGCCGCGGCTGGTGCCCTTTGTCGCCTTCCCGGGCGAGACTAATTTCGCCATTTGCTCGCTGATCACCGGCGGCACGCTGGAAAGGCATCCCAAGCTGCGCATCGCCTTCAGCCACGGCGGCGGCACCTTTGCCATCGTTCTGCCGCGCCTGGCGCAAGGCTGGAGCATCTCGCCAGCGCTGCGCGAGATCATCAAAATCAACCCACGCGAAACCGCGCGGCGGCTCTATTACGACACGCTGGTATTCGAGGCGAAGACGATCCGTCTCCTGATCGATCTGTTCGGCACGAGCCAGCTTTGCATCGGCAGCGACTTTCCCTTCGATGGCGGCGATAAGGAGCCGCTGCGCGAGATCGGCAAGCTTGGACTCAGCGCGGACGATCTCGCCTCACTTCACGAAGGCAACGCCAAGAGATTCCTCGGCCTCGCCTAGCCCATTGCTTCAAGCTGATCGATGAAGCCAGCGATCACGCCGAGGCCCTTCTGCCAGAATTTAGGATCCGACGCGTCGAGGCCGAACGGCGCCAACAGCTCCTTGTGCCGCTTGGTGCCGCCCGCCTTGAGCATGTCGAGATATTTCTCGGCAAAGCCCTGTGCCGCGCCCTGATAAACCGCATAGAGCGAGTTCACCAGGCAATCGCCGAATGCGTAGGCGTAGACATAGAACGGCGTATGAATGAAGTGCGGGATGTAAGCCCAATACCAGCGGTATTCGCCCTCGAAGCGGATCGCGGGACCGAGACTCTCTCCCTGCACATCGAGCCAGATCGTTGCGATGCGCTCGGCGGTCAATTCGCCCTGGCGGCGCTCGTCATGCACGCGGCGTTCGAATTCGACGAAGGCGATCTGCCGCACGACGGTGTTCAGCATGTCCTCAACCTTGGCGGCAAGCATCGCCTTGCGGCGTTTCGCGTTTTTCTCGCCAGCGAGCATCGCCTGGAACGTCAGCATCTCGCCGAAAACTGAGGCGGTTTCGGCCAGGGTCAGCGGCGTGTCCGACATCAGCGCGCCACGTGGGCCGGCCAGCACCTGGTGGACACCATGGCCGAGTTCGTGCGCCAGCGTCATCACGTCGCGCGTGCGGCCCAAATAATTGAGCAGCAGATACGGGTGCGCGCTCGGCACCGTCGGATGCGCGAAGGCGCCTGGCGCCTTGCCTGGACGTGCCGGTGCGTCGATCCAACGGTTGTCGAAGAAGCGCTTGCCGACATCGGCCATCACCGGCGAGAAAGCGCCGTAGGCACCGAGCACGATCTGCTGCGCTTCAGGCCACGGCACCAGCTTGTTGTCCTGATCCGGCAGCGGCGCATTGCGGTCCCAATAGGCAAGCGTCTTGACGCCGAACCATTTCGCCTTGAGTCGGTAATAGCGATGCGCAAGCGTTGGATAGGCGCCGCGCACGGCCGCGATCAGCGCGTCGACGACTTCGTCTTCGACATAGTTGGCAAGATTGCGCGACGAGATCGGCCGCTTGAAGCCGCGCCAGCGGTCTTCGATCTCTTTGTCCTTGGCCAGCGTATTCGTGACCAAGGCGAAGAGCGGTGCGCTGTCGCCGAACACCTTGCCGATCGCTTTGGCGGCAGCCTTACGCGTCGCACCATTGGGCTCGGACAGCAAATGGAGCGCCTCGGCGCCGGTCAGGCGCTTGCCTTTGACCGGGAAACGCAAGGCCGCATTTGTTTCGTCGAAGAGCCGCGTCCACGCGGCGCGACCGGCCACCGATTTCTCGTGCAGCAGCTTTTCGAGCTCATCCGAAAGCTGGTGCGGGCGGAAGGCGCGCAAATCGCGCAGCCACGGCGCATAGTGCGCAAGCTCCGGCGCCCTCAGCTTGTCATTGAGCACTGTGTCTTCGATGCGATTGAGCTCGAGCGAAAAGAACAGCAACCGGGTCGAGATGTCGGTCGCCTTTTCCTGCATGTTCTGGAAAAAGCGGCCGTTTTCGGGATCGCTCTGATTGTCGGCATAGCGCAGCGAGGCGTAGCTCAGCACGCGTCCGAGCAGCTCCTGGATGCGCTCGTAATCGCGCACCGCGGCGCCCAACTCGGCACCGGCCATCCCGGCGAGTTTTCCTTGATGTGCCGCCTGGAAACGTTGCGCCGATAGATCCGCTTCGGCCAGATCGCGCTTCAATTCGGCGCTGTCGGGACCGGGATAAAGATCGTTCAGATTCCATTGCGGCAGGCGACCGAATGCCAGGCTTTTCCGCTTAACCGATGATCGCCGCGCTGCCATGTTCCGCCTCGCCTGTCGCCCTTATACGTAGGTAACCGGGAAATTGACGCCAAGGCGCAAGCCCTGTATTTCGCAGGGGCCCGCGAGCCAGAGCGGCGTCGATTCGGGGACCGATGGATTACCACAGCTGCCCCAACCTCGCCGCGATGTTTTTCGCCGAAGCGGCCCGCCAAGGCGACCGGCCATTCCTGTGGGCGAAGCAGGACGGTGTCTACCGCACCTTGAGTTGGCGCGGCGCGCGGCAGCAAGTGAACGATCTGGCCAAGGGCTTGCGTGCGCTCGGCATCGGCCGCGGCGACCGCGTCGTGTTGGTTGCCGACAACCGCCCCGAATGGGTCGTCGCCGATTTTGCGATCATGAGCGCCGGCGGTATCACCGTGCCGGCCTATACGACGCAAACAATCGAAGATTACCGCCACGTCATGACCAATTGCGCGGCCAAGGCGGTGATCGTCTCGACCGTAGCACTGGCGCGGCGCGTGCTGCCGGCGGCGGCGCAATCGCCAAGCGTCGCCGTGGCCGTAACGATCGAGCCGACGGGCGCCGACACGCCGACGCGCTTCGCGACACGGTCCTGGCAAGATGTCCTCAATCTCGGTGCAGCCGCGTCCGGCAACGTGGAGGATTGGATCGGCGCGATCGGCCGCGACGACATCGCCTGCCTGATCTACACCTCGGGCACCGGAGGCGCACCCAAAGGCGTGATGACGACGCATGGCAACGTCCTGGCCAATTGCCGCTCGGCCTTTGCCCTGCTCGAAAAGCTCGGGCTTGGCCACGAGATCTTCCTGTCGTTCCTGCCGCTGTCGCATTCCTACGAGCACACCGCCGGCATGATGTTCCCGATCTCGCTCGGCGCTGAAATCTATTTCGCCGAGGGCGCCGAGACGCTGGCGGCCAACCTGCTCGAGGCGCGGCCGACGATCATGACGGCAGTGCCGCGACTCTACGAGGCGTTCCACCAGCGCATTCTGCGCGCTGTCGAACGCGAAGGCGGATTCAAAGCCAGGTTGTTCTTCAAGGCGCTGGCGCTCGGCCGCAAGCGGTACGAGCAGCCGAACGATCTTGGCCCGATCGCGCGCCTCGAGGATGCGATCCTCGACGCGCTGGTGCGGCGCAAGCTGAAAGCGCGTTTCGGCGGCCGGCTCAAGGCGATGGTCTCGGGCGGTGCCGCGCTCAATCCGGAAATTGGCCGGTTCTTTCTCGCCCTCGGCCTGCGGCTGCTGCAAGGTTACGGCCAGACCGAAGCGGCGCCTGTGATCAGCGCCAATCCGCCCGACCGGATCAAGATCGACACCGTCGGTTTGCCGGTGGTCGGCGTCGAGATCGGCTTCGCCGAGGATGGCGAGATCCTGGTTCGCGGCGACAACGTGATGAAAGGTTATTGGAACGATCCCGAGGCGACGGCGCGTGCGCTCGCCGGCGGCTGGCTGCACACCGGCGACGTCGGCCGCCTCGACCGCGAAGGCTTCCTAGTAATCACCGACCGCAAGAAGGACTTCATCAAGACTTCCGGCGGCGAGATGGTCGCACCGGCGCGCATCGAGGGCTGCCTGACGCTGCAGCCGGCGATCGGCCAGGCGATGGTTGCGGGCGATCGTCAGTCCTATCTTGTCGCAGTGCTGGTGCCGAGTGCGCATCTCATCGAACAAAGCGCACACCATTATAAGGGCGCCGCCGACATGCCGTTCGCCGACCGGCCCGACATTCGTGAAGCTTTGGCTGCGGCGGTGACGCAGGCGAATGCTTCCCTCGCTCCATTCGAGCGCATCCGCCGTTTCATCGTCGCCAACGAGCCGTTCACCACCGCCAACCACCAGATGACGCCGACGCTCAAGATCCGGCGTCATGTCATCCGTCAGGTCTACGGCGAAGCGCTGGCCACGCTATATGAAAAGCCGGGCGGCTGAGCGGGAAGCCTTAGCGCCGCTTGTGATAGTCGCGGTACCAATCGACGAAACGGCGCAGACCGTCGCCGATCTTGGTGCGCGGCGCGAATCCGAGATCGCGGCGCGCAGCGCTGATGTCGGCATACGTTGCCGGCACATCGCCTTTCTGCATCGGCAGATTCTGACGCTTGGCGGTCTTGCCTAAAGCCGCTTCGAGCGCCGCGACGAAATTGCCGAGATCCTCGGCCCGGTTGTTGCCGAGGTTGTAGATCCGATGCGGCGGCCCGCCGGGCCCGCCATCAGGCGGCGGCCGGTCGAGCGCGGCGAGCACACCGGCAACGACATCGTCGATATAGGTGAAGTCACGGCGCATGCGGCCGTCGTTGAACAGCTTGATCGGCCTGCCGCGCTCAATCGCGTCGACGAACAGCCACGCCGCCATGTCGGGCCGGCCCCACGGACCATAGACTGTGAAGAAGCGCAGCCCGGTCGTCGGGATGCGATAGAGATGCGCGTAGCAATAGGCCATCAGCTCGTCGGCGCGCTTGGTGGCGGCGTACAGCGATTGCGGCGTCTCAACCCGATCGTCCTCGGCGAACGGCAGCTTGGTATTGCTGCCATAGACCGACGATGAGCTGGCATAGACGAAATGCTTGAGGCCCTTGAGCGCACGGCAGGCCTCCATCACTTCAAGATGCGCCACCAAGTTCGACGCAGCGTAGACGCGCGGATGATCGAGCGAATAGCGCACGCCAGCCTGCGCCGCCAAATGCACGACGCGGTCGACGCTGCGCACGCGCTTGACCAAGGCCTCGACCCGCCCCGCCGCCGCGAGGTCCAGCCGATGGAACGTGAAATTCCGCTGCGCCTGCAGCCGCTTCAGCCGCGCGCGTTTTAGTGCCACCGAATAGTAAGCGTTGAGATTGTCGACCCCGACGACGCGCTCGCCGCGCGCCAGCAACGCTGCCGAAACGTGGTAGCCGATGAAGCCGGCGGCGCCGGTGACAAGTACAGTCATGCGCGGAAGAGTTCCCCGATTGGACGCGCCTCTATAGCGCGACCGGACACGGAAATCACCCCTTGCGGCAACACGACACGGGGCTAAGCTCGAACCGAAGTACGCGAGGCCGGCCCATGAAAAGCTACGTCTTGACCGAATTCGGCAAGCCGCTGACCGTGACCGAGACGCCGACGCCGCAGCCGCAAGGCTCCGAGGTGCTGCTGAAGACGTTGGCGGCCGGCGTTTGCCACAGCGATCTTCATCTGCACGACGGCTTTTACGAGCTGGGCGGCGGCAAGCGTCTCACGCTATCCGATCGCGGCATCACGCCGCCGATTACGATGGGCCATGAGATCGCCGGCGCCGTCGCTGCGGTAGGATCCGATGCGAAGGGCGTCCGTCCAGGCGATAGCTATGTCGCCTATCCGTGGATCGGCTGCGGCACTTGTGCGGTTTGCCGCGCGGGCAACGAGCAGCTGTGCAACGACGCGCGCACGCTCGGCATCCGAAAGCCCGGCGGCTATGCGGATTACGTGCTTGTGCCGCATCCGCGCTATCTCTATCCGCTCGGTGGCCTGACGCCGCAGGCGGCCGCGCCTTTTGCCTGCTCGGGCCTCACCACCTATGCGGCGCTGAAACGCGTCGGCGCGGCAACCTATACGACACAGCCAATCCTGATTTTCGGCGCTGGCGGCCTGGGATTGATGTGCCTCAAGCTGTTGAAGGCGCTCGGCGGCAAAGGCGCGATCGTGGTCGATCTCGACGCCCGGAAACGCGACGAGGCGCTCGCCGCCGGCGCGCTTGCCGTGATCGATCCCAAGGCCGACAAGCCGAGCCGGGCCGTAAGGGCAGCTGCCAACGGCCCGGTGGCGGCGGTCATTGACCTTGTCGGCGCCAGTGCGACGGCGCAGCTCGGCATCGATGTGCTGGCGCGCGGCGGCAAATACGTCATCGTCGGCCTGATGGGCGGCGATATCACGCTGTCGCTGCCGCTGTTGCCGATCCGCTCGATCACCATCGAAGGCATGCTGGTCGGCAACCTCGCCGAATTCCGTGAGGTGATGGATCTGGTAGCGAGCGGCAAGGTCGAACCGATGCCGCTGGTCGAGCGGCCGTTGGCGCGCGTGAACGAGACGCTCGAGGATTTACGCGCCGGCCGCATTTACGGCCGGGCCATGCTGACCCCGTAAGCCTCAGGAGCCTGACGACCGCGCCGCGAGAACGATGCCGCGGCCGATGCTGCGCGCCAAGCAATCGTAACTCGCATCGGTCATGTGCAAATGGTCACGGCCGAGCATGACCGAAAGCGGCATGCGCCGTTCTTCGGCCCACTCGCGCATCATCGCGAAGCGCCGGATCACCGGCACACCGAGTTCGCTGCCCTCGGCAGCAATGACGCGTTCCATTTCACGGAACGTGGCGTGCCGGAAAATCGGCGGCGCGTACTGCATATCCATCAGCACGACGTCGATGCCGGCGCGCTGCATGCGCAGGACGCCATCGCGGATCACCGCGCCGGCCGCGGCCGGATCGACGTCGCGCAGTACGTCGTTGGTCCCGACCTGCCAGATAACGAGGTCGGGATTCGCGGCGATGACGTCGCTGTCGACGCGCGCCAGCGTGGCCGCGGCAGCTTCGCCGCCGATGCCGCGGTTGAGAACCTCGAATTTGGCGTCTGGAAACCGTCGCGCCAACAAGGCCGCGAGACGACTGGGATAGGTCTTGTCGCGCGCCGAGGCACCGGTGCCATAAGTCGACGATGAGCCGAAAGCGACGATGACGACGGGGCCGCCCGCCGCAAGTGCCTGCGCCACATGTGGCAGATTCATGTCGGCTTCCGCCAGATCGCCGCCGATGCCACAGCCATCGACCGTAGTCTGCGCATGCCGCCCGATTGGCACGGCCATCAACAAGCTGCCGGCGATGAGTCCAAGCACGGTCAGGGCCATGAGCGAATGCTGAGCGCGCAGCAGCGCCGGCGTCGGTGGTTTCGATTTCAGCTTGTCGCGCAGCATCGCGGACCGATCCTACCGGGCGGCGCGGTCGATCGCGTCGGCCATCGTCTCGCCCAGACAGCGATAGATTTCGCCCGCCAGAACGGCCTGTTTGCCGCTCGGAACATCGACCAAATCGAAGCGGCCATTGTCGCTCCAGTAGCGCATGATCTGATAACGGTCGAACAGGTACACATCATCCAGATCCGCCGCCCGGTCGATGGCGCCCAGATAGGGACCAAAATCGATGACCGAGACCAGGCTCGGATTGAACTGCATGTTGACCAGCATGACCGCCGCGCCGGCTGCCCGCAGCTTCGAAATCCCGTCCTCGAGCGCAGTGGCGAATTCGTCGATTTCCACCGCCCGGACGGCGTCGACAGTGCCGGTCTCCCAGACCACCAGATTGGGCTTGGCAGCGAGCACATCGGCGGAAAACCGCGCGATCATTTCTCGCGTCGTCTGGCGCGGAACGCCCTTGTTGATGACCGTGATCGGGACGCCGGGATGGCGGCGCGCCAAGGCTTCCTGCAGCTGCTGCGGATAGGCGTTGGCCGGGCTGCCGGCAGCCACGCCCGCCGTCGATGCACCGCCGATAGCGACAATGACGACCGGCTCCCGCTCGTGAAAACGCTTGGCCAGGCCGGGCAGCGTCGGATCGGTGGCGATAAGATCGGGCGGCACCGCGCACCGGTTCGGCTTTGGCGCGGAAGGCGCCTGCGTTTGCGCAATCGCCGGCGCGCCGAGCAGCGGCACGACGATCAGTGCGACAGCCAGCTTGGCGATCGGTCGTGCCATCGCGATCATTCCGATGCGCCCGCCCCGGCGCGCGCATCAGGCACGCGGCGGATGGCAAGCTTGTACCATTCGAGCAAGTAGGCGAGACCAATCATCGCCGCAAAGCCGACGAGGTTGACCGCCGCCTGCGTCAGTACGCCGTCGTAGAACTCGGACAGGATGAAATGGCAGAGCACCGCGAGCACGATGCCGAGACAGAACACATAGAGAGAATGCTGGCCGCAGACGATCAGCGGCCGAGCCCATCGCCGATGGAGAAACCCGCTGCCCGGCTTGACGAAGACCATGGTCGTCGTAGCGATGGCGAGAAAATCAATCAGCCGTAACGGCGCCAAGTCGGTCTTGTCGAGCGTGTGCATCCACAACTGCTTTGCCAGCACCAGCGGAAATGGATCGTAGAGCCAGTGGATCGTCCAATCGAGGCTGACCAGCGCGCAAAACCCGGCGACAGCGATCGCCATTACGCGAAACCATAGGCCGCTGGGAAACGGCCAGACACCGGTGACCCGCGAGAAGCCCGCAGTAGCGCCGATGACGAACAGGAACTGCCAGGCGAGCGGATTGAAGAACCAAGGCACGCCGGCCGGGTAGGTGTGCGGAGCCCAGCCCCAGAAAAGCGTTGCAGCGTAGAGCGCTGCGGAAATCGCGAGCGGCAGCAGCCGGTGAATGCGCAACCCCAGCAGCACCAGCGGGAAGCCAGCGAGCAAGACGATATAGAGCGGCAGGATGTCGAGAAACGCCGGCTGGAACAGCAGCAGCAGCGCGCCAATCACTGCCAGATGCGGCGTCTCGAGGAAATTGGCGACGCGCATTTCCTCGATATACATCGCGTTGTGCACCACCAGCACGCTGTATGAGACCTCGGCAACGAAGATCACGAACAGGAAGATGTGCGCGACGTAGAGCTGCCAGACGCGGCGATAGATTTGCGCCGTCGCCAACAGCGCGCCGTTGCGCATCAGGCTGCGGCCGTAGACCAGCGCAGCGGTGAAGCCGGAGATGAAAATGAAGACTTCGGCGGCGTCGGAAAACGCCAGGGCGTGGAATGTTCCGTAGGCGAGGACATTGCCCGGCACGTGATCGATGAAAATGAAGAACAGCGACAGGCCACGGAAGAAATCAAGGCGGAGGTCGCGCTCCACTTTCGCCTCGCCGCGCCCGGGCGCCACTCCGGCCATGGGAGCATGCACGTCCATGCCGGCGACTCTACCGGGCGACGCGGGGTAACGCGAGGCTCGGCCCGCCGCTGGCCGGAAATGCGCCCGGTAGCGGCGGCCTGCAGCTAGATCGCGTCGAGCTGCCAGGCGATATCGTTGTAGATGTTCCAGAGATAGCCGATATCCGCCGTGCCGACGAGCGCATAGGCATGGCCATGGTGCCGCCAGTAGAGGATGTTCAGGTCCTCGCGGCGGTCGAACGTCGGCGCGAGATCGGACTTCGACGATTCAGCCTCGACGAAGGTCAGCGGCCCAAGATTCTTGTTGTCCGTCGTATAGAACAGCTGCGTCGCCGGCCGTCCGTCGATTACTAACAGCCGTGCGCCCTGGAAGTCGAGGCTCCACGGCTTCAGGTTCGGCAGGCGGAAATCCGCCGGCAGCTGCCCGGCCTTGCGCGCGGCGTCGCTGGTCGCGTCGGCCGGCACGTCCATCAGCGCGCGGTCGTTGGCGCCCGCCTTCACGAACAGCTTGTGATAGCCGGCGATGCTGTCGAGCCAATTGGTACCGGCGCCGGCGGTGACCAGATCCTGCTGCGCCGTCAGGCTCGCCGTCTGCTCGGTACCGGCGATGAAACCGAGACCGCCGCCGACCATGAGGCCGGCGAGCGCAGCCGCCACCGGCACGCCGATCCACCACGGCCGCTCGCCCAGCGCGAGCCGCCAACGCGCCAAGCGCGTCAATGTGCGCTGCAGCGCACTCAGCCCGCGGTCGCCGCGGGCCGCCGCGATCAGGCGTTCAGGCACCGGTTCACGCAAAACGTCGTCATAAGCGGCGCGGATGAGCCGCGCGCTGGCATTGAGGCGTTCGGCATGCGCCTGCAAACGCTCGTCGCACGCCAACGCCCGGATGACCTCCAGGGTATCGCGTTCGTCCAATTCGCCGTCGAGATAGGCGATCAGTGTTTCGTCACTCGGCCTTTGCATCTTCCGTACTCCCCCGGAGAGCACCACCACCAAGTTTTGCGAGCAGCGCCACCCGCGCCCGCGCCAACCGACTCATGATGGTGCCGACCGGCACCGCGGCGACCTCCGCCGCTTCCCTGTAACTCAACCCTTCGACCGTCACGAGGAGCAGAGCCAGACGTTGTTCGGCCGGCAGGACGGCCATCGCCGCCTGCACTTCCCGCAACGCCATCCGGGCTTCGACCCGCCGCGTCGGCTCGTCGGTGCCCGTTCCCAGCGCCTCGTCTTCGCTCTCGGTCCGCCGGATCTCGCGGGCACGCAGCTGGTCGATCCAGACCGTCTGCACGATGCGAAACATCCAACTGTCGAAGCGCGTTCCCGGCTGGAACTGGTGCGCGCGGGCCAAGGCCCGTTCGCACGCCGCTTGGACGAGATCGTCCGCTTCGACGGCGGAACCGGTCAGGCCTCGGGCGAACCGCCGTAACCGAGGCAGAACGGCGACGAGCTGGTCATTGAAGGCTACGCTCATCACCCCCGCCCCTGGCAGGGCCGGGTCGCCCGATCGAGCCTGACATGATGACAACGCGTATGGATGTGACTTATTCCTTGGGGGTGCCAGTGCAGGCACCACAATCCTTGGTAGGTTGACCGGCGCGAATGCTGCGGCCCGACAGTCGTTGGATCGGCGCTATCTTAGTTTCAGGGGAAGGACATGAGAAGGGTGCTGCCGCTCCTCGCCGTCGCTGTGGTCGTGATGGCGACCACCGCATTCGCGCAGACCGATTGCGGCCAGGAGATCGCCGCCCTGCGCAGTCGTATCGCCACGCTGAACGATCCGGCGAAGCAACAGGAACTCGAATTGCTGCTCGCCAAGGCGCAGAACGACAACGATGCTGGCCACGCGAATCTCTGCGCTGACGATCTGCGCCACGCGCAGCAATTGGTCAAATAGTCGCGGCCCAAAAACCTTGAGAAAGCAATCCGAGCGCGGCATTGTGTCGCCGCGCTGCCTCGGCTCAAGGGGGATAAGGCGGCCAGGGGAGCGTGTTACCGGATGATTATCGGCATACCCAAGGAGCGCCGGGCTGGCGAGCTTCGCGTCGCGGCTTCGCCCGACACGGCGAAGCGCTTGGTTGGACAAGGCCACTCGGTCGTCGTCGAGCGCGGCGCCGGCGCTGGCGCTGCCTATATGGATGACGCCTATGCCGCATCGGGCGCGCAGCTCGGCGATGCCGCTGCTGCGCTCGGCGCGGAGATCGTGCTCAAGGTGCAGCGCCCGACCGCCGATGAGCTCAAGACGATGAAGTCCGGCGCCGTGCTGGTCGCGATGCTGGCGCCGTTGCAGCACAAGGATGAAGTCCAAGCCTATGCCAAGGCGGGCGTGACCGCCTTCGCGATGGAACTTGTGCCGCGCATCACCCGCGCCCAAACCATGGACGTTCTGTCGAGCCAGGCAAATCTCGCCGGCTACAAGGCGGTGCTCGATGCCGCCGATTATTTCGGCCGTGCCATGCCGATGATGATGACCGCTGCCGGCACAGTGCCGCCGGCACGCGTGCTGATCATGGGCGCCGGCGTCGCCGGCTTGCAGGCGATCGCCACAGCGCGCCGGCTCGGCGGCGTGGTCAGCGCGACTGACGTGCGATTTGCCGCCAAGGAACAGGTCGAAAGCCTGGGCGCGACATTCCTCACCGTCGATCTCGAAGCGATGAAGGCGATGGAGACAGCTGGCGGCTATGCCAAGGAGGCGAGCGAGGATTTCACCCGCCGCCAGCGTGAGCACGTCACCGAAGCGCTCAAGAAGACCGACATCGTCATCTGTACAGCGCTGATTCCAGGCCGGAAGGCGCCGATCCTGATCACCAAGGAGATGGTCGGCGTTATGCGCGCCGGCTCGGTCATCGTCGACCTCGCCGTCGAACAAGGCGGTAACGTCGAAGGCAGCAAGCCGGACGAGATCGTGACCACGGCCAACGGTGTGGCGATCATCGGCCATAGCAACATGCCGGCGCGCATCGCGGTCGATGCCAGCGCGCTCTACGCCCGCAACCTCTTCGCCTTCCTGGGCCTAATCGTGGGCAAGGACAAGGCGCTCAAGATCGACGAAGCCGACGAGATCGTGAAGGCGAGCCTGCTGACGCGCGACGGCAAGGTCGTCCATCCGCAACTGGCGGGAGCCTGAACGATGGAAACCGGCGCTCACGCCGACGTC
>DASQHO010000002.1:0-38825 GCA_035632055.1 Allostellaceae bacterium
AGAAGCTTTCGTTTTAGCCTGTAGCTTGCGCGCGGGCTTCGAGCGCGGGCGAAAGAGGGGATCGATGGCGGATTCGGCGCATTCGCATACGGCTGGCGGACACGCGCCGGGCGGTTCGCGACGCGACTTCCTGGTGATCGCCGGCAATGCGCTTCTGGGCGTCGGTGCCGCGTGCACGGTGTGGCCGCTGATTACAAGCATGAATCCGGCACGCGATGTGCTGGCGGCTGGCGCACCGATCGACGTCGATCTGTCGAGCTTGCAGCCGGGCCAGCAGGTTCTCGTGATTTGGCGCTCGCGGCCGATCTTCATCGTCCACCGCACGCCCGCCGAGCTGAGCAAACTGCAATCGTCGAACGATACCAGCTTGCTGCGCGATCCGAATTCCGACGTGCTGCAACAGCCGCCTTACGCCACGAACTGGCATCGCTCGATCAAACCGGAGTATCTGGTGCTCGTCGGCATTTGCACCCATCTCGGCTGCATTCCCGAATTCACGCCGCAACCAGGCGGCAGTCTCGGTCCGGCTTGGCCCGGCGGCTATTTCTGCCCGTGTCACGGTTCGCGCTATGATCTGTCCGGCCGTGTCTTCAGCGGTGTGCCGGCGCCGTACAATCTGCCGGTGCCGCCGCATCATTTCATCAACGACACCACCGTCCGGATCGGCGAGAACCCGCCGAATTCGACATTCGATTTCGATTCGATCGAGCAGATCTGAGGCGGGGCCATGGCGGTATCGCAGAACAAATTGGTGCAATGGATCGATCACCGCCTGCCGGTGTTCACCTATCTCGATCACGAGCTGCACGAATATCCGACGCCGAAGAATCTGAACTACTGGTGGAATTTCGGTTCGCTCGCCGGCGTCATGCTGGTGATCATGATCGCAACCGGCATATTCCTGGCGATGCAGTACGATCCCAACGCCGGCGACGCGTTCCAGTCGGTCGAGCGCATCATGCGCGAGGTCAACTACGGCTGGCTGATCCGCTACATTCACATGAACGGCGCGTCGTTCTTCTTCATTGTCGTCTACATCCATTTGTTCCGCGGTCTGTACTACGGCTCCTACAAGGCGCCGCGCGAACTGTTGTGGATGCTCGGTGTGGTCATCGTCCTGCTGATGATGGCGACCGCGTTCATGGGCTACGTGCTGCCATGGGGCCAGATGAGCTTCTGGGGCGCGACCGTCATCACCAACCTGTTCTCGGCGATTCCCGGCGTCGGCAAAGATATCGTCACCTGGCTGTGGGGCGGTTTCGCGGTTGGCAATCCGACGCTCAACCGCTTCTTCGCGCTACACTACCTGCTGCCGTTCGTGATTCTCGGTGTTGTGATTCTCCACATCCTGGCGCTGCACCAGCACGGCTCCAACAATCCGCTCGGCATCGACCGCAAAGGCCCTCAGGACAGCGTGCCGTTCCATCCGTATTACACCTACAAGGACATGTTCGGCCTGAGCGTGTTCCTGATCGCCTTCGCGATCGTCGTGTTTTATTTCCCCAATCTGCTGGCCGAACCGCAGAACTACATCCCGGCCAATCCGATGCAGACGCCGCCTGAGATCGTGCCGGATTGGTATTTGCTGCCGTTCTACGCCATCCTGCGCTCGATCCCGAACAAGCTGCTCGGTGTCTGCGCGCTCTTCGGCGCGATCTTCATCCTGTTCGTCGTGCCTTGGCTCGACACCTCGAAGGTGCGCAGCGCTTATTTCCGGCCCGTCTACAAATGGGTGTTCTGGCTGCTGGTGATCGACGCGTTCGTGCTCGGCGATGTCGGCGCGCATCGGCCGGAAGGCTGGTGGATCGTGATCGGTCGCATCGGCACTTTCTATTACTTCTTCCACTTCATAGTGCTGATGCCGCTTATTGGCTGGTTCGAGCGGCCGTTGCCGCTGCCGCCGAGCATCGCCGAGGCCGTCTTGAAGAAACGCGGCGGGGCGCTTGCAGGCGCCGCCGCGACGCGGGCCAAGCCATGAAGCCGCGTCTCGTGATTCCGGCGCTGCTTGCAGGCGTGGTGGCCGCCGCCGCGGTGTTGGCGCAACCGGCCCAGCCGGCCCGCGCACAGGCCGATGAAGCGATGCCGGCGTTGCCCAACGTTTCGTGGTCGTTCGAAGGGCCGTTCGGCACCTTCGACCGCGCCGCCTTGCAGCGCGGCTTCCAGATTTACAGCCAAGTGTGCTCGGCCTGTCATTCGATGGATTTGCTGACCTACGACGATCTCGCCGGACCCGAGGCTCTCGGCTACAGCGAGGAGCAGGTCAAGGCGATCGCGGCACAGAAACAAGTCGCCGATATCGACAAGAATGGCCAGCCGATCCAGCGTCCGGCGCGGCCGTCGGACCATTTCGTTGCGCCGTTTGCCAACGAGGCCGCTGCGGCTGCCGCCAATGGCGGCAAGGCGCCGCCCGATCTGTCGGACATCATCAAGGCGCGGGAAGGCGGCGCGCGTTACGTCTATGGGATCCTCACCGGCTTCGGTGAACCGCCAAAGGGGTTCCAGATGCCGCCGAGCGGCGGCAACTACAACCTCTACTTCCCCGGCCATGTGATCGCGATGCCGCAGCCGCTGCAGGACGATTCGGTGCAGTACGCCGACGGCACCAAGGCGACGCTGCAGCAGGAGGCACACGACGTCGTGACCTTCCTGACCTGGGCCTCGGAACCGACGATGGAACAGCGTAAGCGCACTGGCGCCAAGGTCGTGCTGTTCCTGCTCGCGATGACCGGCGTGCTGTACGGCGCCAAGCGCCGCGTCTGGTCCGACGTCGAGCACTGATTCGGGTTGTCGCCGCGCCGCCGGACTGGTTGACTGCGCTCCGGACTTCGGGGGAGTTGCGATGACCGGGCGCGTCATCGGTATCATCGGCGGCAGCGGCCTTTACCAGATCGAGGGCATGACTAGTGTCGCTTGGCGGCGGCTCAAATCGCCCTTCGGCCAGCCATCCGACGCGTTGTGCTTCGGGCGGCTCGGCGATATCGAGCTCGTCTTCCTGCCGCGGCATGGCCGCGGCCATCCGATCCCGCCGGGCGAGATCAACTACCGGGCCAATATCGACGTGCTGAAACGCGCCGGCGTCACCGATCTGATCTCGCTGTCGGCAGCCGGCTCATTCCGCGAAAATCTGCCACCCGGCACCTTCGTCCTCGCCGATCAATTCATCGACCGCACCCACAGCCGCAACAGCAGCTTCTTCGGCACCGGCTGCGTTGCGCATATCTCGATGGCGCATCCGGTATGTGGCCGGCTCGGCGGCCATCTCGCCGCGGCGGGCAATGCTGCCGCGGTCAAGATGGTTCGCGGCGGCACGTACCTGGTAATGCAAGGTCCGCAATTCTCAACCCTGGCCGAAAGCCGGCTCTATCGTCATTGGGGCTGCGACGTCATCGGCATGACCAACCTGCCGGAGGCCAAGCTCGCCCGCGAAGCCGAGATTTGCTACGCCACCGTGGCGATGGTGACCGATTTCGATTGCTGGCACCCAGATCACGATCACGTCACGGTCGACATGATCGTCGCCACGCTGCTCGCCAACGCCGACAAGGCCAAGGCGTTGGTCAAGGCGGTGATTCCACTGATTGCGCGTGACGGAGCGGGCTGTCCGCAGGGCTGCGACCATGCACTCGACAATGCGCTGATCACCGCGCCGGAAAAACGCGATCCCAGACTGCTGAAGAAGCTCGATGCCATTGCCGGCCGCATCTTGCGTCCGGCGGGCAAGGGCAAAAAGCGCAAGGCGTGAGCCGATGAAAGTCGCGGGCCAGGCGATGCGAAGCATCTGGCTCGACGCCGACGGCGCCGGCGTCGGCATCATCGACCAAACCCGCCTTCCGTTCGAACTACGCACCCTGCGGCTGATCACCGTCGACGAGGTAGCGCATGCGATCCGTGCCATGCTGGTACGCGGGGCGCCGCTCATCGGCGCGACGGCGGCTTACGGCATGGCGCTCGCCATGCGTGCAGATCCGAGCGATGCGGCGATCGCGCAGGCAGCCGGCATGCTGTTGGCGACGCGGCCGACCGCGGTCAATCTGCGCTGGGCCGTCGAGGATATGCGCACGCTCTTGCAGCAATTGCCGGCCGAACGCCGCGCCGCGGCGGCCTATCGCCGCGCCGGCGAGATCGCCGAGGCCGACGTGGCCATGAACCGCGCGATCGCCGGCCACGGCCTGCCGCTGATCCGCCATGCGCTGGCGCGCAAAGGCGGCAAGACGCCGGTCGAGATTCTCACCCATTGCAACGCCGGCTGGCTCGCGACAGTTGATTGGGGCACGGCGCTGGCGCCGATTTACCTCGCACACGACGAAGGCGTGAAGTTGCACGTCTGGGTGGACGAGACGCGGCCGCGCAACCAGGGTGCCAGCCTGACCGCCTGGGAGCTCGGCCAGCACGGCGTGCCGCATACCGTGATTGCCGATAATGTTGGCGGCCATTTGATGCAGCATGGCAAGGTCGATCTCTGCATTGTCGGCACCGACCGCACGACCGCAACCGGCGACGTTGCCAACAAGATCGGCACTTATCTCAAGGCGCTGGCGGCGCACGACAACGGCGTGCCGTTTTACGTTGCGCTGCCATCACCGACGATTGACTGGACGCTGAGCAACGGCCGCACGATTCCAATCGAGGAGCGCAATGCCGACGAGGTCGCCGAGATTTCCGGCCGGCTTGGCTCGGGCGAGGTGACGCGGGTGCGCGTCATCCCAGACGGAAGCCCGGCCGCCAACTATGCGTTCGACGTCACGCCGGCGGAATACGTCACTGGACTCATCACCGAGCGCGGCGTCTGTCCGGCGTCGCGCGACGGGTTGCTATCACTCTTCCCCGAACAAAAGGCCGCACGTTCGGGCTGATCATCCGATATGCTGCTTAAAGAAGGCGGTGGTGCGCTGCAGCGCTTGCTCGTGCGCCGTCTTGTCGAAGGAGCCGCGCTCATCACACGAAAAGCCGTGGCCGGCGCCGTAGACGTAAATCGGTACCTCGGCGCGCGCCTGCTTGACCTTCTCGACGTCGCTCATCGGGATGGACTGATCCTTGTCGCCGAAATGCAGGATGATCGGGATTTTCGGTTTTTCGCCGGCGTGAGCAGCGATCATGCCGCCGTAATAGCCAACCGCGGCGGTGGCGCCGCTGAGCCGCGTCGCCGCCAAAAAGGCGAGCGAGCCGCCCCAGCAATAGCCGACAACGCCGACCTTGCCGAACTGCTTGGCGTAGTCAATCGCGGCCTGCACGTCGGCGAGTGAACCGTCCATCGGCACTTTCTCGCGCAGCGCACGGCCCTTGGCGATGCTTTCAGGGTCGTAGCCGAGATCGACGCCCCGCTGGACGCGGTCGAACAGCGCCGGCGCCACCGCGGCATAGCCCATCGCCGCGAAGCGGTCGGCGACGTTGCGGATGTGATGGTTGGCGCCGAAGATTTCCTGGATCACCACCAGGGCGCCTTTCGGCTTGCCGGCGGGCGTCGCCACGTAGGCGTCGAGTTTGTGTCCGTCCTTGGCGGTGAGCGAAACCGTCTGACCCATCGTGCATGCCTCCCGATTTTTATCGGCTCGCGACTATAGGCGGCGGCAGCTGGAGCCGCTAGAGGTTGAACCTGATGTGCAGGATGTCGCCGTCGGCGATGATATATTCGGCGCCTTCAATTCGCAGCTTGCCGGCGTCCTTGGCGCCCTGCTCACCGCCACACGCGACATAGTCATCGTAGGCGATGACCTCGGCGCGGATGAAGCCTTTCTCGAAGTCGGTGTGGATGGCGCCCGCGGCTTCCGGCGCCTTGGCGTCTTTGCGCACTGTCCAGGCATGTGCCTCTTTGGGGCCGACGGTGAAGAAGGTGACGAGGTCGAGCAGCGCGTAGCCGGCGCGGATGACGCGGGCGAGGCCAGTTTCTTTGAGGCCGAGGCTTTCAAGAAAGGCGCGGCGTTCCTCCGCATCAGCGAGCTGCGCGACTTCGGCCTCGATCGCCGCCGAAATCACCACGCTCTGCGCGCCCTGCCGCTTCGCATAGTCGGCGACCCGTTGCGATTGGGCGTTGCCCTTGGCGGCCGCGGCTTCTTCGACATTGGCGATGTAGAGCACCGGCTTGGCGGTCAGCAGCTGCAGAGACTTAAGCGCCGGCTTGAGCTCGGCCGGCACGACGACCGTGCGCGCGGGCTTGCCGTCCTTGAGCGCCGCCAGCACCGGCTCGATGACGTTCATTTCCGCCTTGGCGTCCTTGTCGTCGCCGCGCACGCGTTTCTCGGCGGCGATGCGCCGCTTCTCGAGGCTTTCGAGGTCGGCGAGCATCAGCTCGGTCTCGATGGTCTCGGCGTCGCGGATCGGATCGACAGAGCCTTCAACGTGCGTGACATTGGCGTCCTCGAAGCAGCGCAGCACTTGCGCGACCGCGTCGACAGCACGGATATGCGACAGGAACTGGTTGCCGAGGCCTTCACCCTTGCTGGCGCCGCGCACCAGGCCGGCGATATCGACGAATTCGAGCTGAGTCGGCACGATCTTGGCCGACTGAGCGATCGCTGCCAGCGTATCGAGACGCGGATCGGGCACTGCGACACGGCCGACATTGGGCTCGATGGTACAAAACGGATAGTTTGCCGCCTCGGCCGCCTGGGTCGCGGTCAGCGCGTTGAACAGAGTCGACTTGCCGACATTGGGCAAGCCGACGATGCCGCAATTGAATCCCATGCTATTTCCCGGCGGACGGCTCTTTGCGATTGGGCTTGAGGATCAGCGCCACTCTGGTGGTGAAGGTGCCGGCGCCGTCGGCGATTAGAACCGGAAACGCGTCGGCGATGGCGCCTATCAGCGGCGGCAGCCACGCCTGGTCCTCGGCGGAAAAATTCTGCAGCACGTAAGGCTCGACCAGCTCCTTGACGCCGGGATGGCCGATACCGATCCGTATCCGCCAATAGTCGTCGCCGAGCTGCGCGTCGATCGAACGCAAGCCGTTGTGTCCCGCCGCGCCTCCACCCTGTTTTACGCGCAACTTGCCGGGCTCGAGGTCGATTTCGTCGTGAATAACGGCGAGCTCGCCGACCGGAATCTTATAGAAGCGTGCCGCCTCTGCGACGCTCTCGCCCGACGCGTTCATGAAAGTCTGCGGTTTAAGCAGGTAAAGGCGCTTGCCGCCCAACGCACCTTCGGCGAGCAGGCCCTGGAACTTGGCGCGCCATGGGCCGAAGGCGTGTCGGCGATGGATCGCATCGGCCGTTACGAAGCCGACATTGTGGCGCGTGCGCTCGTAACGGGCTCCGGGGTTGCCCAGCCCGACGATAAGCCGCATCGCCGTTTCCGGTTACTTCTTGGGCGGCTGGCCCGCCGGCGCCTTGGGTGCGGCGCCTGCGCCCGCTGCCGGCTTGGCGCCCGCTGCCGGTGCGGCACCTGCTGCCGGCGTGGCTCCTGGCGCGGCGCCTGCCGCGGCACCCGGCGCACCGGGTGCTGCACCCGGCGCAGCGCCAGCTTCGCCTTCTGCCGGCACGCCGGCTTCGGCTGCTGCTGCCGCCGCCGCGGCTGCTGCGGCCGCTGCCGCTGCGGCTGCCGCGGCCTCTTCGCGCACCGCTGTCGGAGAGGTCACCGATGCGACGGTGAAGTTGCGCGCCAGCGTCGGCTTGACGCCTTCCGGCAGCTTGACCTGGTTGATGTGGACGCTGTCGCCGATTTCGAGGCCGTCGAGATCGACCGTGATCTCGCTCGGAATCTTTTCGGCCGGGCAGAGCATCTCGATTTCGTGGCGCACGACGTTGAGGATGCCGCCGCGGCGGATGCCGGGCGATGCCTCGGCGTTGAGGAAGCGCACCGGGACATTGACCCGGATGCGGGTGCCAGCGGTGACGCGCAGCAGGTCGACATGCACCGGCCGATCGGTGACCGGATCGAGCTGGACCTCGCGCGGCAGTGCGCGGACTTTGGCACCATCGAGATCGACGTCGATCAGTCGCGCGAAGAAGCCCGGCTTTACCAGCTCGTGGCTCAGTTGCTGCGGATCGACCGAGATCATCGTCGGCGGCTTGCCCTCGGCATAGATCACGCCGGGCACGCGGCCCTCGCGGCGTACGGCACGGGCCGGCCCGCGGCCGGCGCCGGCTCGCCCCTTGGCGCTCAAAGTGATCAACTCGGCCATCACAAAACTCCTTGTTACGCGAACAGACTTGAAACCGACCGTTCCTCACTAATCCGCTGGATGGCTTCGGCCATCAGCGGCGCAATCGACAGCCGGCGGATATTGCGCGCGACGCGCACCGCCTCGGTCGCGGCAATGCTGTCGGTCGTGACCAACGCCGCGATCGGCGCCGCCGTGACGCGGGCGACCGCGCCGCCCGACAGCACGCCGTGCGTGACATAGGCCGACACCGACTTGGCGCCGCGCTCCATCAACGCCACGGCGGCGTTGCACAGCGTCCCGGCGCTGTCGACGATGTCGTCAACCAGAATGCAGCGGCGGCCCTGGACGTCGCCGATGATGTTCATCACCTCGGAAACGCCGGCCCGCTCGCGCCTCTTGTCGATGATCGCGAGGTCGGCGTCAAGTCGGCGCGCGATGGCGCGGGCGCGCAACACGCCGCCCACATCCGGTGACACAATGGTTAAATCGCCGCCGTCGAAACGCTCCTTGATATCCTGCACGAACACCGGAGCGGCGAACAAATTGTCGGTCGGAATATCGAAGAATCCCTGAATTTGGCCGGCATGGAGATCGAGCGTCAGGACGCGATCGGCGCCTGCTGCGGTAATCATATTGGCTACCAGCTTTGCCGAGATCGGCGTGCGCGGGCCGGATTTGCGGTCCTGGCGGGCATAGCCGTAATAGGGGATGACGGCGGTCGCACGGCGCGCCGAACCGCGCTTGAGCGCGTCGAGCGACACCAGCAGTTCCATCAGATTGTCGTTCGCCGGATACGAGGTCGGCTGAATGATGAAGACGTCCTCGCCGCGCACATTTTCATGGATTTCGACGAACACTTCCATGTCGGAAAAGCGCCGCACGCTGGCGTCGGTCAGCGGGATGTGCAGATACGCAGATATTGCTTCGGCGAGCGGCCGATTGGCATTGCAAGCAAGGATTTTCATGTCGGTTTCGCCGTCCGCGGCAGTGCGCCCGGATGGGCCGCCCCAAGCGCGGCGGAATGTAACAAAGGGGTTTCGCTGCCGCAACGACTTTGACCGTCCGGCCGAGGGCAAATAGTCGCGCCAGCCCAGGGCCTTAGGAGCGCCCCGCGGCGGCCAGCCCGACCTCTTCAATGAGCCGGCGCACGCCCGACGCGGCTGCGCTCGTGACGGCGTAGGCGACCTCGCCCCAGGCGCCGTCGAGGCTGCCGGCGGGCACGGCATTCTCCTGCTTGACCCGGCCGACTTCGCTGCCGTCCGGCCGCATCAACACCCAGGTCACCCTGACCTGCTGCTTCTGCCCGTCCGCTTGCGTCAGCGTGACCGTCCCGGTGACAATGAAATCCGCCTTGTCGGCTGGTATGGCCGCGACGACGACGTTTGTATGTTCCAGCGCCGCGCCCATGGCGCGGGTCAGTGAACGGTCGCCATCGCCGGGCGCGCCGGTAACCGGACGCAAAGCCACGACTGGGTTGAGCCCGCCTTGCGGCGGCGGTACGTCGCTTTGAACCAACTTGGCAAGCATAGGCGCCGCCGACGCGGCGAGCGCTGCCGCCAGCTTGCCGTCGCCGCGTTGCCACGCGGCGGTATCGGTAACGAGCTGGGCCGGCGTCGAGCCGATCATCGTTCCGGTCGCATTGCGCAGCTCCCAAACGACGCTGATGCTTTCATGGCCGCCGGCGCCAGATATCGCAGTCGCGATCGGCTGTAGACGATAACTGTCGCGATTAGACGACTGCGCGCTCGCCGGAACGTCGGCCTGCTGCAGCGCCGTGGCCATTGCCGCCGCCAGCGCCGTGGCGCTCGCCGCCGGTGCGTTTTCGACCGGCAGCACATAGATGCCGACGCTGTCGGGCGGACTCAACGCCGCTGCCGGTGCGGTGCGCCCCATGATCGGCGGCGGCGCGCCGTTGCAGGCGGCAAGCAGCAGGAAAGCGAGAAGCCAACAGCAGCGCATCGGACGGCGATCTTATCGTCGCGCTGGCAACAACGCTATGGCGCGAGGGCGATCGTCGACAGGCCGAGCCCGTGGCCGAGCTCGCCGCGCAGGCAGGCGCGGCGGTAGGAGAAGAATCGGTCCGGTTCGGCCGCCGTGTCGGCATCAGCGTCGGCGACAGCGCGAATGCCGAGTGCGGCAAGCCGATGTGCCACGTAGCCCTTGAGGTCGAACAGGAAATGACCGGGCTTGGACGACGGAAGGAAGAAGACCGAATTGGCAGGATCTTGCGCCAGAAAGCGCCGCGGAAATTCCGGTCCAACTTCGTACGAACTTTGAGCGATGGCCGGACCGATGGCAGCGACCGTGCGCTGCGCCGATGCGCCCAAATCTTCCATCGCCGCGACCGTCGCCTCGACGATGCCGGCGAGTGCGCCGCGCCAGCCTGCATGTGCCGCGCCGATCACGCGGGCGTCGGTGTCGGCAAACAGGATCGGCACACAGTCCGCGGTCAGGATACCGAGCGCCAAGTCCGGCACGCGTGTCACCAGCGCGTCGGCGCGCGGCAGTGCCGTATGCGGCCAGGGTGTCTCGACCACCAGCGCCTCGGCGCCGTGCACCTGTTTGACTGTGGCGAGACGGTCTGGCGCCAAGTCGAGCGCGCGCATCGCGCGTGCGCGATTCTCGCTGACCCGCGAAGCGTCGTCCGTTGTCGTGAAGCCGCAATTAAGCGAGGCGCAAACGCCTTCACTGACGCCGCCTTGGCGCGTGAAGAATGCATGGCGGACGTGGCCCGAACCGAAAACGTCGAGATGGATCATGCGCGTCAATCGAAGCCGGCGGGCGGCGGCGCATCGCCGCCGGTCAAGGCCAGCACCTTGAACAGGGTGCCCATTTGCGTCTCGTCAAGCAAGCGGCGGCAGGCCAATTCGATGTTGGCCTGCTGCCGTGCGTCCTTACTTGCGGCAAGGCGGCGGGCACGGATGTCGATGCCGAGCGCCTTGAGGAATCGCGTCTGCGATACCGGTCCCCAGGCGCGAGCGCCGTTGGAAGTGGCGCAGGCGGCAAAATCGGCAAAATCGACATGCGCACTGAGGTCGGCGGTGCCGGGATCGCGCAGAACATCATGCCGCCGGTGATGTGCCAGGGCCTGCAGGGTCTCTCCCGGTGCCGCCGGGAAGTAACCGTAGTCGACGAATAGTGCCGCACCGCCGTGGTTCGCCAGCCGTCGGCCGAGGTCGCGCGCCAGCGCTCGTGCCGCTGGACGGCGTTCGATAACGCTGCCGACCGGCCAATCGGGCAGCGCTCCCGTACTCGGTTCGGAACCGCCGACGAATGTCAGATCCTCGTGCGCGTCGAGGCCGATCCGTCGCTCGTGCCAGCCGTCGGCTTGGCGCTCGAATTGGCGAATCGGCAGCGCATCGAGAAATTCGTTGGCGACCAGCAACAGTGGACCGGGCGGCAAAGTCGCTGGCGAATCGTGCCACTGCGGCACCGCGTCTTGGAGTGCACGCTCTTGCACCGCGCGTAGCACCGCGCTCGCTTCGACGAGGTGCACGCGAACGGCACGGCGGAACGCCGGAACCGCCCCAGCGGCCCGCAGCAGATCAGCCATCAGCGTGCCGTTGCCGGGGCCAAGCTCGCACAGGATTACCGGATCGGGCGCGCCGCTCCGCTGCCAGAAGTCTGCAAGCCAGAGGCCGATCAGCTCGCCGAAGACCTGGCTGATTTCGGGCGCGGTGACGAAATCGCCGCGCGCGCCCACTGGCTTGTGCGTCGCGTAGTATCCCCATTCCGGGTGCCACAGCGCGATCTGCATGTAGCGCTCGACCGTCAGCGGTCCGCCGGCGCGGATCAGTCCGCGCAGATGCTCGAGCAGCTGCGTCGCGTTCACGCCTGCTTTGGCTGCCGCCGCGCGCGCCACAGCAGCCAGATGCCGAAGAGCAGCACCGGCACCGAGAGGATCTGGCCCATGGTGATGCCCCAGAAGATGAATCCGAGATTGGCGTCAGGCTGGCGGAAGCACTCGCCGATGATGCGGGCTGCGCCATAACCGATCAGGAAGGTCCCGGACAGCGTGCCGGGGTGCTGCCGCGCGTCGGTCTTGCGCATGACCAAAAACAGAATCGCGAACAGCACTAGGCCTTCGAGCGTCGCCTCATACAGTTGGCTCGGATGGCGCGGCAGATGCGCGGGATCGGATGGGAAGACCATCGCCCATGGCACGTCGGTGACACGGCCCCACAGCTCGTCGTTGATGAAATTGGCGATGCGGCCGAAGAACAGACCGATCGGCACGGCCGGCGCGATAATGTCGGCGAAGGCGAGGTAATTCATCTTGCGCTGGCGGGTGAACAGCCATATCGCCACCAGCACACCGAGCGCGCCGCCGTGGAACGACATGCCGCCATGCCACAGCTTGAGGATCTCGCTCGGATTGGCGAAGTAGAACTCCGGCCGGTAGAACAGCACGTAGCCGGTGCGGCCGCCGAGGATGACGCCGAGCGTCGCCCACATCAGGAAATCGTCGATGTCCTCGCGCCGGGCAACCCGTGGCGGCTGCGACGCGATCCACAAGCAATAGCGCCAGCCGATCACCAGCCCGGCGATATAGGCGAGGGCATACCAGCGGACGACAAAGGGCCCGAGGGACAGCGCGACCGGATTGATGACGGGATAGGGAATCGCCAGCATGAGCCGCAGGAACCCTCAGCGATACGGATCGGCGGCAGCGAGGTAGGTCTGCACATAGTGGCGGACGCCGTCCTCGAGTTCGGTTGCCGGTACGCGGAAGCCGGCGGCGCGCACCCGGTCCATCTTGGCCTCAGTGAAATACTGATACTTGTCGCGAATCTCGATCGGCGTGTCGACGTACTCGATCTTGGGCTCGCTGCCGAGTGCGCGATAGACCGCCGCCGCCAGGTCGGCGAAGCTGCGCGCCTTGCCGGTGCCGGCGTTGAACAGGCCATTGACGCTGGGATGGTCGTAGAGCCACAGCATCTCCGCTACGCAATCGCGCACATAGACGAAATCGCGCTTCTGTCCGCCGTCGGGATAGGCCGGATTGTGCGACTTGAACAGGCGCGCCGGCGTACCGGCCTTGGCGCGCGGGTAGATGTGCGCGACGACGCTCTTCATCGTGCCTTTGTGGTACTCGTTCGGGCCGTAGACGTTGAAGAATTTGAGTCCGGCCCATTGCTTCGGCCGCGGTGCGTTGTCGGCGACCAGACGCGCGATCCGGCGGTCGAACAGATGCTTCGACCAGCCGTAAGCGTTGAGCGGCCGCAGATTGGCCAGCGCACTGGGCGTAAAATCGTCGTCGAAACCGGCGCTGCCGTCGCCATAGGTCGCCGCCGATGAAGCGTAGATCAGCCGCCTCTGATGCAGCGTGCACCAGTCCCATAGCCGTTGCGACAGCGCGAAATTGCTGGCGACGATCAGATCGACATCGCGCTCGGTCGTTGCCGAGATGGCGCCCATGTGGAAGATCGTCTCGATCTTGGCGGTGTGCTCGTCGAGATAGGCGAACAGCCGGTCGGGTGGAACCACTGCGGCGAGTTCACGCTTGGCCAGATTCCGCCACTTCTCCTCCTGGCCGAGGAAATCGGAGACGACGATGTTGCCGGCGGCCCGTTCTTCGAGCGCGGCGACCAGATTCGACCCGATGAAGCCGGCGCCGCCGGTGACGACGATCATGGCTGGTTTCCTGCGGGCGGTGTTATAGCCTGTTCCCCGGCCGCGCGCCTGCTTATGTTGACCGGAACGGAGAGACGCCTATGGCAAGCAACAACCGCCTGTTCGAGGATTTTGCTCGCGTCGCACAGGGCGCTGCCGGCGCGCTGGTCGGTTTGCGCGACGAGCTTGAGGCCCGCATCAAGGATCAGATCGATCGCGTGCTGTCGCGCATGAACCTGGTGCGGCGCGAGGAATTCGATGCGGTCCAGGCGATGGCGGCCAAGGCGCGGCGCGAGCAGGAAGCGTTGGCGGCGCGGCTCGACGCCCTTGAGGGCCGCAGCGGCGGCAGCTCGCGGCGCAAGGCGGGACCGGCGCGGCCGCGGCGGGGCAGCGGCAGCCGCGGCAAATCGCGCTAGCAGGCGAGTCCTCCACAGTTTTTCGTCATTCGGCGCTTGCCTCGGCTCGAAGCCATTTGGCAGATTAGCCATAGTGGTTGGCGGGGAGACACCATACCATTAGTCGAAATCCCCCGCCTCCGTCGCCAAGGAGGGCGGATGACGACGCTGTCGCTCGAAACCCCGGTCGCCGGCGCCAATCCCATCGATCTGGTCGAGGAAATCGTGCAGGCCAATTCCTGGCCGCACGACCGCACGGGCGACGATGAAATGGTGATCGAGGTCGTTGGCCGCTGGTGTTCCTATCGCCTGCATTTCGTTTGGGAACCGTCGGTCAATGCCCTGCAGTATTCCTGCAGCTTCGAACTCAAGGTGCCGCGCGGCCGCCGCCCGGCAGCGCATGAGCTGCTGGCGGTGGTAAACGAGCGGCTGTGGATCGGCCATTTCGATTTCGCCGACGACAAGAGTCCCGCGTTCCGCCAGGGTGTACTGCTACGCGGCGGCCACGGCGCGAGTGTCGAGCAGATCGAGGATCTGGTGGATATTTCACTCGCCGAATGTGAGCGCTTCTATCCCGCGTTCCAGCTCGTCATCTGGGGTGGCAAATCAGCCCAGGAGGCGATCGCCTCGGCGATGATCGAGCCGGTCGGCGAGGCGTGAGCGGACGGCGCGCTCGCTCGGCGGCGATCCTGCTGGTCGGTTGCGGCAAGATGGGCGGCGCCCTGCTGGCCGGCTGGATGCGAAAGCGCGTCGGCGGACCCTTCCATGTTGTCGATCCGTCGCCCACCCATCGGCTGCGCGGCGCGCGCTATTACTCCGCGCCGGATCGGCTACCGCGGACGTTCATGCCGGCGGCGGTGGTGTTCGCGATAAAGCCGCAGGCCTTCGAAGCGGCCGTGCCGCCATATCGCCGGTTTGCCGAGAGCGGCGCGGTGATGCTGTCGATTGCTGCCGGCAAGACATTCGGCACCATGGCGCGGCTTCTCGGTGACAATGCGGCGCTGGTGCGCGCGATGCCGAACACACCGGCGGCAATCGGCCGCGGCATGACGGTCGCCTGCGCCGGACCGGCCGTGCGCAAGGCGGAACGTACGCTGTGCAGTACGCTGCTGGCAGCGGTCGGCGAAGTTGCTTGGGTCGACGATGAAGCGCTGCTCGATCCGGTCACCGCGGTCTCTGGCAGCGGTCCGGCTTACGTCTTCTGGTTCATCGAATGCCTCGCGGCGGCTGGCGAAGCACAGGGCCTGGCGCCCGAGCTCGCGCGCCGGCTGGCGATTGCCACTGTTGCTGGTGCCAGCGAACTGGCGCGGGTGGCGGAGCATAGTCCGGCACAACTGCGCGAGGCAGTGACCAGTCCCGGCGGCACGACGCGCGCCGCGCTCGACGTGCTGATGGCTGAGAACGGATTCGACCGGCTGATCCGCGATGCAATTGCTGCCGCGACGCGGCGGTCCCGCGAACTGGCACAATAAGGTTTGCGCGGCGAGGTTTGGCGGCGCTCACGGCTTGCGCTAAGCTGCAGTCATGGCGACAAGCCGCAGAACCGCATCCGAGCGCGCCGCACCGCGGCGGCGGGGCGCGTCCGGCGATGCCGAAGCCCGCGTGGTCCGGGCGGCGCTCGATCTGGCCGCGAGCCAGAGCTGGCGGCAGACGACGCTAACCGATATTGCGCGTGCAGCCGGAATGCCGCTCACCGAACTTTATGCCCGCCTACGCTCACGCGGCGCGATCCTGGCCGCATGCGTACGCCATTTTGATCAGATCGCGCTCGCCGGACCGCCGGCGGATAAGGATGAAAAGCCGAAGGATCGCCTGTTCGATGTGCTGATGCGGCGGTTCGAAGCGTTGAGGCCGCACCGCAAGGCCATCCGCGCCATGGCCTGGGATAGTGTCGGCGATCCGGCAGCGTTGTTGGCGCTGAAGCGGCTGTTGGCCTCGATGGGCTGGATGCTTGAGGCAGCCGGGATGCCCACGGCCGGCATGGCGGGCCTAGTGAAGCGCCGTATCCTGCTGGTGGCCTATATGTCCGTTCTGGTCGTGTTCCTGCGGGACGACAGTCGCGACCTTGGCAAGACCATGGCCGCCCTCGACCGCCGATTATCGCTCATTGAGCCGTTCCTCGGGCTTTAGGCCCGGCTGCGCCGATTTATTTTGAGCCGTTCCTCGGGCTTTAGGCCCGGCTGCGCCGATTTATTGAAATTTTGTTGCGCCGCAAAATTTGATTATTTGGGCCTTTTTGGCCCTTGACGGGCCTAATACGAGGGATCATATTCGCCATTGTGCAGTGCAGCATAAAGCTTCACTCCCAACCAAGGATCCACATCATGGATAGCCGACAGACTTTCCTGGATACAGATTTCAGCAAGGCGTTTGCCGGCTTCACGTTGCCAGGCTTCGATGTCGAGGCGGTGCTCGCCAGCCAGCGCAAGAACATCGAAGCGCTGACGCAGGCGAACCAACTTGCGGTCGAAGGCGTGCAGGCGGTGGCGCGGCGCCAAGCCGAAATCGCGCGCGAAGCGATCGACGAGGCTTCGACAGTATTGCGCGAGATCGTGCAGCCGACGGCGCCCGAAGAGCGTATCGCCAAGCAGGCCGAGCTCTTGAAGCAGACCTTCGAGCGCGGCCTCGCCAATACCCGCGAGTTGACGCTGATGCTCGCCAAAGCCAACACCGAAGCCTTCGACGTCGTCGCCAAGCGCTTCGCCCAGGGATTCGAAGAGGTTCGCGACGAGGCCAAGAAGCGCGTCACGAAGTAACCGGATCGGTGCGGCTCCCCGCGTGGGCCGCGCCGAAACGGATGTGACAGGGCCGTCCCACCCCCGGACGGCCCTTCTTCTATTCTGTGCTTTCGTCACACCGTCAATGTGAGACCGTCGGCCGCGATCTCGACCCCGAGCCGCGCCGATTGAGTCAGCATGTCGGGATTCATGTGTGTGATTACGACGCGCTTGGCACCGATCGATGGCAGCCGTGCGGCCAGCGTCTGCCAACTCAAATGGCCTGGCAGATCGCGCTCGAAACTACTGCATTCGCAGACAAACAAGTCCGCGCCGCGCGCCACTTCGATCAATGAATCTGTCCATGCGGTATCGCCGGAATAAGCGATAGTCTTGCCGTCGCATTCGATCCGCACGGCGAAGCACGGCGCGCCGGCGGAATGCAACGCGGCATAGGGCGTCACCGCGAGGCCGCCATGGATGTGGCGCGCGCCGGGCCGATGCGTCACGTAGTCGATCGCGAATTTGAGTGCCACTTTGGACGAGCCGGGAAACAGCACCTCGCGCAGCGCCACGAGCCGTGATTCTGTACCTTCGGGTCCCCAGATGAAGATCGGCCGCGACCGCTTACTCATAAGCTGGGCATCGAGCAGCAGAAACGGCAGACCGCCGAAATGATCGCCATGCAGGTGGGTAAGTACGACGCCGTCAAGCGCATTGAGGTCGACCGCAGCGCGCTTCAGCGCCACAAGTGCAGTCGCACCGCAGTCAATGAGGAAACGACAATGGGCGCCGCGCACCAGGAAACAGGTGTTGAAACGGCCGCCGCTCCCGAAGGCGTCGCCGCTGCCGATGAAGGTCAGGTCCATGCCGCTATTTCGGCAGTCTCACGCGCGCGCGCAGGCCGCCATGCGGTGAAGCCTCGAGTACGATCTCGCCGCCGTGGACGCGCACTACATCGCGGGCGATGGCAAGGCCGAGGCCAGTGCCGCCAGTTTCGGGATTGCGCGAGGGATCGAGCCGGAAAAATGGCCGGAATACTGCCTCGCGATCGCCTGACGGAATGCCGGGTCCGTCGTCGTCGATCAGCACTTCGACCAGCGCGTTGCTCTCAATCACTGTTACCCAGACATGCGCGCCGTATCGCCGAGCGTTGGCGATCAGATTGCCGAGACAGCGATGCATGGCATCGGACCGCAGCGGCAGCGTGCATTCCTCGGGCAGCGCCATCATCACTGGCGCGCCGGTTGGACCCAGTCCGGCGACCAGGGCACGGATCAGTGCGACCAAGTCGGACGGTCGCGCCTGCTCGCTACCTTCGCCGCGCGCGAAATCGATATAGCCCTGGATCATTCGCTCCATCGCGGCGACGTCGGCCTTGAGCTCGGCGACGCGCGGATCGTCCTTCTGCAGCTCGAGGGCCAGCCGCATCCGCGTCAAAGGGGTGCGCAAATCATGCGACACGCCGGCTAACATTTCGGTCCGCTGGGTGATGGCGCGCTGGATGCGATCGCGCATCCGCAAAAAAGCCATGCCGGTTTGGCGCACTTCGGTCGCACCTTCGACCTTGAAGTTCGGCACCTCGCGGCCTTTGCCGAAATCGTCGACCGCGACAGCGAGCCGGCGCAGGGACTTGATCTGGTTGCGCATGAACACCGAGGCAATGGCAAACAGCACCAGCGACGAACCGACCATCCACATGATGAAGATGTAAGTCGTCGGCGTGAACAGTCGCTCGCGCGGCACTACAGCCGTCATCACGCCGTCGCCGGTCTGGATCGACACCAGGAGGTCGCGGTCGGCATATTCGCCGCTGATCTGGAACGGCTGGCCGACGCGCTCGGTGACCGCATGCGCCAGCGTCTCCTCGATGCGCGAGCCGTCTGTCTGCTGCACGCCTTTAGGGAGTGTGGCGCCGGCACGAAAATTGTAGACCACTTCGGTATCGGCGGCGGCGCGGTGGAAAATCGCTTCGCGCTGCCGATCGGACGTTGCGATCGACAGCGAGTCGAGTGTCAGCGCGATGTCGGCGGCAACCGACGTCGATAAACGGCGCGCCACGGTTTCCCAATGGCGATCATAGAAGATCCAGGTGGCGATCGATTGTGCCAGTACCAACGGCAGGATCAGGATCAGCAGCGACCGGCCGTAGAGCGAGCGCGGCAGCATGCGCTTGAACCACCGCCGGTGACTGTCGAGTCCGAGCGCGCGGCGCGCCGCCACGTCCGACAGCAGTTCGAGACCCTCGTCGCGACGCTCAATCGGGCTTGAGGACATAACCCGTACCCCGGACCGTCTGGAGATAGCGCGGGAAGCGCGGATCGCGCTCGATCTTGCGCCGCAGACGCGTCATCTGCACGTCGACGGCGCGCAAATTGCCGCCGAGTTGCGTCGCCTCTGCCAAGGCTTCGCGCGACACCGCTTCGCCTGGTTGCGCCGCCAGTGCCGCCAGCAGCGATTGTTCGGCGCTGGTCAATCGCACCGGCTCATCGCCCCGGCGCAATTCACCGCGCCGCAGATCGAGGCAATACTCGCCCAAGTGCAGGATCGCTTTGTGCTCGGCTTCGGATGCCGCGCGCTGCAGAATGTTGCGGATGCGCAGCACCAGCTCACGTGGCTCGAATGGCTTGGTCAGATAGTCGTCGGCGCCGCGCTCGAGGCCGTCGATGCGGTCAGCGCCTTCCGTCTTAGCGGTGAGCAGCAGGATGGGAATGCGGCTCGATTCGCGCAGGCTGGCTGTAAGCATAAAACCGTCCTCGCCCGGCATCATCACGTCGAGCACCAGAAGATCGAAGGCGATACTGTGCAGCTTGCGGCGCGCCTCGGCGGCGTCGCCGGCTGTGGTGACGCGAAAGCCCTGGTCGGTGAGATAGCGGCGCAGCAAGTCCCTCAGCCGCGCATCGTCGTCGACGACCAGGAGATGCGACTCCATGGCGTCCATGGCCTCAGTATAGGCGCTCATCGCTGCCGAAGCACTGTCCGCTCACCGCGAGCCTTCGCCCCGGCGGCCGATGCGCTTGCGGTCCTCGTCGCTCGACATAATGCCGAACATGACTTTGCGGAAACCCTCAGCCGCCTGGGCGCCGGCTTCGCGATAGGCGCGGGCAATGCGCTGCCGCTGGTTCTCCGACAGTTGGCGTTCGAGCTCGACGCCCTTCTCGGTGAGTTCGAGCAGGCGGCGGCGGCGATCGCGGCTGCCGGGCGATTGGCGGATGAAGCCCTGCCGCACCAGTTGGCTGAGCACGCGCGACAGGCTTTGCTTGGTGATGCGCAGGATTGCGAGCAAGTCGCTTACGCTCATCTGCGGATGGCGGCCGACGAAATAGATGACGCGGTGGTGCGCACGGCCGAAGCCGTAGCGCGCCAGCATGGCGTCGGGCTCGGCGGTGAAATCGCGATAGCCATAATAAAGCAGCTCGATCGCCTGGCGCAGTTCCTCCTCACGCAGGAACTGGGGGTTCGCTGTGGATTTTACGTCAGCCATGTTGACTTATATTCGACCGCGTGGTTGTATGGAACGGTTTCCTCTCGATCATAATTGCACATAATCGTCTTGGGCGATGCAGGTGCAGGGCGCGGCCTTTATCGTCTATCGTTCCAGAACAAAACGCCCGGGAACGCACTAGGAACCGCCATGGCAGCCAGCCTCATCCCTTACGACGATCGCGACGGCTCGATTTGGTTCGACGGTAAATTGGTGCCCTGGCGCGATGCCAAGATCCATGTGCTGACGCACGCGCTGCATTATGCCAGCGCGGTGTTCGAAGGCGCGCGCGCCTATGGCGGCACCATCTTCAAGCTGCACGATCACGCACAGCGGCTGATCGACTCCGGTCGCGTCCTCGGTTTTGAGATTCCGTGGACGCGCGATCAGATCGAGGCGGCATGCAATGCCGCGGTTAAGGCGCAGAACATCAAGGACGGCTATGTCCGGCCGATCGCTTGGCGCGGACCGGAGCAGATGGGCGTTTCGGCGCAGGCGACCAAGATTCACATGGCGGTCGCGGCCTGGGACTGGGGCACCTATTTCGCACCCGAGGCGCGGCTCAAGGGCATCCGCATGACGTGGGCGAAATGGGCGCGGCCGGCGCCGAATACAGCGCCGACCAAGGCGAAGGCCACCGGCCTCTATATGATTTGCACGTTGTCAAAGCACGCCGCCGAGGCCGAAGGCTACGAGGACGCGCTGATGCTCGACTGGCGCGGCCAGCTCGCCGAGGCGACCGGCGCCAATCTGTTCCTTAACATCGATGGCACGCTACACACGCCAACGCCCGACTGTTTCCTCGATGGCATCACGCGCCGTCACGTCATCGGCCTGGCGCGCGCACACCAGATCAAGGTAGTCGAACGCGCGATCATGCCGGACGAACTTTCGAAGGCGCAGGAAGTGTTCCTCACCGGCAGTGCCGCCGAAATCACGCCAGTGCGCGAGATTGGCCAATATAAGTTCACGCCTGGTGCGATGACCAAGCAGCTGATCGAGGATTTCGACCGGTCAGTCCGCGCCGCCGAAAAGGCCAGCGCCGCCTAAAAGGGCTTAGCCCTTTGCCCAGCGTTTTGCCGCCTGCTCGTCGCTATCCTGGGCTTCGACCCAGCGCGCGCCTTGCGGCGTCTCTTCCTGCTTCCAGAACGGTGCCTTCGTCTTGAGCCAATCGACTAGGAACTCGCTGGCGGCGAAGGCCGCCGTGCGATGCGCCGCTGCTGTCACCACCAGCACGATATGTTCGCCCGGCAAAAGCGTGCCGTAGCGATGCACGATCAACGACGCTTCGAGCTTCCAGCGCTTGTTCGCTTCGGCGTCGATTGCCGTCAGCTCGTCCTCGGTCATTCCGGGATAGTGCTCGAGGGTCATGGACTTGACCGCGTCGGCGCCGCCGGCATCGCGCACCGTGCCGACGAAGGTGACAATGCCCCCGATGGCTGTCTTGCCACGCGTGAGAGTCTCAATCTCACGGCCGACATCAAAATCCTCGCGCTGCACGCGGATCATGGCCACCTCAGCCGCCGGTCACCGGCGGAAACAGCGCGACTTCGTCGCCTGGTTTCAAGGCGAAATCCCAGCCGACGTGGCGACGGTTGACGGCGACACGCAGCGTCCGCCGGTCCTTCAGCGCTTCGGCGAAACCGGGTCCACGTGTTTTGAGCCAGTCGACCAGCGCCGCTGGCGTCACGATTCCCGCCGGTAGGTCGAGGGTCTCCTCGGTCTTACCGATCTTGGTCTTGAGCCAGGCGAAATAAAGTAGGCGCATGGGGCTGACTTAGGCGCTGGCGCCCGACGGTGCAAGCCTCACGCGATCACCTCGCTGAACGGCAGGAAATCCACTGTGCCGCCGAGCTCGACGTGGCTCAACCCTTCGGGAATCTCGACCAGACCGTCGGATTCTACCATCGAGGTCAGGATGCCGGCGCCGTCGCGCGGGAATTTCTCCGCCACCCAGCCGGTTTCGCCGCGCTTTAGCCGAGCGCGCAGATATTCGGTGCGGCTGCCTTTCTTATCATAGGCAAAGCCCGAGACGACGCGGAACAGCCGCGGCGGCGCATCCTCCGCGCCCGACAGCAGCAGCACCAGCGGCCGCGCCAGCAGCAAAAAGGTCACCATCACAGCCACCGGATTGCCGGGCAGGCCGATGAACGGCACGCGGCCGATCTGGCCCATCGCCACTGGCCGGCCGGGCTTGATCGCCAGCCGCCAGAAATGCAGCCGGCCGAGCGCTTCGACCGCGGCCTTTACATGGTCTTCTTCGCCGCTCGACACGCCGCCCGAGGTCACCACCAGATCGTGATTCTCCGCTGCGCGGGCAAGCGCGGCGCGCACCGCGTCGAGCCTGTCGGGCAGGATGCCGAGATCGGTCACGGCGCAGCTCAAACCTTCGAGCAACGCGCGCAGCGTGTAGCGATTGGAATCGAAGATTGCGCCTGGCGGCAATTCTCCACCCGGCTCGCGCACCTCGTCGCCAGTCGAGAAGATCGCAACGCTCAGTTTGCGCCGCACGGTCAACGTGGCCAGACCAAGCGACGCCGCGAGGCCGATCTCCTGCGGCCGCAGGCGCCGGCCGGCAGCAAGCACGGTCGCTCCACGTTTCACGTCCTCGCCGGCGAAACGCCGATTGGCGCCGCGCTTGATGCCGGGCGGCAGCGTCGCCTTGCCGTCGGCGACGCGGCAATCCTCCTGCATGAGAACAGTATCGGCGCCTTCCGGCATTTGCGCGCCTGTGAAAATGCGGATGCATTCGTCCGCTGCCAATTTGCGGCCGAGCGAATGACCGGCGGCGGCGCGGCCGCCAATCGGCAGAATCGTCGGCTCGCCGGGCTTGAGTGCATCGAAGTTCACGGCATAGCCATCGACGGCGGCATTGTCGTGCGGTGGCACGTCGCGCGTTGCCACCACCGGCTCGGCCAGGACGCGGCCGCGCGCCTCGTTGAGCCGCACAATCTCGGTCTCGGTGACGGCGTGCACCTTGGATTTGAGGATCGCCAGCGCCTCGCCGGCGGACATCAATTGTCCACCGAAGGCGAAGCAATCATCGGTCAGTTGCGCCATGGAGCAGCGGCTCGATGCGGCAGCGGTCGAGAACCAAACCGGCGATGCCGTCGATATCGTCGATATTGAACTGAGGCAGAGGGCAGCCGGCAAGCCGCTGGTCGCTCGCCACCGCGACGATGTCGGCCTGCTCGGGGTACATCATGGGCTTGCCAACCGATGCGCGGTAAACTTCGAGCTTCGGAAAATTCTCCCGCTTGAAGCCTTCGACCAACACCAATTCGACCGGCGTCATCTGGCGCAGCAGGGTTTCGAGCTTCGGCTCGGGCGCGCCGCGATGCTCGTGCATCAGCGCCCAGCGCTGCGACGACGCCACCATCACCTCGGTCGCGCCTTCCTTGCGATGACGCCAGGAATCCTTGCCCGGCTGATCAACGTCGAATTCATGGTGTGCGTGCTTGACGGTCGAGACGCGCAAACCGCGGCCGATGAGCACCGGCAGCAGCCGCGTTAACAAGGTCGTTTTGCCGCTGCCGCTCCAACCAGCGAGGCCGAATACCCTCATAGCCGGACCGCTCACGTCGCGCTCGGCTTGGCCGTCTTGATCGATGCGCCTTGCGGCACCTGGCGGTTGATGTGGCTCAAGCCGGCGCGCAAGTAATCGTAACCCGTCTTCACCGTCAGGACCGCGGCAAGCCACAACAGCACTTCCCCGACTGCGCGATTGTGCAGGGCCGCCGGACCAGCGTTGCCGACCAACAGGAAGCCAATAGCCAGCATCTGGATGAAGGTCTTCCATTTGGCAAGTTTCGACACCGGCATGCCGACGCGCAGGCCGGCAAGGTGCTCGCGCAGACCTGAGACCATGATCTCGCGCATCAGGATGACCAGCGCCGGCAAAATGCTGACTGCCGACAGGCGGTCGTAGGCGGCGAGCATGAACAAGGTTGTCGCCACCAGTAGCTTGTCGGCAACCGGATCGAGAAAACGGCCGAGCTCCGACTGCTGCTGCCACATGCGAGCGAGCCGGCCATCGAGCCAGTCGGTAACTGCCGCCAGGCTGAAGATGACGCAGCCGAGCCACGGGCCGAGTGGCGCCGTGACGTAAAACGTCACGATGACCAGAGGAATGGCGACGATCCGCGACAGCGTCAGCAGGTTGGGCAGTGTCGTCAACATAGCGTTCCGGGCCGGTAGCCGACCGCGAGTTTAGCCCTCGGCATGGAAATGATCATAAATCTTTTTTGCGACGATTTTGCTGATGCCGTCGACGCGTTCGAGGTCGGTTAGGCCGGCAGTGGCGACGGCGCGCGCCGAGCCGAAATGGTGCAGCAGGGCGCGTTTGCGTGCGGCGCCGATACCGACGATTTCGTCGAGTGGCGAAACGCCGATGGCCCGTGCCCGTTTGCTGCGGTGGGCGCCAATGGCGAAGCGATGCGCTTCGTCGCGCAGGCGTTGGAGGAAATAGAGCACTGGGTCTTTGGGATCCAGGCTCAAAGGCGGCTTGTCAGTGCGGAAAAAACGCTCGCGGCCGGCGTTGCGATCGGGCCCTTTGGCGACACCAATCACCGGCACGTCGTTGATCCCTAAATCCGCGAGCACTTGGCTAGCAGCCGTCAGCTGGCCCTGGCCGCCATCGATTAGCACCAAATCGGGAAAGCCAGCGCGGTCGGGATTTTCCTTCAAACCGCGCGCGAAACGCCGGCCAAGAACTTCGCGCATCATGGCGTAATCGTCGCCTGGTGCCGCCAGCTCGCGGATGGTGAATTTGCGGTAGGCGTTCTTGATGAAGCCTTCTGGTCCGGCGACGATCATCGCGCCGACTGCATGTGCGCCCTGGATGTGACTGTTGTCGTAAACCTCGATACGTTGCGGCGGTGCGTCGAGGCCGAAGGTTTCAGCGATGCCTTCGAGCAGCCGGCGCTGCGCGGTGCTTTCAGCCAGACGGCGTCCGAGCGCCTCGCGTGCATTCAACATCGCGTACTCGACCAACTTGCGCTTGTCGCCACGTTCGGGCGCGACGATCTCGATGCGGCGGCCCGCGCGCGCCCCCAGCGCCTCGGCGAGCAGCCGCGCTTCGGCTGGCCGATGGCTGACCAGGATTTGCGGCGGCGGCGGTTTGTTGTCGTAGAACTGGCCAAGGAAAGCACCCATCACGTCATCGGCCTCGAGATGGCGCGCGTGCGCCGGGAAATACGCGCGATTGCCCCAATTCTGACCGCCACGGAAGAAGAACACCTGGATCGAGCTGTCGCCGCCGGCCTGATGTAGCGCGACGACGTCGGCATCGCCGAGGCCATCGAGATTGATGTCCTGCCGTCCCTGGACCTGAGTCAGCGCTCGGATGCGGTCGCGGATCGTGGCCGCCCTCTCGTATTCACGGCCATCGGAAAGCTTCTGCATGTGCCGCGCCAGCCGCGCCTGCACCTCCTGACTGCGACCCGAGAGAAAGCCGCGCGCCTCCGCGACCAACCGTTGGTAACCGTCGTGGTCGATGCGGCCAGTGCATGGCGCACTGCAGCGCTTGATCTGATAGAGCAGGCATGGCCGCGTGCGCGCGGAGAATACACTGTCGGAGCAGGAACGCAGCAAGAAGGCCCGTTGAAGCGCGATCAACGTGCGGTTGACTGCGCCAGCCGACGCGAAAGGTCCGAAATAGTCACCGTCGGGGCCGCGCGCGCCGCGGTGCTTCGTCAGCTGTGGAAACGGATGATTGCCAGTGAGGTGGATGTAAGGAAACGACTTGTCGTCGCGCAGCAACACGTTGTAGCGCGGCATCAGGCGCTTGATCAGATTGCACTCGAGCAGCAGCGCTTCGACTTCGGTGTGGGTGATAGCGATCTCGAGCGAATGGGCCTCGGCGACCATGCGCTTCAGCCGCATCGGCAGGCCGTTGACGTTGGCGTAATTGGCAACGCGGTTTTTTAGGTTCGCGGCCTTGCCGACGTAAAGTGCCTCGCCCTTGGCGTTGAGCATGCGATAGACACCGGGCGCTGGCGGCATGGTCTTGAGTGCGGCGCGAATGACCGCAATGCCGCGCGCCAAATTGCCAGCCAGCGGCGCCGCGCTTTCGATTTGATCTTCGGCGTCGAAGACGTCGTTCATCGTGCTGGTGCTGCCGCGGCCAAGCGGCAGCGATATCCACGGAACGTGTGCATAAGTTTGTTCATAAGGATCGACCGCATCGGTCCACCAAAGATTAAATCTGGGGTCTGACCGCTTTGCTCAAAAAAACGGCAGACACTCCAGTGGATTGTTTTTACATGGTGTTTCTGACGCGGACTGTAAACTCCACGTAACAGCAAGGAAACAAAGGCGTTTGCGACACAAAACGGACACACGGGTCGCGCCCTGTTGACAACTGCCGCCTGTCGACCGGCATCGTGCGCAAGCGAAAAGTTCCTATCGCACCAGAAACTTAGGGCGTTTGTGACAACGCACCGGTCCGATCATTACAACGCGCTGCGATGATCGATTGTATGTGTGGAAATTTTTCTACTCGCTCGCCGGCGGCATGCGGCTGGTCGGTGCCCAATTCAAATGCTGGCCGCCGTCGAGCGCGATCATCTGTCCGGTCATTGCCGGCGATTCCAGAATGAACATTACGGTGCGCGCGATCTCGTCCGGCGTCGTACCGCGCCGCAACGGCAGCAGATCAACCTGTTGCCGAAACTGTTCGGCGCTCTGGCGCGGGCTCGGCAGCGTCGGACCGGGGCCGATACCGTTGACGCGGATGCGCGGCGCGAGCGCCAGCGCCATGGTCTGAGTCAAAGTCCACAGCGCTGCTTTACTCACGGTGTAGGAAACGAAATATGGCGTCAGGTTCCAGACCCGTTCGTCGAGGATATTCATTACTGAACCTTCGGTGCCGGCAGGAAGCTGGCGCGCAAAATCCTGCATCAGCACGAATGGAGCGCGCAGATTCGTTTCAAGATGCCGATCCCAGCTAGCGCGCGTCACGGTAAGCACATCGTCGCGCTCAAACGCCGACGCATTGTTGACCAGCAGGGCAAGCGGGCCGATCGCCTCAGTTGCACGCGGTATCAGCGTCGCGACCTCGGCCTCGCGCGTCAGGTCGGCGGCGAGGGCGATTGTCCGGCGGTCGCGCTGCCGGATCTCGGCGGCGAGCGCTTCGGCCTCGTCGCGCGACTGGCCGTAATGCACGGCGACGTCCCAGCCGTGGGCGGCGAGCGTCAAAGCGATCGCCCGGCCGATGCGGCGGCCGCCACCGGTCACAAGTGCGCTGCGGCGGGTCATCAATAACGCTCGCGAATGCGACGGTTCTTCGCCGCTTTGGCCTTGGCCAGAGCCTTCGCCGAGGTGCCGGCACGGCCGCCAATCGAACGGCCACGCGGCGCCGCGGATAGGCCCGGGCTGCCGATTCCCAGGTGATATTCTTCAAGGCGCCGGATCTCGTCGCGCAGCCGCGCCGCTTCCTCGAATTCGAGATCGGCGGCCGCGGCCTGCATGCGGCTTTCGAGATCGGCGATCACTGCCTGCAAATTGTGGCCCTGATAGTGGGCGGCGGCGTCCTCGCCGGTTTCGACGGTGATGTGATCCTGTTCGTAAACGCTTTCGAGGATGTCGGAGATCGCGCGCTTGACGCTCTCGGGCGTGATGCCGTGCGCAGCGTTGTAGGCCTGCTGTTTCTCGCGCCGGCGGTTGGTCTCCTCGATCGCCGCCTTCATGCTTTCGGTGGTGCGGTCGGCATAGAGGATCGCGCGGCCTTCGACATTGCGGGCGGCACGACCAATTGTCTGAATCAGCGCGGTGCGCGATCGCAAATAGCCTTCCTTGTCGGCGTCCAGGATCGCCACCAGCGCACACTCTGGTATGTCGAGCCCTTCGCGCAGCAGATTGATTCCGACCAGCACGTCGAACACGCCCAGCCGCAGGTCGCGGATGATCTCGATGCGCTCGAGCGTATCGACGTCCGAATGCATGTAACGCACGCGGATGCCATTCTCGTGGAAATACTCGGTCAGCGCCTCGGCCATCTTCTTGGTTAGTGTCGTCACCAGCACGCGTTGGCCCTTCTTGGCGCAATCGCGGCATTCGGCCATCAGATCGTCAACCTGGGTTTCGACCGGCCGGATGACCGGCACCGGATCAACCAAGCCGGTCGGCCGCACCACCTGCTCGACGAAAACGCCTTGGGTGCGGCCGATCTCCCATGGGCCGGGTGTCGCCGAGACGCACACGGTCTGACCGCGCATCACGTCCCATTCCTCGAATTTGAGCGGCCGGTTATCGATGCACGACGGCAGCCGGAAGCCGTATTCCGACAGGGTGAATTTGCGCGCATAGTCGCCTTTGTACATGCCGCCGACCTGCGGAACGGTGACATGGCTTTCGTCGACGAAGACCAGGCAGTCGTCGGGCAGGTATTCGAACAGCGTCGGCGGCGGCTCACCGGGCGCACGGCCGGTCAGGTAGCGCGAATAGTTCTCGATGCCGGCGCAGCTGCCGGTCGCTTGCATCATTTCGAGGTCAAAGGTCGTGCGCTGTTCGAGCCGCTCGGCTTCGAGCAGCTTGCCCTGACCGCGGAATTCTTCGAGCCGCAGCTTTAGGTCGCGTTTGATCTGCGCGATCGCCTGATAAAGCGTCGGCTTGGGCGTCACGTAGTGGCTGTTGGGATAGACCTTGATCGCTTCGATCGCCGCGGTCTTCTCGCCGGTGAGCGGGTCGAACTCATGGATGGCTTCTATTTCGTCGCCAAAGAGCGACAGCCGCCACGCGCGGTCCTCATAGTGCGCCGGGAAGATCTCGACCGTGTCGCCGCGCACGCGGAACGTGCCGCGCGCGAAACTGACGTCATTGCGCCGGTATTGCAGTTCGACCAGCTTGGCGAGTAGGTCGCCGCGCGCGACGCGCTCGCCGGTGGTGAGGGTGAAAGTCATTTCGGAATAGGTCTCGACCGAGCCGATGCCATAGATGCATGACACCGAAGCGACGATCACGGTGTCGTGGCGTTCGAGGATCGCGCGCGTTGCCGAATGGCGCATGCGGTCGATCTGTTCGTTGATGGAGGATTCCTTCTCGATATACGTATCGGTGCGCGGCACGTAGGCTTCCGGCTGGTAATAATCGTAATACGAGACGAAGTACTCGACGGCGTTCTCCGGAAAGAAGCTTTTCATTTCGCCGTAAAGCTGCGCCGCCAGCGTTTTGTTGGGCGCCAGGATAAGCGCCGGACGCTGCGTCTCGGCGATGACGTGCGCCATGGTGAAGGTCTTGCCCGAGCCGGTGACACCGAGCAGCACCTGATCGCGCGTATTGTCACGGATGCCGCGGACGAGCTCGGCGATCGCCTGCGGTTGGTCGCCGGCCGGGCGGAATTCCGACTGGATGGTGAAACGCCGGCCTTGGTCGGCAAGTGGCCGTTCGACGGTCAGTAACGGTGCGGGCATGGGCCCTTAAGATAGGGAATTGAGGCCAAGGTTGCTAGCGAGGCGGGGTCGTTTCCTCGTTCCGCGGGAACCGAGCGTCCTGAAGACGGACGACGAAGGCCTGCAGTTCGGCGCTGGTCCGGTAGCAGCGGTAGCAAAGATAGGCGACGCTGAGCACGGTCACGACTCTGAGCGCATACTCGAGATGGACCCAGCCGGGGCCGATCATGCGCAGATTGAAGGCGTAGTTGCGTTCCGTGAAGTCGCTTCTGACGACGTAAAGGTTTAGTAGCGCCGGCAGCGAATAAAGCGCGATAAAGGTGCTTCGCCATGTCCACGACATGCGTTTTTGCCGTTCGCCGGGGAGCGCGAAGATTTGCGCCATCACCAGAAGATCGCGGCACGAATCGTTGGGACAGACCCTGGCTGCTTTCTCGTAATTGGCGAATTCGCGTTCGATGTGCGCGGTGAGGATCAGCAGCAGCAGCGACATCAGCACGCCACTGACCAGCCACAGATCGTTGCCATCGAGATAGACGCCGAACAGCGGAATCTCGAGCGCGTAGCCGCGCAGATCCTTCTTCATCAATTCTATGATCCGGCGCTCGTAGACCTTGAGCGCAAGATCGCGTTGCAAGTTGCTGGCGGCCGGGTCGCCGCCAACCGGCATGCCGAAATCGAGTCCCTGATCGGCGTAGTCGGCAAGCAGGTGAGCGCAGGCGCTATCCGCCGGCACGCTGCCGGTGACGCAGCCGTAATTGTCCAGCATCACGTGCAGGCGCTGCTCGTCCCAGCTTGGCCAGTCGAAGTCGCGGATGCCGCAGCCCACGAAGAACAAGACCAGCACCACGACATACATGACGAGACGCGTGCGCTCGCCGCTGCGCGTCACGGCGTCAAGATAGGGCTCGAACTCCTCGCTTTTGGTTCCGGTTCGGGCCCGTTGCGCCATTCAGCTTAGGCCGGCTGTCGCCGGCTACCGAGGCTGCGCCAGCCCATCAGCGCGAGCGCCTCGCGCAGCACGACCAGCGCCGCCAGCCACGCAACGTCGAGTTCCGCAAGCTGCGCCACCGTAGCGGGCGCGAAATGCCCTAATTCGCCGGTCGTGGCCGCGACCAGTGCCAGCGCCGCCTCGTAAACCGCGAACGCGGCAACGAAGGCAACGATCAGGCGCAGTACGCGCTGCAAGCCGGTCCGTGCCACGGCCGCGGCCACCGCGGTGGCGAGCAGGGCGGCGGCGCCGATGGCCACACCCCAGCCGATGCTGTGAACGTCGAGCGGATAGCCCAGAAGCATCACGCCGACGACTTGGTTGGCGGCCCAGATCAGGCCGACGGTGAAGAGCGCCGTGGTACGCCTCTCGCTCTCGGCCAGAATCACCGCGAAGGCGGCGAACGGCGTGACGCAGGCGAGCGCCCAGCTACCGCCGATAGCGGCAACGGCCAGCACTGCCGGCCACAGCCAGTTGCGGGCCAGAGGCGGCAGGGCGGCGGAAGTCGTGGTCATGGTTGCATCCTTTTGTTGCGGGCGATTCTAAGGCTTTCGCTGCGGCCGATCAATTCGCGTTGCTGGCGGGCGCGCCGCCCCAGCTCACGCGGATACCGGCCACCACCGTCAGCGACGGCTGCAAGAAGCCCAGCGGTTCGTGGTAATGCCGGTCGAGCAGATTGTTGATACGGCCGAAGAAGGTGGCGTTCGCGTTGGCCCGGTACTCGGCCACCAAATTGACCAGGGTGTAGGGCGAAGCCTGGGCGGTAAAGATGGTCGGATTATCGCGGGTCGAATCGAGCCAGGTGCCGACGCGCAGGATCTCTCCGGTCAGGGTCAGCGGATCAATCGGTGTCCAGCTGGCATCGAAGCTGGCCTTGTTCTTCGGTCGCCGCAGCAGTTCCGATCCGGTCTTGTCGCTGCGCGCGACGGTGTACGTGTAATCGGCACGCAAATCGACAGTGGGCAGCGGCTTCACGGCGACGAAACTTTCGACGCCGTAGGTGGTCGCCTGATTGATGTTGATATTCTGGAACGGAGAAGGCGGCGCGAACGTAATCAGGTTCTTGATGCTGTTGTGGAAATACGTCGCGCCGACACGCAGCTTGTCGGCCAGCAGCGGTTGCTCGAAGCCCGCGTCCCAGCCGCGGCTTTTCTCCGGCTGTAGCTTTGGGTTGGCCGACGCGCCGACATCAAGCTGCGTCAGCGTCGGTGCCTTGAAGCCGGTGCCGTAACTCGCCTTCAGCTGCGTGTCGGTGCCGGGCACGAAATAGGCCGGCGCCACCCGCCAGGTCGCCGTCTTGCCGAAGGCGCTGTTGTCGTCGACGCGGACCGAGGCCGTGCCGTAGAGCCGCGGCACGATGAGGGTATGCAGCTCGGCAAAGCCGGCACGGTCGCGCACGCTCGGCGTCACGCCATTGTTGGCGATGCGGTCGGTTTCGTCCTCGAGGCCGAGGACGACGGTGCGCTCCTCGGCCAGGTGCAGCATGCTCAGCCAGTTCAGTTTGGTGCGCCCGCCAGATACGGTCGACGGCAGGTTGGTCGGGTCGATGTCGGTGTTGCTGCGCAAGTAATGCGTATAGGCGACGCCGAAGCTGTTCTTGAGCGCGCCGTCGAACGACAAAAGCTTGGCCTCGCCGCGCGTGAAAAAGTCGTGCGTCCAGGTCGGCGATTGCGTCCCTTCCGGTACGCCCGTGAACGGCGCGATCGAGAAGGTGTCCGCCGTCGTGCGGGTCAGCGTGTCGACATAGCGGCCGATGATGTTGACGCTGAAATTGTCGGTGAGCTGCGCGCCAACTTTGCCGGCGTAATTCTTGTTGCTGTAGAAGTCGTCGTTGCGCGCTTCGCCCGGTTGTAACAGGTTGGTCGGCGTGACCGGCAGATCGGCCGTGCGCAAATGGACAAAATTAAAATCGTAATTGGCGCGGCCCTGCGAGCCACTGACGCCAGCCGCCTGGTTGAAGGTGGCGAACGAGCCGCCTTCGGCCATGCCGTTGAACAGCGCCGGGCCTTTGCCAGTTTTTGTGATGATGTTGACCACGCCGCCGATCGCGTCCGAGCCGTAAAGCCCGCTTTGTGGTCCGCGCAGCACCTCGATCCGCTCGATGTCCCAGGTCGGAATCTGGCTGAAATCGAAGGCGCCATTGGGCGTGCTCGGATCGGTCACGTCGATGCCGTCGACCAGTACCTTGGTATGATTGGAGTTGGTGCCGCGGATGAAGACCGAGGTCTCGCCGACCGATCCGCCGGTCTGCACGACGTTGAGTCCCGGCACGTCCTTGAGCGCGTCGGGCAAGGTGCGCGCCTGCTTGCGTGCAATGTCGTCGGCCGTGATCACGGTCACGTCGCTGCCGATTTCGGCCGGCGGTACGGGAAACAGCGTCGGCGTGACGACGATTGGCTGCATCGTGCCGAAGCCGGCGGCCGCTTGTTGGGCGGACGCCTGCTGGGCGACGGCGTGGTTGAACGGAACGGCAGTGGCCACAATGAAGGCGAACGACAGCGCCGCGAAACGGCGCGAACGGAACGAAATCAGGATGGACATGGTGGACTCGCGGTGGTGGCACGTCACCGCGAACTGAAGTCGACCCGCAGGCGCGTCTTACCCCTGCCGGCCGGTCTTCCATCGGTGCACCCCGCCCGACGCGCTCGCGCGTGACCACGGCCGATGGCAGGTCTCCTGGCTCGCGGGTCTTTGCTTGGACCGGCCTTCCCGACGGCTTACGCCGCCAGTGGCTTCACTTGGTCCGCGCTCGCCGCTTACAGTTGCGGGGGCAGCCGCGGCATTGCGCGTCTCGCGACGCACGCACCGCATTCCCTTTTGATCCCCAAATCGGGAACCACCGGCGGCGAAAGTGCATGCAAGTGCGGATTCAAGTCAAGCAAGATGCGTCGAAATGCGTCGAAACCAGCGCGCTGGCCGCCATTGCGCGGTGCAAAATGACCGGCTAGCTTGGCCCCATGACCACGACGCTCGCCGAATCCAAACCCATCGCGCCACTTGCTGCACGTCTTGCGCGGATCAAACCGTCGCCAACCATCGCGGTGACCGACAAGGCGCGCCGTCTCAAGGCCGCCGGCCGCGACATCATCGGCCTCGGCGCCGGCGAGCCGGACTTCGACACGCCGCAGAACATCAAGGACGCGGCGAAGCGCGCCATCGACAAGGGCGAAACCAAATACACCGCGGTCGATGGCACGCCGGCGCTGAAGCAGGCGATCATCGCCAAGTTCAAGCGCGAAAATGCGCTCGATTACGCGCCGGAGCAGATCATCGTCGGCGCTGGCGGCAAGCAGGTGCTGTTCAACGCGCTGCTGGCGACGATCAACCCCGGCGATGAGGTGGTGATACCGGCGCCTTACTGGGTGTCATATCCGGACATCGTCAATCTCTGCGAGGGTACGCCGGTGGCGGTGACCGGCCCGGAGAACAACGGCTTCAAAGTTCGGCCGCAGGATCTCGAAGCGGCGATTACCAAGCGTACCAAGTGGCTGATCCTCAATTCGCCGTCGAATCCATCGGGTGCGGCTTATACCGCCAACGAACTCAAGGCGATTGCCGATGTCGTGATGCACCATCCGCAGGTCTGGGTGTTGAGCGACGACATCTACGAACACCTGACCTACGGCGACTTCAAATTCGCCACGATCTGCAACGTCGAGCCGCGGCTCTATCCGCGCACGCTGACACTCAACGGTTTCAGCAAGACCTATTGCATGACCGGATGGCGGCTCGGCTTTGCCGGCGGCCCGAAGGACTTGATCGCCGGCATGGCGGCGCTGCAATCGCAGTCCACGACCAACGCCAGCTCGATCAGCCAGGCGGCCGGCGTCGAAGCGCTCAACGGGCCGCAGGACTTCATCCCGCGCAATAACAAGGTTTTCCAGGAGCGACGCGATCTGATTGTCGCCGGCCTGAACCGCTGCGCTGGCTTGCGTTGCAGCGTGCCGGAAGGCGCGTTCTACGTCTATCCGTCGTGCGCCGGCGTGATCGGCAAGACGACACCGCAGGGCAAAGTGCTCAAGACCGACGGTGATTTCGTCGACTATCTGCTCGATGCTGAAGGCGTGGCGGTGGTTCAAGGCGAGGCATTCGGCCTGTCGCCGTATTTCCGCATCTCCTACGCCACCTCGAACCAGGCGCTGATCGAAGCCTGCAAGCGCATCGAACGCGCCTGCGCTGCGCTGAAGTAAATCCGCCCGTCCAGATTCCGGTTGCCACGGTTCGCCGACGGCGCGACCATCGCTGTTGGAGAGTGCGTCGCCGCCAGGCGGGGCGTTCTGACATAGCCCCGAAGCGGGTTACCCCGAGCCGGACGCGACGCACGGCGCGAAGCGGAGGCATACATGGGCGAAAGAGCGGGCGGGCCGCGAGTAGCGGCCCTGGTCGGACCTTACCTCTCCGGCAAGACGACCCTCCTCGAAGCCCTGCTCTTCGCCGCCGAAGCCATCCACCGACGCGGAACCCAGAAAGACCAGACCACTGTCGGCGATTCGGCTCCCGAAGCACGGGCGCGGCAGATGTCGACCGAGATCAACCCGGCGCACGCGAGCTATCTCGGCGACCGCTGGTTCTTCCTCGATTGTCCAGGATCCGTCGAGCTTGCCACCGAAGCGCAGACGGCACTGCTCGCCGCCGATGTCGCGGTTGTGGTGTGCGAGGCGGTTCCCGATCGCGTGCTGGCGCTGTCACCGCTGCTCAAATTCCTCGACGACCGCCAGATTCCACACATGATCTTCGTCAACAAGGTCGACCAGACCTCGGCACGCGTTTCCGAGGTGCTCGCCGCGTTGCAATCCATATCGACGCGTCCGTTGGTGCTGCGCCAGGTTCCGCTGCCCGGACCAGACAACACCATCGCCGGCTATGTCGATCTGGTCAGCGAGCGCGCCTATCGCTACCAACCCGGCAAGGCGTCCGATCTGATCAAGCTGCCCGACGCGATGGCCGCGGCCAAACAGGAATCGCGTGCCTCGCTGGTCGAGAAGCTCGCCGATTTCGACGACAAGCTGCTGGAGCAGCTGCTCGAGGACATCGAACCCTCGAAGGACGAGATTTACAGCCAACTGACGAAAGATTTGCGGCGCGACTTAATTGTGCCGGTTTTTCTGGGTTCGGCGTCGCTCGATCACGGTGTGCGCCGATTGTGGAAGGCGCTCCGGCACGAAACGCCGGCGGCCACGGCAACCGCGGAACGCCTCGGCGTTGGCGGCGGGGAAGGCACCGTCGTGCAAGTGATCAAGACGTACAACCCGCCGCACGCCGGCAAACTGTCGCTGGTGCGCGTCTGGCGCGGCTCAGTGAGCGAAGGCATGAACCTGGGCGGCGTGCGCGTTGCCGGCGTGCTGCGGCTACAGGGCGCCGCGGCGGAGAAACTGCCTAGTGGCGCGACGGCCGGCGAGATCGCCGCGCTGGCGCGACTCGAAGGCGTTGCCACCGGCGCTGTCCTCGCGACCGGACCGGCGCCGAAGCTGCCGCACATCGCGCCACCCAGTCCGGTGCTCGGGCTCGCAATCACGGCCGAGAAACGCAGCGACGACGTCAAACTCACCGGTGCGATCCAGAAGCTGATCGAAGAAGATCCGACGTTGTCGCTCGAGCAGAATCCCGAGCTACAGGAGCTCGTGCTATGGGGGCAGGGCGATATCCATCTGCAGATTGCGCTCGATCGGTTGCGACACAAATACAACCTCGCGGTGCAGGCGCGTCGCCCGCAGATTCCCTATCGCGAGACCATCCGCAAAGGGACCGCGCTGCATTCGCGCTTCAAGCGGCAGAGCGGCGGCCACGGCCAATTCGCCGACATCCAGATCGAGATCAAACCGCTGCCGCGCGGCGGCGGGTTCGCCTTCATCGATGCCGTTGTCGGCGGCGCCATTCCGCGCAACTACATCCCGGCAGTTGAAGAGGGCGTCACGGAATATCTGCGTCACGGCCCGTTCGGCTGTCCGGTCGTCGACCTGTCGGTCAAGCTGATGACCGGCCAATTCCATGCCGTCGACAGCTCCGACCAGGCGTTCAAGACGGTAGCGCGGCAGGCGATGAGCGAGGCGCTACCGAATTGCGATCCGGTGCTGCTCGAGCCGATCCATCGCGTCGAGATCTCGGTACCGAATGCCTTCACCTCGCGCGTACAGCGCATCGTCTCGGCGCGACGCGGTCATATTCTCGGCTATGATGCCAAGGCGGACTGGGCCGGCTGGGACGTGGTCGCGACCGATATGCCGCTGACGGAGATGCACGACCTGATTATCGAGCTGCGTTCGGCGACGCTCGGTACCGGCACCTTCACCCACCGCTTTGATCGGCTACAGGAGCTGACCGGCAAGCTGGCAGAGAAAGTGCTCGCCGCACGCACCGGCGAAGCCGCGCAATAAGCCTGTTTGCGGCGGTCTTGAAATTTATTTCAGCCGTGGTCGCGGGAGCGTGACTTGATGTGAGGGTCACTTGGCGGTATCGCTGCGGCCACGCAGACGGAGGTCGGTCATGTGGGTGAAACGCCAGCGGGGCTGGGAAATTCCCGAGCGCGAAGCGACGCTAGAGTCGGTTTTCCATGATCGGCGCGCGCTGCTCAAGGCGATGGGCATGGGCGCACTGGTTGCCGCTGCTGGCGCCGGTCCGTTCGCCGCTGCGACGCCGGCCTTCGCCGATACCGACCCGTCGGCCGGCCTCTATCCGGCGAAGCGCGATACCAAATATGTACTCGACCGTCCAGTCACGGCGGAAAAGCTGTCGACGACCTACAATAATTTCTACGAGTACACGAGCGACAAGGACGTCTTCGAATATTCCGACGCGCTGCAAATTCGGCCATGGACGATCGCGATCGACGGCATGGTCGAGAAGCCGATGACGCTCGGCGTCGACGATTTGCTGAAGAAGGTGACGCTCGAAGAGCGGCTCTATCGCCATCGGTGCGTCGAAACTTGGTCGATGGCGGTGCCATGGACTGGCTTTCCGATGAAGGCGCTGCTCGATATCGCCCGGCCGCTATCCAGCGCCAAGTATGTCCGCATGGTCACGTTCATGGACACGAAGATGGCGCCAGGCCAGCGCATGTTCTTCTATCCATGGCCCTACGTCGAAGGTGTAACCATGTTCGAGGCCAATAACGACCTCGCCTTTCTTGTCACCGGCATGTACGGCAAGCCACTGCCGAAACCGGACGGCCCGCCGCTGCGGCTGGTGTTGCCGTGGAAGTACGGCTTCAAGTCGATCAAGTCGATCATCAAGTTCACCTTCACCGATCAGCGGCCGACCTCGTTCTGGACAGCGCTGCAGGCGAACGAATACGGCTTCTGGGCGAACGTCAATCCGGCGGTGCCGCATCCCCGCTGGAGCCAGGCGACCGAACGCGAGCTTGGCGAGAACACGCGGCGTCCGACGCTGATTTGGAATGGCTACGGCGAATACGTTGCGGCGATGTACGACGGCATCAAAGGTGAGGAATTGTTCCGTTGAACCGTGAGCGCGTCCTGCGCCCCGGCCGTCCGGTCAGATGACCTTGAACAGGTACAACAGGATCAGCACCGGAACCGGTATGCGTATCAGCCAGAGCAAGAGCGAGATCACGTGAAGTCTCCCTCGTACGGGAGGTGGTGGCGTGGGCAGCCCTCGGGAAGAATGCGATTCTCGCCATGTCCCCGATTCGTCGTTTCTCCAATGAATGTGACCCGCGCCGGGTTGCGACGCGAATCGGAAATCCACATAAGCACTTGATATAACTCAATTTCGTTCTTGTATGACTTTAACCAAGACATACAAGCCGTTGATTCGATTGAGAGTATTGTATTCTGCAGAATCCACGACCTATACTCGCGCGCTTTTCGCCATTGAGGAGCGAACTCATGCGTCGTATGGCCGTCTTGATAGTCGCAAGTGGACTTCTGGTTGCGGGTTGCGGATCGAACCCGGGTGACCGTGCCGTAACCGGCGGTGTCATGGGCGCCGGCGTTGGTGCGCTGGCCGGCGCTGCGGTCGGCATGCCGCTGACGGGTGCGATATTCGGCGGCGCGCTGGGCGCCACCGCGGGCGCCTTGAGCGATCCGTCGCAAATCTATCTCGGCAAGCCGGTCTGGCGTTAGCCGGATCGTCGGTATCGCCGTCATCGTCGTCCCGCTGCCGCGGGGGGGGGGGGGGCG
>DASQHO010000003.1:0-25820 GCA_035632055.1 Allostellaceae bacterium
CCGCCGCCGACAGTGCGCGCCGCGCGTTGTTCAACCCGACCTGTCAGCCGCTCAAACTTCCGCCACAAAAATATGACCAATGGCAGATATTCACCATAACCTTTGATCCCAAGGACCTTTCATGAAACATCTGCTCCGCCCATTCGTCCTTCTGATACTCGCTGCCGTATGCGCTCTGCCGCTGCCGGCGCGCGCCGAACTCCATATCGACATTACGCGCGGCAAGATCGAGCCGCTGCCGATTGCGATCCCGGCGTTTTCCGGCGGCGCCTCGGCGGCGAACGACATCACCCAAGTGGTATCGGCGGACCTCGAACGCTCCGGCCTCTTCAAGCCGATTGATCCGCAGGCCTTCGTCGACAAGGATCCGGCATCGCACATTCCGCCGAATTATGGCGACTGGCGGGTGATCAATGCCCAGGCGCTGTTGACTGGCACTGCGACGCAGATGCCCGATGGCCGGCTCGAGGTCGAGTTCCGATTGTGGGACGTGTTCGCGCAGCAGCAGCTCACCGGCCTGCGCTACACCACGACAGCGTCCAACTGGCGACGCATCGCGCACATCATCGCTGACGCCATCTATAAGCGGATAACCGGCGAAGACGGCTATTTCGACAGCCGTATTGTCTACATCGCCGAGAGCGGCCCGCTCGACCATCGCGTCAAGCGGCTCGCCATCATGGATCAGGACGGCGCCAACAACCGTTATCTCACTGACGGTCGCGCGCTGGTGTTGACGCCGCGCTTCTCACCATCGACGCAAGAGATCACCTATCTCTCCTACGCGCGCGGTACGCCGCGGGTCTATCTGTTCAACATCGATACCGGACAGCAGGAGGTGCTCGGCGATTTCCCCGGCATGACCTTCGCGCCGCGCTTCTCGCCTGATGGTAATCGGGTGATCATGAGTCTTTCGGTTCGCGGCGAGAGCCAGATTTATACGCTCGACTTGCGCACGCGGCGCGCGGTTCAGATTACCAACACCGAGGCGATTGACACGTCACCGTGCTATTCACCCGACGGTCAGCACATCGTGTTCAATTCGGACCGCGGCGGTTCGCAGCAGCTTTATGTGATGAATGCTGACGGCGGCAATGTTCATCGCATCAGTTTCGGCTCCGGCCGTTACGGTACGCCGGTGTGGTCCCCGCGCGGCGATCTCATCGCGTTTACGAAGATCGACAACGGTCAGTTTTATATCGGCGTCATGCATCCGGATGGTTCTGGTGAACGGTTGCTGACCAGCGGCTTCCTCGTCGAAGGACCGAGTTGGGCGCCCAATGGGCGGGTGCTGATTTATTTCCGGCAGACCGCCGCCGATGCGCGCGGCCGCGGTGCGTCGAGCCGCCTCTACACCATCGATCTGACCGGTTACAACGAACGCGAAGTCGTCACACCGGCGGATGCCTCCGATCCGGCTTGGTCCCCCTTGCTTCCCTAACAACCCCAGGGCTATAGTCGCCTCGAATTCATCAAGCGCTACGGGCCAGAAATTACGTGGTCCCGGGTGTGTGAGAGGGGGCCCCTCCGGGCACTGCCATCACGATCGTGATTCCAAAAAGGAGCGGAAAATGAATTTAAGGTCACTTTGTGTGATCGCTGCGATGTTGTTCTTGGCGGCCTGTCAGAGCTCACCGCAGTCCGGCGCCAATGCAGGTGGCAACGCGAATGCGACTTCGACTGTGGCGCCTGGTTCGCGCGAGGACTTTGTACAGAATGTCGGCGACCGGGTGTTCTTCGATTTCGACAAATCCGATATCAAGCCGGAAGGCCGACAGACTCTCGAGCGCCAGGCGGCTTGGCTGAAGAAATACGCGAACGTGAAGGTGACCGTCGAAGGCCACTGCGACGATCGCGGCACGCGCGAATATAACTTGGCGCTCGGCGCTCGTCGCGCCAACGCCGTGAAGCGCGCGCTGGTCGCTCTCGGCGTCGACGCCAACCGCATCACGACGATCAGCTATGGCAAGGAACGTCCGGCGGTGATCGGCGATAACGAAGCGGCGTGGGCGCAAAATCGCCGCGGCGTGACCGTCGTTCAGTAACGGACCGAGACGTTCGATCGGACCACGGAGCGCCTGCTTCCTACCGGCGACAAATCAGTCGCGGAGGAGCAGGCGCCCTTTTTTTGCCCTAATGCTCGATCATCACTGTTGACGCCAAGGACCGCAGCCGTGATGCGCTTCCGGATCATCGTGTTCGCGCTTGCTGCGCTGGTGGGATCAATTCCGGCCGCGCCGGCGCAAAATACGGGCGACACCGCCGCGTTGAGCGACCGGCTGGACCGGATGCAGCGGGATCTCGACGCACTGCAGCGCCAAGTCTATCGCGGCGGCACACCAGCGCCAGCGACTGCCGGTAGTGCGGCGCCGGAGACCTCGGGACCGAGTGCCTTGCAAGCCGAAGACCGCATGACGCAGCTCGAAGAGGAGATGCGCGATCTCAACGGTAAGCTCGAAGTCATCAACAACGAGATCAGCCAGCTGAACGCACGGGTCGACAAGTTGTCGAGCGATGTCGACATGCGGTTGAGCGCGCTCGAGCATGGCGGCGCAACGACTAGTGCCAACGGCTCGCTGCCGCCAGCCGCGGGCGGCGGCCGTGAAACCCAGGCGAATGCGGCGCCGGCGACCGGTGCTCCGGCGGCGACACCCAACGAGCAATATGACGCTGCGTTTGCGCTGTTGCGCCGCGCAGATTATCCGGGCGCCGAACAGGCGCTGCGCGCCTTCGTCGCCCAGCATCCGAAGGATCCGCTTGCCGGCAACGCTCAATATTGGTTGGGCGAGACGTTTTACGTGCGCAAGAACTGGAAGGATGCCGCCATCGCCTTCGCCGAGGGCTATCAGAAATATCCGAAGAGCACCAAGGCGCCGGACGATCTGCTGAAACTCGCGATGTCGCTCGGCAACATGGGCCAGAAGGCCAATGCCTGCACGGCTATCGGGCGGCTGGAGCGCGATTTCCCGCAAATGCCGGCCAATGTCCGCGGCCCGGCAACCGCCGAGAAGCGACACTTGGGCTGCTGACGCCATGGAGGGCACCGTCGCCGGTTCGATGACGCCGCTCACCGCGGCCGAATTCGAGCGGTTGATGACGCCGTTCGCACCGTTTGAATCCGATCCGCAGCTTGCCGTCGCTTGTTCCGGCGGCGGCGACAGCATGGCACTCGCGATTCTCGCTGATCGCTGGGCACGCACACACGGCGGCAAGGCGACTGCGCTGATCGTCGATCATCGCCTGCGGCCGGAATCCGCGAGTGAAGCCGCTCGCGTCGGCCGTGTCCTCGCCGGTCTCGGCATCGCCCATCGCATTCTCGTCTGCGCCGATCCGCTGCACGCCGGCAACCTCGAAGATGCGGCGCGGCGTGCGCGCTACCGATTGCTCGAGGCCTGGTGCGAAGACAACGGCGTTCTTCATCTGTTGACGGCGCATCAGCGCGACGATCAGGCGGAGACGCTGCTCATGCGTCTGGCGCGCGGCAGCGGACTCGACGGTTTGGCTGGCATCGCGCCGGTCAGTGTCCGGCGGACGTGTCGCGTGCTGCGGCCACTGTTGACGGTTCCGCCCGAACGTCTACGCGCCACTCTGCGCGAGTTCGGCGTGGCTCATGTTGAAGATCCGATGAATCGCGATCCGGCGTTTCAGCGCGTGCGGTTGCGCGCGGCGCGGACGTTCCTCGCTGACGAAGGACTGTCGACCGAACGGCTGGTGGCCACGGCCGCGCGTCTGGCGCGTGCGCGCAGCGCGCTCGAGACGATGGTGACCGCGACATTGGCCCGCGCTGTCACGCTCGATCCGCTGGGTTACGCCCGCGTCGACGCCGGCGCGCTCAAAGCGGTACCGGCTGAGGTCGGGCTGCGGGCCCTCGCTGCCGTGCTGGCGACCGTCGGCGGTGCCGACTATCCGGTCCGGCTCGAGCAACTGGAGCGTCTGTATGAGTCATTGCCGACTGGCATCGGTGCCGGGCGGACGCTTGGCGGTTGCCAGCTGGTTGCCAAGACGGATCACGTTGTGGTGTGCCGCGAGGCGGCGGCAATTGGCGATCGGCAAGGTGCGGCGCCGGGTGCGCGACTGCGCTGGGACGGACGCTTCGCCATCACTGTGCCGATTGATGCCCGGCCGGGCCTATCGGTAGGGCCCCTTGGTAACGACGGCGCCGCGCGCCGAGCGGCTGCGGGTTTTAGCTGCCGGCTGCCGTCGCTGGTCCGGGCGACATTACCCGCCCTGTTCGATGCCGAAGGCCTGGCAGCGGTACCGCCGCTCGGCTGGTGCCGGCCGGAAATTGATGCCCGCCTTGCCGGTCGTGAAATCGCCGTTTTTGCCCCCTTAAGGCCGCTGTCGGGCCTTTGGGTAACAGTTGTTTAAGTGCAAAGTCATCTTATGTAGTAACATCGAGCGGCGAGGGGGCGGGGTATCCGGCCCTGGGGCCTGGAGAGCAATAGGCTGCCGGCTCGGCATGGAAGGGCCTTTGGACTCGTGAACAATTTCGGTAAGAACCTCGCCCTTTGGATCATCATCGGCCTGCTCCTGGTTGCGCTGTTCAACCTGTTCCAGAGCTCGACCACGCACACACCGCAGCCGAGCCTCGCATATTCGGATTTCATCAATGACGTGAACCGCGGCGAGGTGCGCCAGGTCACGATCCAGACCGGCCAGCAGGGCAGCACGGTCACCGGCAAGCTCAACGACGGCCGCGAATTTTCGACTTTCGCACCGAACGATCCGAATCTGGTCAGCCGCCTGCTCGACAAGGGCGTGGTAATCCGTGCTTCGCCGACGGAAGAGAACATGCCGTCGCTGTTCGGCGTCCTGATTTCGTGGTTCCCGATGCTCTTGCTGATCGGCGTGTGGATCTTCTTCATGCGACAGATGCAGGGCGGCGGCGGCCGGGCGATGGGCTTCGGCAAAAGCCGTGCGCGGCTGCTGACCGAGAAGGTCGGCCGCATCACCTTCGACGATGTCGCCGGCATCGACGAGGCCAAGAACGAGCTCGAAGAGATCGTCGAATACCTCAAGGACCCGCAAAAGTTCCAGCGCCTCGGCGGCAAGATTCCGAAAGGCGTGTTGCTGGTCGGCCCGCCGGGCACCGGTAAGACGCTGTTGGCACGCGCCATCGCCGGCGAGGCGAACGTGCCGTTCTTCACGATCTCGGGCTCCGACTTCGTCGAGATGTTCGTCGGCGTCGGCGCTTCGCGCGTGCGCGACATGTTCGAGCAGGGCAAGAAGAACGCGCCTTGCATTATCTTCATCGACGAGATCGATGCCGTCGGCCGTCACCGCGGCGCCGGCCTCGGTGGCGGCAACGACGAGCGCGAGCAGACACTCAATCAGTTGCTGGTCGAGATGGACGGTTTCGAGGCGAACGAAGGGGTGATTTTGATCGCCGCGACCAATCGTCCGGATGTGCTCGACCCGGCGCTGCTGCGTCCCGGCCGCTTCGACCGTCAGGTCGTCGTGCCGAATCCAGACGTGGTCGGCCGCGAGAAAATCCTCAAGGTCCATATGCGCAAGGTGCCGCTGGCGTCGGACGTCGACCCGCGCATCATCGCCCGCGGCACGCCCGGCTTCTCGGGCGCCGATCTCGCAAATCTCGTCAACGAGGCGGCGCTGATGGCAGCGCGCAAGGGCAAGCGCTCGGTTACCATGGCCGAATTCGAGCAGGCCAAGGACAAGGTTATGATGGGCGCCGAACGGCGTTCCATGGTCATGACCGAGGATGAGAAGAAGCTCACCGCCTATCACGAAGGCGGCCACGCGCTGGTCATGCTTTACACTGAAGGCCATGAGCCGCTGCACAAGGTGACGATCATTCCGCGCGGCCGGGCGCTCGGCATCACCATGTATCTGCCGGAACGCGACAAATACAGCCAGTCGCGCAAGGAGCTCGAGGCGATGGTCACCAGCCTGTTCGGCGGTCGCGTCGCGGAAGAGCTCATCTTCGGCCCCGAGAAGGTCACTACCGGCGCCGCCGACGACATTCGGCGCGCGACCAGTCTGGCGCGGCGCATGGTCACGGAGTTCGGCTTCAGCGACAAGCTCGGCCCGTTGCGCTATAGCGACAACGAAGAAGAGGTCTTCCTCGGCCATTCGGTGACGCAGCGCAAGAACATCTCCGACGCGACGGCCAAGGTCATCGACGAGGAGATTCGCCGCATCGTCGAAGAGGGCGAAAAGCGCGCGCGCGACACGCTCACGAGCCATATCGACGAGTTGCACGCTGTCGCCAAAGGCTTGCTCGAGTTCGAGACGCTTACCGCCGATGAGATCCGCCGTATAATTCGCGGCGAGAAGATCGTGCGCGACACCGGCCCGGCGCTCGAAGAGCCGGCCAAGCCGGCGCCGGGACGGCGCCCGTCCGTGCCGCCCGCAGGCCGCGACAAGCCGGCCGGCGGCATCGAGCCGGAGCCGCAGCCGGGCGGCTGAAGCCGGCCGCGCTTCAGGGGGTATGGTGAAGCCGACGACGCGCAAGCTGTTCGGTACCGACGGCATCCGCGGCACTGCAAATCGCGAGCCGATGACGGCCGACATCGCGCTCAAGGTCGCGATGGCGGCGGCGTTCGTGTTGCGCCGGGGCGATCACCGCCATCTCGCGGTCATCGGCAAGGATACGCGGCTGTCCGGCTACCTGATCGAGCCGGCATTGACCTCGGGCTTCATCGCCATGGGAATGGACGTCGTGCTCGTCGGACCTCTGCCAACACCGGCGATTGCGATGCTGACGCGATCCTTGCGCGCCGATCTCGGCGTCATGATCTCGGCCTCGCACAATCCCTTCGAGGACAACGGCATCAAGTTGTTCGGTCCCGACGGCTTCAAGCTTTCCGATGAGATCGAGGCCCAGATCGAAGTGGCGTTCGATCGTGCGGCCGAGCATCGCGCAACTTCCAAGGGCCTGGGCCGCGCCAAGCGCCTGGATGACGCCGGCGGCCGCTATATCGAATTCGTCAAGAACACGTTCCCCAAGCGCTTGCGGCTCGACGGACTCAAGGTCGTGGTCGATTGCGCCAATGGCGCCGCCTACAAGGTTGCGCCGACGGTGTTGTGGGAACTCGGCGCTGAAGTCGTGCCGATTGCCGTCGCGCCCGACGGCGTCAATATCAACCGGAATTGCGGCACGACTGCGCCCGAAACCATGCAGGAAGCCGTGGTTTCGCATGGGGCCAATCTCGGCATCGCGCTCGACGGCGACGCCGACCGCCTGATCATGGCCGACGAGCATGGCCGTATTCTCGACGGCGACCAACTCATGGCCCTGATCGCGCTCAACTGGCACACCGCCAGCCGGCTGGCGAAATCCGGCCTCGTTGCCACCGTGATGTCGAACCTCGGCTTCGAACGCCATCTCACCGGCAAGGGTGTCGCCGTGACACGCACGCAGGTTGGCGATCGCTACGTCGTCGAAACTATGCGCAGTATCGGCAGCAATCTCGGCGGCGAGCAATCTGGCCATATTATTTTGGGCGATTACTCCACGACCGGCGACGGTCTGATTGCCGCGCTCCAAGTTCTGGCGGCTGTGGTCGAAACCGGTGCGCCGGCAAGCCAGGTCTGCAAGGTCTTCGAACCGATTCCGCAATTGTTGCGGAATGTGCGCGTGAATGGCGCCAATTTGCTTGATGGTCGCGCGGTCAAGGCGGCGGTTGCCGCCGGTGAGCGACGTCTCGGCAAAGCCGGCCGGCTGCTGGTGCGCAAGTCCGGCACCGAGCCGCTGATCCGTATCATGGCCGAAGGCGAGGACCAGGCGCTGGTGACGGAGATCGTCGACAGCGTGGCTGCGGCCGTAATCGCGGCAGGACGCGCGGAGGAAAGCGCGGCCGAATGACCGGCCGCGTGCTCATCGTTGCCGGCTCGGATTCCTCTGCCGGCGCGGGCATCCAGGCCGATCTCAAGACCATCTCGGCGTTGGGCGGCTACGCCACTACGGCCATTACGGCGCTTACTGCACAGAATACGCTGGGCGTTGCCGGCGTATTGGCGGTGGGACCCGATTTCGTCCGTCGGCAGATCGAAGCCGCGCTGTCCGATATTGGCGCCGATGCGATCAAGACGGGCATGCTGGTCGATGCCGCGGTGGTCGAAACCGTGGCCGATGCGCTCGAAGCGATGGCACCGGATGTGCCGCTGGTCATCGATCCGGTGATCGCCTCTACCAGTGGCACCGTGCTACTCGATGAGCCCGGCGTCGAACGGCTGAAACGCCGCCTGATCGCGCGTGCCGCAGTGGTGACGCCGAATATGCCCGAGGCGGCCATGCTCACCGGTCTGACGGTCGCCGATCTCGATGGCATGCGCCGCGCCGCCGATGCGTTGCTTCGTCTCGGGGCGCACGCAGTGATCGTGAAAGGCGGCCATTTGCCAGGCAAGGTGCTGACTGATCTGGTCATGACTGCACGCGAAAGCTTCACATTGCGGGCGGCGCGTCAGACGACGCGTGCAACCCATGGCACCGGCTGTACCTATGCTTCGGCTATCGCCGTTGGTCTGGCGCAAGGCTTGACGCTCCGGCGGGCGGTCGAGCGCGCGCACGCTTTTGTGCAGCAGGCGATCCGCAACGCACCGGGATTGGGCCGCGGCCGCGGACCGATGAGTCACGCGCCGCTCCCGCAACGCAAGACGAAAGGAAATCATGTCCGACGCCATCGCCTACGCCGACGAACCCGCCCTCGGCGTCGATGAATTCATCGACGTTCTGCGGCGCTCGACTTTGGCCGAACGGCGGCCGGTCGACGATCGCGACCGCATCGCGCGTATGCTGGCACAGGCCGATATCCGGCTTTGCGCGCGCAACGCCAAGGGCCTGCTGGTCGGCGTCGCGCGCTCGCTCACCGATTTCGCCTATTGCTGCTATCTCTCGGACCTTGCGGTCGATACGGACTTTCAGCGGCGCGGCATCGGCAAGGAATTAATCGGCCGAACGCACGCCATCGCCGGTCTCGATACAACCTTAATCCTGCTCTCGGCACCCAAGGCGATGAGTTATTACCCGCACATTGGCCTGGCCCGCTCGGAACGTGCATTCACCATCGCTCGGGGCTGAGCTAAATTGCCGCGCGCGTCGACAGGGGGAGGGCGATGGCAGAACGCTATTTCGACGATTTCAAGGTCGGCGACAAATTCACGACCGCGACCAAGACCGTCACAGAAGCGATGATCGTCGAATTCGCCAAGGTCTACGATCCACAGCTGTTCCATATCGATCCAGCGGCGGCACAACGGACACATTTCGGCGGCCTCATCGCCAGCGGTTTCCAGACGCTCGCGCTCGGCTTTCGCTTGATCTGGGACACCGGCGTCTTCGCCGCGTGCAGCATGGGATCGCCCGGGTTCGATGAGCTGCGCTGGCTCAAGCCGGTGCGGCCGGGCGATACGCTGTGCGTCGAGATGGAGGTCACCGAAAGCCGCCCGTCGCAGTCGAAGCCCGATCGCGGCATCATGCGCGCCGCCTACCGCTATCTGAATCAGAACGGCGACGCGGTGCTGACATTCAACTCAATGCACCTGCTACGCCGCCGCCCGGCCTAACGGCATTCAACCGTTGATCCGCCGGCCTTCTTCCAGGCGTCGATGCCGCCGTGAATGTGGCTTGCTCGCGACAGGCCGGCCGAATGCGCGGCCTGTACTGCCATCGCCGAGCGCTCGCCAAAAGCGCAATAGAATACCAGATCGCGCCCGGTCGCCTGCGAGAGCTCGAACAGCACGCCGCCCGGATTGATATTTGCTGCCAAATCGCGATACGGCGCATGCAATGCTCCGGGGATTGCACCATGCTGCCGACGTTCACGCGTTTCGCGCAGATCGACCAACACGATGCTGGGCCGTTTAGGCAGCGCCAGGGCATCCTTCGCCAAAATACCGAAGCCTTCGGCGAGCAGCTTTTCTTGCGCCAGACCAACGTGCACGTTTCTGGGGACCGCCACGTCCATCATCTTGGGATTTGCGAGCTTTAACTCGGCCATGATTGCCGCGTATTCCTCGGCCGAACGAGCCTTGAGGCGTGGGTTGAAGGCGCGTTCTTCGCCGACGGTCGAAACCATCTCGCCCTTGTAGTCATGCGCCGGATAGACCAGCGTCTCATCGGGCAGCTTAAGCAGCTTATTGAAGATCGAATTGTATTGGGCGCGAGCGTCGCCGCCCTGGAAATCGGTGCGGCCGGTGCCGCGGATGAGCAACGTGTCACCGGTGAAGACGCGGTCGCCCGCGAGGAAGCAATAGGAATCCGGCGTGTGGCCGGGAGTGTGGATCGCGGTCAGGCTTAACCCCTCGATGTCGACGCTGTCGCCGTCCGCAACCCGAATTGAGACCACGTCGGCCTGCGTTTCCTGGCCCATGACGGTGACGCAATGCGTGCGGTCGCGCAGCGCGCCGATGCCGCTTATGTGGTCGGCATGGAGGTGCGTGTCGATTGCCTTGACGAGGTTGACGTCGAGCTCCTGCAATAGCTGGAGGTACCGCTCGACGCGATCGAGCACCGGATCGATGATCAACGCCTCACCGCCGTGCCGCGATGCGAGCACGTAAGTATAGGTGCTTGATTCGCTGTCGAACAGTTGCCGGAAGATCATCGGCTCTCCCCCGGTGCGACGGCATCGCCCTTTGTATTGCAATGCTAGCACTCGGGCGCATCGGCGTATGCCGTCCCGTTGAGCAACTTAAGTTGACGCATCACTGCCGCTCCCATAGGTTCATCGGCGGGACACGCTCCCCCAACGGAGCGCAGCTATTCTGGAAGGAATAGGTCGATGAAGCCGAACTCTCGGCCTGCCAATCCGTCATTTTCATCGGGTCCGTGCGCCAAGCGCCCAGGCTGGAGCCTGTCTGCTTTGTCGGCCGGCCTGTTCGGCCGCTCGCATCGCTCGAAGCCGGGCAAAGCCAAGCTGAAAGAGGTGGTGGACCGTTCGCGCCGCCTGCTCAGCGTTCCCCAGGACTATCGCCTTGGCATCGTGCCCGCCTCGGACACCGGCGCGGTCGAGATGGCGATGTGGTCTCTGCTCGGCGCCCGCGGCGTCGATCTGCTGGCGTGGGAGGTGTTCGGCGAAGGTTGGGCGACCGACGTCGAGAAACAGCTGAAGCTCGCCGATCTGCGCGTGATGCGCGCGCCCTACGGCACGATCCCCGATCTTGCTAAGGTCGATACCGACCGCGACGTGATCTTTCCATGGAACGGCACGACATCCGGTGCGCGAATCCCGAACGGTGACTGGATCAAGGCCGACCGCAAAGGCCTAACAATCTGCGACGCGACGTCCGCTGTCTTCGCGATGGATTTACCGTGGCCGAAGCTCGATGTCGTCACTTGGTCTTGGCAGAAAGTTCTCGGCGGCGAGGCGGCGCATGGCATGCTCGCGCTATCACCACGCGCGGTCGAGCGCCTCGAGACCTACAAGCCTGCCTGGCCCCTGCCCAAGATTTTTCGCCTGACCGCGAAGGGCAAGTTCGCCGAAAACGTCTTCCAGGAAGAGACCATCAATACGCCGTCGATGCTGGCGGTCGAAGATGCGATCGACGGACTCAAATGGGCGGAATCTATCGGCGGCTTTCCGGCGCTCAAGGCACGCGCAGAACGCAATCTCGCAGCGATTGACCGGTGGGTGGCGAAATCGAAGTGGATCGCATTCCTGGTCGACGATCCCAAGATCCGTTCCTGCACCTCGGTCTGCCTCAAGGTGGTGGACGACTGGTTCTTGCACCTGGCGCCAGACGCCCAACGCGCCCAGGTGAAGCGGATCGAGGCGTTGCTCGACGCCGAGAGCGTGGCCTTCGACATCGCCGGTCATCGCGATGCGCCCCCCGGTTTACGCATCTGGTGCGGCGCGACCGTCGAGACACGTGACGTCGAGGCGCTCCTGCCGTGGCTCGACTGGGCGTTTGCTGAAATCCGCCGCGCCGCCGCAGCCTGACAGCAGAGCGCCACCATGGCCAAGGTCTTGATTTCCGACGAGTTGAGCCCGCGTGCCGTTGCCGTCTTCAACGAACGCGGCGTCGAGACTGTGGTCAACACCAAGCTGGCGCCAGACGAGCTCAAGCGAATCATTAGCGACTTCGATGGCCTCGCCGTGCGCTCGGCCACAAAGGTCACCAGGCCGGTAATCGAAGCGGCAAAGAAGCTGAGGGTAATTGGCCGCGCCGGCATTGGCGTCGACAATATCGACGTGCCAGCGGCCACGCAGCGTGGCATCGTGGTGATGAATACGCCCTACGGCAATTCCATCACAACGGCCGAGCACGCCATCGCGCTGATGCTGGCGCTGGCGCGGCAACTGCCAGCCGCCGACCGCTCGACGCAGGCCGGCAAATGGGAGAAATCCAAGTTCATGGGCGTCGAACTCACCGGCAAGACGCTCGGCGTCGTCGGCTGCGGCAACGTCGGATCGGTGGTTGCCGACCGCGCCGTCGGCCTTAAAATGAAGGTCGTCGCCTACGATCCATTCTTGTCTCCCGAACGTGCTATCGCGCTCGGCGTCGAGAAGGTCGAGCTCGATGAGCTGTTGGCGCGGGCGGATTTCGTCACGCTGCACACGCCGCTGACCGACGCAACGCGCAATATCATCGACGCCACGGCGTTGGCGAAGACCAAGAAGGGCGTACGCCTGATCAACTGCGCCCGCGGGGGCCTCGTTGTCGAGGCGGATCTGAAGGCGGCGCTCGATTCGGGCCAGGTTGCCGGCGCGGCCATCGACGTGTTTCCGGTCGAGCCGGCCAAGGAGAACCTGCTATTCGGACATCCGAACGTCGTCGCCACGCCGCATCTCGGCGCGTCGACGACCGAAGCGCAGGAGAATGTCGCGTTACAAATCGCCGAACAAATGGCGGATTATCTCGTCTCCGGCGCGGTGACCAATGCGCTCAACATGCCGTCGCTCTCGGCCGAGGAGGCGGCGCGCCTCAAGCCCTATATCAAACTCGTCGAGCAGCTCGGCTCGTTTGCCGGCCAGCTCACCGACGCTGGACTCAAAAGCATCGCCATCGAATATGAAGGCCACGCGGCCGAGCTCAACGTCAAGCCGCTGACCGCGATTGCGCTCGCCGCACTGCTCGCGCCGCAGCTCGATTCGGTTAATATGGTCAACGTGCCGGTGGTGTGCAAAGAGCGCGGCATTGCGATCGCCGAAACGCGCAGCACCGAGCCGAGCGATTTCCAGACTTTAATCCGCATCACCGTGCAAGGCGCGAATGGCGCGCGCCGCGTCGCCGGCACCCTATTTGGTGGTGACCGGCCGCGCATCGTCGATGTCGAAGGCATTGCGCTCGAGGCGGAGCTCGGCTCGCATATGCTGTTCGTCCGCAACCACGACAAGCCGGGCTTCATCGGCAATCTTGGCAGGACACTGGGCGAGGCGGCGATCAACATTGCGACCTTCCATCTCGGCCGTTCAGCACCCGGTCAGGATGCCATTTGCCTCATCCAGGTCGATCAGCCGCTCGGCGACTCGCTGCTTGCCAAGGTCCGCGCCATCGACAACGTCGTTCAGGCGAAAGAGCTGCATTTCTAGGCTGCAAAGGGGTGCCAAACCTGCTGCAGGATGGTTGCCGCCGCACGCCAAAACCGCTATGTCGGCCCCCGTGAACGAGACGCTCCACAAGGCGCTGCTGCCTGAAGGCTTGCGCGATCTGCTTCCGCCGGATGCCGGCATCGAGGCTGACGTGGTATCGCGGCTAATGGCGGCGTTGGCGAGCCATGGCTACGAGCGCGTTAAACCTCCACTCGCCGAGTTCGAGGACAATCTGCTGTCTGGCGCCGGCGCCGCAATGGCCAAAGACACATTCCGCATGATGGATCCGGTGTCACGGCGGATGATCGGTGTGCGGGCCGACATGACGCCGCAGGTCGCACGCATTGCCGCCAGCCGACTCAAGAAAGCGGCGCGGCCGCTACGGCTTTGCTATGCCGGCCAAGTTCTGCGCGTCAACGGGAGCCAACTCCGGCCCGAGCGCCAGGTCGGTCAGGTGGGCGCCGAATTTATCGGTCCATCCGAAGTCGGCGCCGACGTTGAAGTGATCTTGTTGGCGGCCGAGGCCCTCGGTGGGCTCGGCGTGCAGGGACTTTCAGTTGATCTGACGTTGCCGACGCTGGTGCCGGCGATTTGCCACGCCGCCAAACTCCCGCCGGAACAAGTTGACGCCGTGCGCCGCGCGCTCGACCACAAGGACGCCGCCGCTTTGCGTAAGGCCGGCGGCGGGGCTGCCGCATTGCTCGGCAAGCTCCTCAAAGCTGCTGGCGCGGCGGAGAATTCGCTGGCGAAATTATCGACGCTCGATCTGCCCAAAGCCGCGGCTACAGAACGCGCGCGCCTCGGCGACGTCATCGCGCGGGTGAAACGCGCCGATCCCGGCTTGGTCATGACCGTCGATCCGGTCGAGAACCGTGGTTTCGAATACCATACAGGCGTCAGCTTCACGGTCTTCGCCAAGTCCGTGCGCGGCGAGCTCGGCCGAGGTGGCCGTTACCGCACCGGCGACGGCGCCGGCGAAGACGCCACTGGCTTCACACTTTACACGGACACGATCCTGCAGGCGCTGCCGACGCCGCCAACGCCGCGCCGGATCTACGTACCGTTCGATGCCGAAAGCGCCGCTGCCAAGCGCCTGCGCGCCGAAGGTTGGATCACGGTCGCGGGCCTCGCTGCGGTGCGCGATCCACGCGACGAGGCGAAACGACTGAATTGCGGCCATCTCCTCGATGGCGGCAAGATCGTCGCACTGACCTAGGGCGCCGGAGATCAATTCATGGCCAATGTTGCAGTCATCGGCGCTCAATGGGGCGACGAGGGTAAAGGGAAGATCGTCGATTGGCTAAGCGAGCGCGCCGACGTCGTGGTGCGTTTTCAGGGTGGCCACAATGCCGGCCACACGCTGGTCATCGGCAACGTCGAATATCGGCTCAGCCTGCTGCCGTCGGGCGTGGCGCGTCCCGGCAAACTGTCGATCATCGGTAATGGTGTCGTGGTCGATCCCTGGGCGCTCATCAAGGAAATAGAGAACATCGCGGCCAAGGGCGTCACCGTCACGCCGGCAAGCTTGCGCGTTGCCGAGAATGCGACGCTGATCCTGCCGTCACACGGGCAGCTCGACCGTGCGCGCGAAGAGGCGCGCGGCGCTTACAAAATCGGCACCACTGGCCGCGGTATCGGCCCGGCCTATGAGGACAAGGTCGGCCGCCGGGCGCTGCGGCTGTGCGATCTCGCCGATCCGGCGACTTTGCCGACCAAACTCGATGCCTTGCTACTGCACCACAACGCGCTGCTGCGCGGCCTTGGCGCGCCTGAGGTCGAGCGCGAGCCGCTGCTCAATTCGTTGCTCCAGATCGCGCCCAAGGTCCTGCCCTATGCCGACCGCGTATGGCAGCGGCTCGACGAAGCGCGCCGTGCCAACAAGCGCATCCTGTTTGAAGGCGCTCAGGGCGTGATGCTCGACGTCGACCATGGCACCTATCCTTATGTGACGTCATCGCATACCCATCCGGGCGAGGCGGCGTCCGGCGCCGGCACGGGCCACGCGGCGATCGGCTATGTCCTTGGCATCACCAAGGCGTACACGACGCGCGTCGGCAGCGGGCCGTTTCCGACCGAACTCACCGACAAGATCGGCCAGACGCTCGGCGAGCGCGGCCGCGAATTCGGTGTCGTCACCGGCCGCAAGCGCCGCTGCGGCTGGTTCGACGCAGTCATGGTCCGGCAAGCGGTCAAGACCGCAGGCGTCGACGGCCTCGCGCTCACCAAGCTCGACGTGCTCGATGGATTCAAAGAGATCAAGGTGTGCACCGGTTACCGGCTGGAAGGCGAGATTCTCGATTATCTGCCGGCCGGTACGAGCCAGCAGGCGGCGGTCGAGCCGGTCTACGAGACGATCGAGGGCTGGAGTGAGAGTACGCGCGGCGCCCGTCGCTGGGCCGACCTGCCGGCAGTGGCGATCAAATACATCCGCCGGATCGAGGAACTCGTCGGTGCGCCGGTGGCGCTGCTGTCGACCAGCCCGGAACGCGAAGACACCATCTTGATGCACGACCCCTTCGCGGGGTGAAGGGCACGTCAGACCTTGGCGGTGGCCCGCGCCGTGCGTAGGCGCGCGGCGATATAACCTTCGACGGTCTCCGATAAAGTATCGAGGCGGTCGGTGAAGAAATGATCGGCGCCCGCGATCTGGCGATATTCGACCTTGAGCGATCGCTGCTTCTGCAGGCGCTGCGCGAGGTCCTTCACGCCTTCGGGTGCAACGATCTGGTCCTTGTCGCCCTGGACGATGAGACCCGCCGCTGGCGGTCGCGTCAGGAAGTTGAAGTCGACCAGATTGACCGGCGGCGCCACGGCAACGAAGGCGTCCGATTCCGGTCGCCGCGCCAGCAGCTGCAACGCGATCCACGCGCCAAACGAAAAACCGGCGATCCAGCATTGTTCCGCATCGGGATTGTTGTTTTGAAACCAATCGAGTGCAGCTGCCGCGTCCGCCAGTTCGCCTTCGCCATTGCCGTAGCTGCCTTGGCTCTTGCCGACACCGCGGAAATTGAACCGCAGTGCCGCAAACCCCTGTCGTGCGAAGGCATGAAACAGGGTGTAGACCACCTTGTTGTGCATCGTGCCGCCATGCTGCGGATGCGGGTGGAGGATCAGCGCCAGCGGTGCGTTTTCGACCCGCGACGGGTGATAGCGCGCCTCGAGCCGGCCCGCCGGGCCGGTCAGAACCAATTCAGGCATGATGAAGCTTTAACCCAGTAGCAAACTCGGGATTGAAACCACATATTCGTTGCGACACACCGACAAAAACGGCCAAGAAGTTGACCATTCTACTCGGGATAGATATAGTCTCGGCCCCACGCCCAGCAAGGCGCGACTGCGGGTTTTCCGCCGTCATTCCGCCGCAGGCGTGCGGATCATATATCAACCGGAGCCCAAAATGTTGAAGGCTTTGCGCGAGGAAATCGACACGATCCTGCGGCTCGATCCGGCGGCGCGCTCGCGCCTCGAGATCGTGCTCGCCTATCCCGGCTTTCATGCTGTCGTATTCCATCGCCTTGCCAATTGGCTCTGGCGGCACGGGTTGCTCGTACTGGCGCGCTTTGTTTCGAATCTGGCCCGTATGCTGACGCTGATCGAAATTCACCCGGCAGCGACAATCGGTCGCCGCCTGTTTATCGATCACGGCGCCGGGGTGGTCATCGGCGAGACGACCGAGATCGGCGACGATGTTACGCTTTATCAGGGTGTGACACTCGGCGGCACGACTGTCAGCCGCGGTAAGCGTCACCCGACGCTCGAAAATGGCGTCATCGTCGGCGCTGGCGCCAAGATCCTGGGCGGATTCACGGTGGGTACCGGCGCGCGGGTTGGTGCCAATGCCGTTGTGCTGCATGCAGTCGCGCCAGGGGAATCGGTGGCCGGCATTCCCGCGCGGCCGATCGGTGTCAGCCACGAAACGCGCAAGGAATTTCTCCCCTATGGGACGCCGTGCGAAGACCTGCCCGATCCGATTGCGCGGTGTGTCGCCAGCCTGATGGACGAAGTCGCCTATCTCAAGCAGCGCCTGGTCGAGATCGAGCGCAAGGCCGAGTTTCCCGCCGAAGAGGTGCCGGCCGAAGCGCGCGCGGCCCGTCCCAGCCGGCGGATTTAGTGGGCGTGGAGAACTGATATGAGGCTTAGCACCAAAGGACGTTATGCGGTGATGGCGTTGGTCGATATCGCCAAGCACGCGCAAGGCACGCCGATTACCCTGGCCGAGATCGCCGAGCGGCAGTTGATTTCGCTGTCGTATCTGGAGCAACTCTTTGCCAAGCTGCGCACCGCCGGTCTGGTCAAGAGCGTGCGCGGCCCGGGTGGTGGCTATCTGTTGGCGCGCGGCGCCGATGGCACCCGTATCTCGGACATCATTCTCGCGGTTGACGAGCCGATCCGCACGACGCGCTGTACGCCTGGCGCGCCGATTGGCTGCAGCGGCAATCAGAGCCGCTGCCTGACGCACGATCTGTGGGAGGAACTCGGCAACCAGATCCGGCTCTATCTGAGCTCCGTCACGCTCGCAGACGTCGTCGCCAACCGGCTCTTGGGACGCAGCGGCGCCCTGCACCGCGAACGCGCCGATCAGGAAGCGGCGGAAACCGCGCCGACCATCGCCGCGCAATAGCGCCCCAGGTTTCGCCGTGAACGCCCGTTTGTCCTATCTCGATTGGAATGCGACCGCGCCCGTGCGGCCCGAGGCCGCGGCGGCAGTGGCGCAGGCCTTGGCGACAATCGGCAACGCCTCGTCGGTCCACCGCGCTGGGCGCGCCGCGCGGAAGTTGCTGGAGGCCGCGCGCGCGAATGTTGCGGCACTGGTCGGTGCGCATGCCGAGGACGTTGTATTCACGTCGGGTGGCACCGAAGCCAACGCGCTGGTCCTGCAAGCCTTTCCTGCCCGGCGTGTCTTGACGTCGGCGCTTGAGCACGATTCCGTCCTTGCCAACGCCCCGGAAGCGGAGCGGGTACCGGCGACACGCAATGGCCTTGTCGACCTGAAGGCGTTGGAAAGACTGCTCGCTGCCGATTCTAGGCCGGCACTTGTGTCGCTCATGTTCGCGAACAACGAAACTGGCGCCATTCAGCCGATTGCCGAGGCGGCGGATATCGCCCGTCAGCATCGCGCACTGATCCACTGCGACGCTGTCCAGGTCGCGGGCCGGCAACCGATCGACATGGGGCGGCTCAACTGCGATCTGATGACGCTGTCGGCACATAAGCTCGGTGGGCCTATGGGTATCGGAGCCCTCGTCGCCGCCGGCGGCCTCGAAATCGTGCCGCTGATCCGCGGCGGCGGCCAGGAACGCAACCGGCGCGCCGGTACCGAAAATCTGCCCGGCATCGCCGGCTTCGGCGCGGCAGCGCGCGCTGCAATCGCGGGCACCAAGGAATGGGACGCGGTCGCGGCACTGCGTGCACAGGCCGAAGCACGGCTGTCGGCGATTTCGCCGGATGCCGTGGTTTACGCCGCTGCGGCGCCCCGCCTGCCGAATACGATCTGCATCTCGATGCCGGGCGTGCCGGCTGCGACCCAGGTCATGGCCCTCGATCTCGCAGGCGTCATGGTCAGCGCGGGCGCCGCTTGCTCGTCGGGCAAGGTGCGCCGCAGCCACGTGCTTGACGCCATGGGCGTACCGGAGCGCGATGCCGAATGCGCTATCCGCATCAGTCTGGGCTGGAGCACGACCGAAGCCGAGATCGACCACCTTGTGGACGCGTGGGGTGCGCTTTACGCGCGGACGCGAGTATCAGCCGCATGACCGCCGCCATTGCCCGCCGGCCCAACACGGTGCCGGTCTATCTCGACAATCATGCGACGACGCCGTGCGATCCGCGTGTCGTGGCCGCGATGCTGCCGTGGTTCAGCGAGAAGATCGGCAACCCGCATTCGCTCACGCACGCATACGGCCGCGAGGCCGAACAGGCGGTCGAACAGGCGCGTGCGCAGGTCGTCGATCTGATCGGCGCCGATCCTCGCGAGCTCGTCTTCACCTCGGGCGCGACCGAGGCCAACAACATGGCGGTCAAGGGCGCCGCACGTTTTCACCGCCAGTTCGGCAAGGACGGCGTCGTGACGCTCGCAACCGAGCATAAATGTGTGCTCGAAAGCGCCAAGGCGCTCGAGCGCGACGGCTTCCGCGTCGCCATCCTGCCCGTTGGCCGCGACGGGTTGGCCGATCTCGATGTGCTCGCGCGGGCGATCGACGACCAGACGGCCATCGTCTCGGTGATGGCGGCGCACAACGAGATCGGCGTTATACAGCCGATCAAGGCGATCGCTGCGCTGGCGCATGCCAAAGGCGCGCTGTTCCACACCGATGCGGCGCAGGCGGTTGGCAAGATCGCGCTCGATGTTGGCGAACTCGGCGTCGACCTGATGTCGATCTCCGGCCACAAATTCTACGGTCCCAAGGGCGTCGGCGCGCTCTATCTGCGCCGCCGGCCGCGGGCGCGCATCGAGCCGTTGTTCGACGGCGGTGGCCAGGAGCGAGGCATGCGTTCGGGCACGCTGCCGGTGCCGCTGATCGTCGGCCTCGGCGAGGCCGCGGTCCTGGCCAAGGCCGAGATGGCAGGCGAGGCGCAGCGCTTGCTGGCGCTCCGGGCACGGTTCCTGAGCGGCCTACGCGCCAAGGTGCCTGATGTGGTGCTCAACGGCCATCCGGAACGGCGCCTGCCCGGCAACCTCAATTTGAGCTTCCCCGGCCTCAAGGCAATCGACCTGATTGCCGCCTGTCCGGGCTTGGCGTTATCGACCGGTTCCGCGTGCACCGCCGCCGAGGTCGAGCCGTCCTACGTACTGCGCGCGCTCGGTCTCGGCGACGCGCTGGCCGCGGCGTCCCTGCGTATTGGCCTCGGCCGCTTTACCACTGCGACCGAAGTCGATTTCGCCGTCGATACGCTGGCGGCTGCAGTCCTGCGGCTGCGCTCCGGCGACCGGATGACAAGCGAAGCCGCCGGCATTACATAAGGGTTGGAGATTCGCATGGCTCTGAGACAGGCAATGACGATGACCGACGCGGCCGCCAAGCGCATTCAGGCGCTGCTGGCGCAGCGCGGCAAGCCGTCCGCCGGCATCCGCATCGGCGTGCGCGCCCGCGGCTGTTCGGGCCTGACCTATACGCTCGAATACGCCGACGAGAAGGGCAGGCTGGACGAGGTGGTGCAGGACAAGGGCGTCACCATCCTGATCGATCCAAAGGCGACCATGTTCATCATCGGCACCGAGATGGATTACGTCGAGGACAAGCTGCAGTCGGGCTTCACCTTCCGCAATCCCAATGAAAAAGGCCGGTGCGGTTGCGGCGAATCGTTCCACATCTGAGTTCTCCCGCGCGGCGATGAAGCTGTTTCAGATCGAGGAGCCCGAAGGCGCTCCGCATTCGGCCGATGGGCCGGGCGCTGCGGTCGGCATCGACTTGGCCGCGGGATCGGCGGCCGTCGCGATCGCGCTCGGCGGCAACGCCGAGATTCTGCCGGGCGCGGATGGTGAACGGCGGCTAGCGACGGCGGGGCAGGCACCCGATGCGGTGCTGCTGGCGCTGCGGACGCGAGCGGAGAAGCAATTGGCCCGGCCGGTAACTCACGCGGTGATTGCGACCCCCGATGGACGCGATAGCGCGGCGCTCGAAACGGCAGCCAAGGCCGCTGGATTGGCCGTCCTGCGTGTGGTGGCGCAATCCGCAGCGGTGGGTCGTGATGCCGGCCCGGACGCGGCGGCCATGGGTGCGGCGCGGATAGCCGAAGATTTGTCGCCGACGCTTGGTATAACCTCGCCGCCGCCTTGATTAATGGATTGGATTGAATGCCCAAGATGACGTTTATCGAACCTGACGGCACGCGCAAGACGGTGGACGCGCCGATTGGCTTATCCGTGCTCGAAATCGCCCACCGCAACGATATCGACATCGAGGGTGCGTGCGAAGGCTCGCTTGCGTGCTCGACCTGTCACATCATCGTCGAGCCCGAATGGTATGAGTTGTTGAAGGATGCGACCGAAGACGAGGAAGACATGCTCGATCTTGCCTTCGGCTTGACCAAGACGTCGCGTCTCGGCTGCCAGATCGTGATGACCGAAGAGCTCGACGGTCTCACCGTCCGCCTGCCACAGGTGACGCGCAACATGATGAACAGTTGATGGATGCGGCGCTGGCTCCTGGCGCGCGCGTCGTCGTCGCCATGTCGGGCGGCGTCGACAGCTCGACCGTGGCGGCGCTGCTGGTCGAGCGGGGCTGCGACGTCGTCGGCGTCACGCTGCAGCTGTACGATCACGGCCAGGCGATTGGGCGCAAGGGCGCTTGCTGCGCCGGTCAGGACATCCACGACGCGGCGCGGGTCGCCGAAACGCTCGGCATTCCGCATTACGTACTCGACTACGAAAAACGCTTCCGCGCGGAAGTGATCGACGATTTCGCCGACTCCTATCTGGCCGGCGCGACGCCGGTGCCGTGCGTCCGTTGCAATGAGACGGTGAAATTCCGCGATCTGCTGGCGGTAGCGCGTGATCTGGGCGCCGGTGCGCTCGCCACCGGTCATTATGCGCGACGAGTCGTTGGCGCCGACGGGCCGGAATTGCACGGCGCCGCTTATGCCGGCCGCGACCAAAGCTATTTCCTCTATCGCACGACGCGCGCGCAGCTCGATTTCCTGCGGTTTCCGCTGGGCGAGTTTAGCAAGGACGAAACACGCGCCTTAGCGACGCGTTTCGCTCTGCCCGTGGCGCAGAAGCCTGATAGCCAGGACATCTGCTTCGTGCCATCGGGCCGATACGCCGACGTCATCGAAAAGTTGCGTCCCGGCGCGGCAGAGCCGGGCGACGTCGTCGACGAGGAGGGCCGGGTGCTCGGCCGCCACGATGGCGTCATCCATTTCACCGTCGGCCAGCGCAAGGGCATTGGCGTCGCCGGCGAGGAGCCCCTCTACGTGCTGCGGCTCGAACCGGCGACGCGGCACGTCGTCGTCGGACCACGCGCAAGCTTGGGCGCCACGCGCGTGCCGCTCGATCGGGTCAACTGGCTGGCGGCGCAGCCGGATGCCGCCGGTATCCGCGTTGCGGTCAAGCTGCGGTCCGCACAGCCGCCGGTGTCCGCCACGCTGCAGCTCGAGGGCGATCATGGCACCGCGATACTCGACGAGCCGGCATTCGGCGTGGCGCCCGGCCAGGCCTGCGTCGCTTACGACGGCGATCGCGTGCTCGGCGGCGGCTGGATTGCCCGCGGCTGATTGCCGCTAGACTTGCCGCGCGCGCGGCGCTCCACGATACTGCGCCGCCATGACCGATACGAAGAAACCCCGCGAAACCGTCAAGAAGGTCGTGCTCGCCTATTCGGGCGGGCTCGACACCTCCGTAATCCTGCGCTGGCTGCAGGAAACCTATCGTTGCGCGGTGGTGACCTTCACCGCCGACATCGGCCAGGGTGAAGAGCTCGCGCCGGCACGCAAGAAGGCCGAGCTGATGGGCGTGAAGCAGATCTTCGTCGAGGATCTGCGCGAGGAATTCGTGCGCGATTTCGTGTTTCCGATGTTCCGGGCCAACGCGCTCTACGAGGGTCAATACCTGCTCGGCACCTCGATCGCGCGGCCGCTGATCGCCAAGCGTCAGATCGAGATCGCCGAGGCCACCGGCGCTGACGCCGTAGCGCACGGCGCGACCGGCAAAGGCAACGACCAGGTGCGCTTCGAGCTGACTTATTACGCGCTCAAGCCCGACATCAAGGTGATCGCGCCGTGGCGCGAATGGGAACTCAACTCGCGCACCAAGCTGATCGAATATGCCGAACGGCACCAGATTCCGATCGCCAAGGACAAGCGCGGCGAGGCGCCGTTCTCGACCGACGCCAATCTTTTGCACATCTCGGCCGAGGGCAAGGCGCTCGAGGATCCGTGGCACGAGCCGGAAGAATTTGTCTATAGCCGGACTGTCGCGCCGGAGAAGGCGCCGGACCAGCCGGAATATGTCGAGATCGAATTCGCCAAGGGCGATCCGGTCGCAGTCGACGGCAAGAAACTGTCGCCGGCGGCACTGCTGACGCGGCTGAATGAGCTCGGCGGCAAGCACGGCATTGGCCGGCTCGATCTGGTCGAGAACCGCTTTGTCGGCATGAAGTCGCGCGGCGTCTATGAGACTCCGGGCGGTACCATCCTGCATGCCGCGCATCGCGGCATTGAGAGCATCACGCTCGATCGTGGTGCTGCGCACCTCAAGGACGAGCTCATGCCGCGCTACGCGGAGCTCATTTACAACGGCTTCTGGTACTCGCCTGAGCGCACCATGCTGCAGGCGCTGATCGACAAGAGCCAGGAAAACGTCGCCGGCACAGTGCGGCTCAAGCTCTACAAAGGCTCGGCGCGCGTGGTCGGCCGCAAGTCGCCGCACAGCCTCTACAGCTTGGCGCATGTGACGTTCGAGGCCGATCAGGTCTACGACCAGCGCGACGCCGAAGGTTTCATCAAGCTGAACGCATTGCGTTTGCGACTCGGGGCGCGGCTGCGGCCGAAAAAATAGTTACCAGTGCCGGCGACAGGAAGTTTTCGCTTCGATTCAGGCGCTTATGCCTATCTATTTGATATAACAGGCGAATGGCGCGAACCGCGGCCCCGAATTGACCGCGTGAAATCCTTGTTTTTGCCATGATCGGTCGCCATGTTCGGACCATCGCCCATAGCAAAAAGGGGATGGAACCATGGGTTCGCGTATTGGCGTTTTGATGGTGGCGGCTGCGATGCTGCTTTCGGCTTGCGGCACGTCACCGGGTGACCGAGGCCTGTCGGGTGCCGGTATCGGCGCTGCGGGTGGTGCCGTGGTCGGAGCGCTGGTTGGCGCGCCTCTGGCAGGCGCGGCGATTGGTGCCGGCGCCGGTGCATTGACCGGTATGGCGACCAGCCCGTCGAGCGTCTATCTCGGCAAGCCGGCCTGGGAACAGTAACCGGCCCGACGACGATCTTTCGCTGAGACCTGGCCCCCTCGGGATCGCTCCCGAGGGGGCTTTGCTTTGTGCGCTCGCCTAGACCGCAGGTTCGGGCAATCCGCGCCGGCGGCAGGCGGCGACCAAGGTGTTGCGCAGCAGGCAGGCAATGGTCATTGGTCCGACGCCGCCGGGCACCGGCGTCACCGCACCGGCCACACGTTGTGCTTCGGCGAAGGCGACGTCACCAACCAGCTTGCCCTTACCATCCGGCGTCGCGACACGATTGATGCCGACGTCGATGACCGTCGCACCCGGTTTGATCCAATCGCCGCGGACCATCTCCGGCCGGCCGACGGCTGCCACCAGCAGATCGGCGCGGCGCGCCACCGCCGGCAAATCGCGGGTGCGCGAATGCGCCACGGTCACTGTACAGTGTTCGCCGAGCAGTAGCACCGCCATCGGCTTGCCGACGATATTCGAGCGTCCCAGGATTACAGCTTCGGCGCCAGCGAGGTTCTTGCCCAGGCTCTCGCGCGCCAGCAACAGGCAGCCGTAGGGCGTGCACGGCACCAGCGCCTTCCCGCCGCTCCACAACCGGCCGACATTCTCGGCATGGAAGCCGTCGACGTCCTTGGCCGGCGCGATCGCTTCGATGATCCGCTGCGCGTCGATCTGTTTCGGGAGCGGCAATTGCACGAGAATGCCGTCAACCGCCTCGTCGGCATTGAGTTGCGCCACGAGGCGCAGCAGCTCGGCCTCGCTGGTGGAAGCCGGCAGGCGGTGGGTGATGCCCTTGAGGCCCGCGTCGTCGGTCGCCTTGGTTTTGCTTTTGACATAGACCTGACTGGCCGCGTCGTCGCCGACGAGCACGGCCGCGAGGCCAGGCACGACGCCGTGCGCCGCTTTCAGCGTAGCGGCTGCCGCTGCTACCGTGGCGCGCAACCGCGTGGCGACGGCCTTGCCGTCGATCAATCGAGCTTCCGACATCACTTCAATCCTTGTTCGAGCCGCGCGGCAAGCGCGGCGGGATCACCATCGATATGCACCAGCTTGCGGCGTCCGGTGGCGCCCGCCGCAATACGCAAGTCGCTTTTGCGCAAGCCGAAATGACGCGCCAACAGGGTGAGGAGGGCCGCATTGGCCTCGCCGGCATGGGCCGGCGCATGCACGGCAAGCTTTAAGACGACGCCGTTGGGTCCGTCACTCAAGCCGAGGACACGGTCTTGCGCGGCTTTTGGCGTTACACGCACGGTCAGCGTCGCGCCGCCGCGCTCAAGACGAAACGGTAATGCCATAGGTCAGGTCAACCGTGCATCAACGCGTAGACCTCGACCTGCCGCAACTCCATCTCGATAAACCACAGGATCAACAACAGGATAACTGGCGAGATGTCGATGCCGCCGAAGCTGGGCAGGATGCGCTGGATCGG
>DASQHO010000004.1:0-59518 GCA_035632055.1 Allostellaceae bacterium
GGTGGCGCCGAAATCCTGGTCCCCGATGCGCTGGCTGGGCGGACGCGCCTGATGCTTGCCGCGCGAGGTATGCCGAAGCAGAACAGTGATGTCTGGTCGTTGTTCGACAACGAGGCGCTGGGCGTCAGCCCGTTCGTCGAGCAGGCGCATTACATGCGCGGTCTTGAGGCGAATCTCGCCAAGACGGTCGAAGACGTCAACGGCGTGGCCGCGGCGCGGGTGACCTTGGCGGTGCCGCGGCGGACGGCATTTTTGGAGAATCAGCCGAAGCCGAGCGCTTCGGTGATGGTACGGCTTGAGCCGGGCGTTTCTTTGTCGGGCGCGCAGATCGCCGGCATTGTGCATCTCGTTTCGTCCAGCGTACCCGGCCTGGCGCCGGAAGCGGTCTCGGTCGTCGACCAGGACGGCCGCATGCTGACTCATGCCGCCGGCGATGTCAGCGGCGAAGTGCCCGAGCAGTTGGCGATCGTTCGCGGTATCGACCAGCGCTATGAAATGCTGATCGAAGGGCTGCTGACGCCGCTCGTCGGCAAGGATAACGCGCGCGTCACGGTCGATGCCGATGTCGATTTCTCGCACACGCGGCGCAGCTCGGTGGTCTACGGTCAGAGCCATCCACTGAGCCAGGACGATAGCAGTCGCGAGCATATCGGTGCCGCCAACGTCGGCGGCGGTGTGCCGGGCGCGCTCTCAAACCAACCGCCGGGTACGCCGCAAACGCCGCTCACGATCTCCAGCGGGTCACAAACGATCACGCTGCATCCGCCGGGTGCGAACGCCGCTGCCGCCAATGCCACGAACGGTGCGGCGCCGGCCGCCGCCGAATCCAAGAGTCCGCCGAAGCCAGAAAGCCGGGAATCGCACGCCGTCGTCAATTACGATATCGATCGCACGGTCGAGTATGCCGAAGACCCGCCGTGGCGTTTGAAATCCGTGGCGGTCTCGGTGCTGGTCAACAACCAGACTGGCCATCCGATCCCGACCGCGACGATTGACGCAATCAAGACGCTTGTCACCAACGCGGTCGGCTCCGGCGCGAAACGCGACGTCGCGGTGATCGACCTGCCGTTCGACAGCGCCATGAATGCCGCAGTGACTGAGGCCTGGTGGCGCCAGCCCTGGGTTCGTGTCGCCAGTCAGAACGCAATTCTGGCGCTGGCCGGCCTGCTCGCGCTGTTCGGCTTCGGCCTGCCGATGCTGCGCCGCTTGCAGCAGGCGCCACTCGATTTCGCCTATGCCGGGGCCGCGACCGCAACGCCGCGCACCAGAGGCTCTCGCGTAGCGGAAGGTGCCACCTCCAGCATCGACGTGTCGGCAGTCGGTCAGAACATGCTCGAAGCCGATATCGACGCGGTACGCAGGATCGTCGCCAACGACCCGGGCCGAACGGCTCAAGTAATCAAGGAATGGTTGTCCCATGGCGGAACCAGCAGGCGGAACGAGTAACCTCAGCCCGGCCGAGAAGGCCGCCGTGCTGATGATGGCGCTCGGCGAGGCCGATGCCGCCGAGGTCATCAAATTTCTCTCGCCGCGCGAGGTGAATCGGCTGTCGGGAGCGATTGCGCGCCTCAACAAGGTTCCGAAAACGCTCGTCGAAAATGTCATGGCGGAGTTCGTGGCGCGAATCCGTGACGAGACTGCGATCGGCCTCGGCGTCACCGACTATCTGCGCAATGCGCTCGGTAGGGCACTCGGCGCGGACCGTGCGTCGGCGCTGCTCGAGCGAATCATGAACGGCGGTGATTCTGCCGGTATCGAGGCGGTCAAGTGGGAAGATCCGCGCGTCGTCGCTGAAATGATCCGCGAAGAGCATCCGCAGATCATCGCGATGATTCTGGCGTATGTCGAACTCGAGCAGGCGCAGGACGTGATGCAGGCGCTGCCCGATGGCGTCATTGAGCAAGTGATTCCGCGCCTGGCTACGCTCGAAGTCATTCCGCCGAGTGCGGTGCGCGAGCTCAATGACGCGCTGGAAGATCAACTCTCCGGTGAATCGCAGCAGGTGCGCCTGTCGAACGTCGGCGGCATCAAAGCTGCGGCAGAGATTCTCAACCGCTTCGAGGCAAGCCGGGCGCAATCCGTGCTCGATCGTATCAAAACGATGGACGCCGACCTTTCGCAGCGCATCTACGACAACATGTTCGTCTTCCACGATCTGCTTGGGGTCGACGATCGCAGTATTCGAGCCCTGCTACAGGAAGTGAATCAAACTCTTCTGGTGCCTGCCCTCAAAGGGGTTGACGGCGCATTGCGTGAAAAGATTACGCACAACATGTCGGAACGTGCTGGGGCGTCGCTCCAGGAGGAAATCGAGGCCAAGGGGCCGGTACGCGTCTCCGAAGTCGAAGCCGCGCAAAAGGAAATCATCACCATCGCCAAGCGGCTCGAGCAGGAAGGCAAGATCATTCTGCGCACCGATGCCAAGGACATGGTGGCATAGGCGCGTCATGTCGAACGCAGTACGCGGCACAACGGGAGCACAGGGAAGCGGCAGCTTGGCTACCGGCGTTGGCTCGTCGTCGCGCGCCGCGCCGGCCAATGGCGCATCGTTTGGTGGTGTGCTGGGACAGGCCATGGCCGGCCCGACACAACCAGCGCCGGGCGTCACTGACGGCAAGGCCGACGGCAGGAGCGACGGCAAAGACAAAGCCAAGGACACCGCCAATTCGGCCGCGGCGTCAGGTACGACGGCCACGCTCGTCGCCGATCTGACGTCAACCACGGGCAGCGGACCGGTGACCAGTGCCGCGGCGTCGGTAAGCGGCAGCAGCGCTGTCGCTACAGTGAACGACGCGACAGGACGGGCGGGCAAGAAGCGCCCGATCGAGGCTGCCACCACCAATTCCGCGTCCTCTGCGCAGGCCGCCGCCGCGGTTGTCGCATCTCTGGTCGCACCAGAGGCCAACGGCGCCGCCAACACGAAGGTTGCCGGCGCAGCGAATGCTGCGCCCGGCGTGCGTGGTGCCGCCGGCCTGCTGGCAACGAAGTCAGCGGTGGCGCCCGTGAACACCGCAAACGTACGAACCAATCAAGACCTTGTCGGACCGGAGGATGGGACCGGTTCGCAAGAGCCGGACGGCCGCGACCCCGCGCAAGCGACGGTCAGCCGTCCGGCTGCCTTGGCTTCAGCGAGTATCGCTACGGCGTTGCCGCCGGGTGCTGCCAGGTCCAGCGCGGCTCCAGCCAGCGGCAGCGTTAACGCACCGGCAAGTGGTAGCCTCGACCAACAACCTATAGCCGCCGCGACGGGCGCTGCACCCGCAGCCGGCACGCCGGCTTCGACCTTCGTCTTGGCCGCCCTGACGACGGCTGAGCGCGATCCGAACCGCGCGCCGTCGAGTGACAACGGTGGCGCCACACCCGTTGGTGTGACTGGCGCAGGAAGTCTCAACGCATCGCCTGGCGCTATTGTTGTCAGCGTTCCGCTTTCATCGGCGCTCGGAAGCCAGACGGCACCAACCGCCGCCAATGGCGCGGTCAGCGTCCTTGCGTCAGATGGCTCCAGCCAGCCCCTCGGCAGCGCGCTCGGCTCGCAAATTCTCTCGATGGTGGCGTCCGGCCGCAACCAGGTCACCGTCCACCTCAGCCCGCCCGATCTCGGCAGCTTGACTGTGCACGTCGAAGTCCAATCGCGCGATGTTTCCGCCTGGTTCGCCTCGCCACAGCCGCAAGTGCAACAGGCTGTCAGCGACGCCCTGGCGCAGCTGCATGGCTCGCTCAGCGGCGCGGGTCTCAACCTGTCGGGCGCCTGGGTTGGCGCCGACGTTTCGGGCGGCGGCAACGGCCGTCCGGCCGCCACGCCACTTCCGGTTCGCCGCGCAGCCGCGGTGCCGGGCCGGGTCGAAGCTAGTACCGGTGGAACCACCTCTGTCGAAGGATTGAGCGTCTATGCCTGAATTCAAGGACGACGACGACCGCGATACCGCGGCGCAAGTTACGCGGATCGCCGACAGTCCGAGCGGCGAGTGGGTGTCGCCGATCGGCCGCGTGCGCCGCTTCAACCTGCTGGCACAGGACACCGTGGTGCGCGGCCGTCTGCCGACACTCGACGTACTTAACGACCGCTTTGCGCGCTTCTTCCGCACCGCGTTGTTCCGCGAACTGCGCTGTGCGCTCGAACTCAAGCCCGGCGCCGTCGAACTTATCAAGCATGCCGAGTTCATCGACCGGCTCGAAGTGCCGAGCTTCCTGGCGCTGGTCAGCACCAAGCCGCTTAATGGCACGATGCTGATTTCGATCGACGCCAAGCTGGCGCATTCGATCGTCGAGATCTTTTTCGGCGGTGCCGGCAAATTCCCGGTCAATATCGGCAACCGCGAATTCACCGCCGTCGAGCAGCGCGTACTGCGCCGCGTCGTCGCAATCGCGCTGCGCGAATTCGTCACGGCGTGGGAGCCGGTCCAATCCTTCGAGCCCGAGGTCCTACGCTACGAGTTCAATCCACAATTCGCCAACGTCGCATCGCCGAGCGACCTGGTGATTGTCAGCACGTTCCGCGTGACCATTGAAAGCGGCGGCGGCTGGGTCACCGTCTGTCTGCCGTACAACGCGGTGGAGCAGCTCCGCGATCAATTGATGTCGGGTGTGGCGTCCGATCGGCATGCCGACGATCGCTGGTTTGGGATGCTGCGCGTTGGGGTGGAGCTCGTGAACCTGCACGCTGCCGTCGAATTGCTCGATATCGAGATCTCCGTGAACGACCTGCTGAAAATGCATGTTGGCGAGGTATTCGAGGTCGAGTTGCCGGAGACCGTCACCGTCAACGTCAACAACATGCCGCTATTCCGCGGCAAATGGGGGCGGCACCGCGGCAAGGCCGCCGTACGCATTGAATCGAAGCTCAATGTTACGCCGAGCCTGCTGCAAGCGGTTTTGCCGCATGACAGGAGATTGGCATGAGCACGGACACCAGAAACGGCAACGGCGGTGCCCCGCGAAACGTGGAGTCATCTGAGCCTATCGATCGGCCTGACCCGCAACGGGCGCGCAAGGCGGCGCCGGATGCCAGCGCGACGCCCAGTCCGCTGCCCGATCTCGAAGGGCTGTCCAACGACGTTGGTCCCGACACGGCCGCCGCTATCACGCCGCTAAACGGCAGAGCGCAGAACGTCGATTCGGCGCATTTCGATGTGGTGATGGACATACCGGTCCGCATGTCGGTGGAGGTCGGCCGCGCTGACATCTCGCTGCGGCACCTCGTCCAGCTCGGACACGGATCGCTGGTCGAACTCGATCGACCGGCGACCGCGCCGCTCGATATACGCGTCAACGGCGTGCTCATCGCGCGCGGCGAGGTCGTCGTCGTCAACGACGAGAAGATGGGGATCCGGGTCACCGACGTCGTTAGCCAGGCCGAACGGCTGAAGCGGTTGCGCTGATGGGCGACGCAGTCACGATGGCGGCGGCGGGGCACGGCGCCTTGGAGACGATTGTCCTGGTCGCGGGACCGATCCTCGGCTCGATCATGATGATCGGAATCGCCGTCAGCATCTTGCAGGCGGCGACCCAGATCAATGAGGCGACGCTGAGTTTCGTGCCCAAGTTCCTCGGGGCCGTCGTTGTCGTGGCACTCGGCGGGCCGTGGCTACTGCGCCAGCTCGAAACATTCTTCGTTACCGTCCTGGGCGGGCCGCTGGGTCCCGGATCATGACCGCACAGGTCGCCAAAGCCGCAACTGGCCTCGCGCTCGTCGCGTGGCGACGGCATTTGCCGTCGCTCGCCGGCCCGGCCGCGTTCGTCCTGATCTTGGCAATGGTGGTCGTGCCATTGCCGCCGTTCATTCTCGACTTCATGTTCACGTTCAATATCTCGCTGGCGCTCATGACGCTGCTGGCCGCGCTCTATACCGCGCGGTCAACCGATTTCTCGTCGTTCCCGACACTGCTGCTGATCACCACGTTGATGCGACTGTCGCTGAACGTCGCGGCGGCGCGGGTCATCCTGCTTGACGGCTACATGGGAACGAGCGCCGCCGGTCGCGTCATCGAATCTTTCGGCGCCTTCGTCGTCGGCGGCGATTTCGCGGTCGGCATCGCCGTCTTCACCATCCTCGTGCTGATCAACTTCGTCGTCTTGACAAAAGGCTCCGGCCGCATCGCCGAGGTCGCCGCACGGTTTATCCTCGACGGCATGCCCGGCAAACAGATGGCGATCGATGCCGATCTCAACGCCGGCCTGATCAACCAGGAAGAAGCGATCCGCCGGCGCGAGCAGGTGACGCACGAAGCCGATTTCTTTGGCGCGATGGACGGCGCCAGCAAGTTCGTCCGCGGCGACGCCATCGCCGCGATCCTCATCCTCTTCATCAACATGATCGGCGGCCTGCTGATCGGCGTCTGGCAGCACGGCATGGACCTGAGCGGCGCGGCGGCCAATTACGCGCTACTGACCGTCGGCGACGGTCTCGTGGCGCAGATCCCGGCCCTGGTAATCTCGGCCGCTGCTGGCGTGATCGTAAGCCGGGTGTCGACCGGCGCCGATATCGGCCGCCAGGTGGTCGAGCAATTCGCCGCTTATCCCAAAGTCTGGTTGCTCGGCGCCGGCATCGTCGGCCTGTTTGGGATCATCCCTGGCATGCCGCATCTGCCGTTCCTCGGCTTCGCGGCGCTGCTCGGCGGCACCGGCTGGTTGATCTTGCGGCAACGGACGAAGGCCGCAGTTACACCAAAAACAGCGCCGCCGCCGGAACCCGAAGAGATCGACGTCAATGTCGTCGAGGTGATCGAACCGTTGGCTATCGAGGTGGGCTATCGGCTGGTCGGTCTGGTGAACAAGGAACGCGGTGGCGGTCTGCTGCCACGGCTCAAAGGCGTGCGCAAAATGTTGTCGCGCGAGTGTGGATTTCTCGTTCCTGCCGTCCATGTCAGGGACAATCCCGATCTGCGGCCGGTCGGCTATCGCATCCTGGTTCACGGCGTCGAGCGCGCTTCGGCCGAGGTGCAACCCGATCGGCTGCTGGCGATCGGCGGCGACAGCACAACTGCGAAGGTGCCGGGCACGCCGACGCGCGATCCGGCTTTCGGCCGGCCTGCCTTATGGATTGCGTCGAACGCCGCCGATCAGGCGCGCGCGTCCGGCTACGCGGTTTTCGATGCAACGATCGTGGTTGCAACACACTTCGAACGCGTGCTGCGGGATCACGTCGACGAGATATTCGGCCGGACCGAGATGGACGCGCTGCTGGCGGCCTTCGCCAAACAGGTGCCGAAGCTCGTGGAGGAATTGACCCCGAAGCTGTTGTCTCCGGCGATCGTCTATAAGGTGATGCGGGCGCTTCTCGTCGAGCGCGTGCCGCTGCGCGATTTACGCACCATCGTGACCGCGCTCCTCGATGAGGGCGCGGTGACCCAAGACGCCGCGAGGCTTGTCGAAGCCGTACGTCTCCGCCTTGGGCGTTTCATCGTCCAAAGCGCGTTCGGTGCCGTCGACGAAGTGCGTGCGGCGGTGCTCGACGGCGACCTCGAAAAGCTTTTGCTGCAATCGCTCAAGATGCCCGCCGAGGGTGGCTCGACTTTCGCCATCGAACCCTCGATCGCCACCCAGCTGCGGGAAACCGCCGGTGCATTGGCGCTGCGTTGGGAGGCCGAGGGGCGGCCGCCCGCTATCCTCGTGCGGCCCGAATTGCGGCCTTTGGTGGCGCAGACGCTGATGGTCGTTCGGCCACGGCTTTGGGTCGTGTCCTATGCCGAGATACCGCCAGAAAAGCGCATCCGGGTGACCGAGGTCATCGGTCGCAAAACGGAAAGAGGCAACGATGCAGCGGCCTGAGCGGAAATCGGCGGTGACGATTGGGCCAGCCCGCGGAGACCGCCGATGGCGATGACTTCCGAACTGGCTCGTTACGCGGCGACGGTGGCCTCGGCGATCGATGAAGGCGAATTGCTCCGCCGCTTCATGCCGAGCGTGAAGGCATCGGCGTTACATCTGAAGGCCAGGTTGCCGACGAGTGTCGACGTCGAGGATCTGGTCCAGGCCGGGATGATGGCGCTGCTGCGCGTGATGCGCGCCGGCCTCGGCATGGGCGAATACGATCGCCGGGTTCGCCGGATCGTCATCAACGCGATGATCGACGAGGCCCGGCGCACCACGCTGCCGTCCGCGTCGATTGCGCGTCGGGTGCGCGCAGCAGCGGCGGCTATGCGCGCCACCGAGGCTCAACTGGGCCGTGCGGCGACGGACGAAGAGGTTGCTTTCCAGATGGGCATTTCGGTCGACCGTTATCAGCGCATCCTCACGGATGCCGCACTGGTGCGGTTGCTGCCGCTCGACGCCGCCGGCTCCGAGGTCGATCAGGCCGCGCATGCCGACGGTGACCAGGAACGCACCATCGATCGCGACCGCGTCCTGGCGTCGCTGAGCGACGCGGTGTCAAGTTTGCCCGAACGCGAGCGCCTGGTTCTGAGCCTGTACTACGAGCATGGCCTCAACATGGACGAAGTTGGCGCCGTGCTTACGCTCGACAAATCGACCGTGTGTCGCTTGCACGGCCGCGCGCTACTCGCCTTGCGGGCGCGCTTGTCAGGTTGGGAAGTCGCTGCGCACGCACTGACTGGCGCCGAAGGAGCGTAGGCGATGGATATCCTTGCCGTTGTCGGTCTGATTCTTGCCTTCGCGTCCGTCATCCTGTCGATGGCCCTCGACGGGGGCAGCCTTCTCGCGCTCCTTCAATTTCCGGCCTTCATGATCGTCGTCGGCGGCACGATCGGCGCGATCATGCTGCAGACGCCACCACGCGTGTTCCTTCGCGCTTTTCGCATCGTGCTTTGGGCGTTCATGCCTCCAGCCAACGAGGGCGTTCAGATCATCAGCTGGATTCTCGATTGGGCGCAGATCGCACGCCGCGAAGGCGTTCTCGCGCTCGAGCCGATCGCCAAGGATATGGAAGATCCCTTTCTCAAAGAGGGCCTCAACCTCGTTATTGACGGAATCCCGCCGGCAACCGTGCGTGCCATTCTCGAAACTAAGCTGCACAGCCACGAAGAGCACGAAATGGCAGCGGCACGCGTGTTCGAGCAAATGGGCGGATATGCACCGACCATCGGCATCATCGGCGCGGTGCTCGGGCTGATTACGACGATGGCCCATCTTGACGATCCCGCGAGCCTCGGCAGAGGCATCGCAACGGCATTCGTCGCCACGGTCTACGGCGTCGGTTCGGCAAACCTGCTTTATCTCCCACTCGCCAACAAATTGCGGACGGTCATACGCCACAGCATGCGGCGTGAGGAAGTGATCGTCGAAGGGCTCCTCGGCATCGCGACAGCCGAGCCGCGGCTTCACCTCGGTATGAGACTGGCCAGTTATTTCCACGACGGCGAGGTGGAGCCGGCCAATAACGGCCCGGGCGACAGCGGCATTGGCTCGGACGATTCAGGGTCGGAACAAGAGTTCCGGGAATCGCCCGCTGACCAACGGCAATCGGCGTAATCGGGGGCGTCATGGATCAGCACAAAAATCCGAAGCGGCGGCGCTATGAGGAGCGGCATGAAAATCTCGAGCGCTGGATCATCTCCTACGCCGATTTCATGACGCTGTTATTTGCCACGTTCGTGATGCTCTATGCGATTTCGAGCATCAATGTTTCGAAATATCGCATTCTGCAGCAAGTCTTCGCTGAGGCATTTATGGGCAAGATGGTGCAGCAGGATGCCGGATCGGCGCCGGCGCAGAGCGGCCTGTTTCAGCACATGCCAGCGCCGATTCCGGTGCCCCAGCGCAATGTGTCGCCGAAACTGCAGCAGCAAATCCAGCACCGAATCCAACAACTCGAAAAAATTTATAAGGACCTGTCGAGTCAGTTTCAGGGCCTGATCCAGCAAGACCAGATCCACGTCAGCCGACAGCCGAACGGCGTCGTGATCGACATCAATGCGACGTTACTGTTTGCCAGTGGCAGCGCCACGCTGACGCCACAGGCACTAACCATACTCGATCAGGTCGGCAAGTCCTTGGCGGAGGTTCCCTATACCGTCCAGGTCAACGGGTTTACCGACAACGCTCCGATCCACAACGGTCAGTTCGATTCCAATTGGGATCTCTCGGCGATCCGCGCGATTTCCGTCGTCAAACGTTTCGTCGCCGACGGCATCGCGCCGGAACGTTTGGTGGGCGCCGGCTACGGCGAATACCACCCCACCGCACCCAACGATTCCCCGGAGGATATGGCGCACAATCGGCGCGTATCGATCGTGGTGGTTGCGCCTGACAATGACGGAAAAGCGGACGGCGCGCCGCTTCCGGCCGATGCCCAAACGCCGGCCGCCGTAGCCGCGCCGGCGGCGAGCGTACCACCGGCGCTGACGCCGGCGGCAAATCTGGCGCCCGCTTCGGGCGCAAGCGCGCTGTCGCCGAGCGGCGGCAAGCCATGAGCACGTAACAGTTCAACATGAGCTTCGGGCGCAAAAAGTCAGGCGATGCGTCGACGGCGAACAAGCCGTCGGCGATGCGTCTGTTCTTGCCCGGAGCGGCGCTCGGATTGGTGGTGTTCGTCGTTCAAGGAACTGCATTCGATGACGGTGTTTCGCCGTGGAGTATTGGCGCCGTGACGGTGTCACGGCTGCTCGCCGATGCGGTCATTGGCATTGTCGGCTTGTGTGCGGTTTACATCGCGCTCTATGCTGCGCGCTGGATTTTGGCGCAAGCTTGGGGCTGGATGCGCGCTGCCGTCGTCCGGCGTGACGTGCGGTCATGATCAAGCCACTCAAAACGGGCAGCGCGCACCTTGCGCGCTGGCATGCGCCGGTACTGGTTGCCGGCGAGGCCGAAGCGGTCCGAGCGCAAGCCAGATCACCGCGGCCGGAATCCCGTTCGACGTCGCCGGCTGAGCCATTGTTGCCGGCCGTGGATGATACCGCTGCCGCCGCGGCTGCCGCTGCCGCCTTCGAAGCGCTGCGCGCCGAGAAAGCTGCCGAAGGCCACGCCGCAGGCTTGGCGCGCGGAATCGAAGAGGGGCGAGTCCAAGGTCGCAGCGAGGGCTACGATGCTGGCCGGCGGGCCGCCGAAGCCGATGCGGCGGCAACCGTCGCCCGCATCGCCAAAGTCTTTGATGGACTCGGCGGTGAGATCACGAAACTCGACGATGCCGTCGAGGATGCCGTCGTGACGCTGGCAATCGAGATCGCGCGACGTGTCATCGGCGCCGAAGTGACGCGCAATCGCGAGGCGCTTGCCGGGCTCATCCGCCAGGTTCTCGCCGAAATTCCCATCGACACCGGGGTGCCGCGCATCCTGCTTCATCCTGACGATCTTGCCGCGCTGCGGACACATCTGCCGGACATCGGCAACGGCAAGGTCGAGCTGGTGGCGGATGAGACAATCGAGGCGGGCGGTTGCCGGGTACTGGCCGACGGTGTTGACCACGCGACCCGGCCGGACCGGCGCTGGATCGAGCGCAGCAATTTGTTCGAAGGCGATCTGACGCTCGCGGCGCGCTGGCGGGCGGCCATGTTGGCGTTGTTCGACTGACGGTTTCTGATGCAGCTCAGTGCCCAAGACAATGTCCGCCTGGTCGACACCCTGCACCGCTATCGGGGCCGGTTTACCAGCGCCGAGCGTATTTCCCACGTCAGCGGCATCCTGACTCGGATCGTCGGCTTTGTGATGGAGGTGCGCGGCATCCGCGTCAGTGTCGGCCAGCGCTGCTTCGTCGAAAGTGCCGGTGGCCGGTTATTGACGGCCGAAGTCATCGGATTCGACGGTGGCCGCGCCTTTCTCATGGTCGAAGGTCACGCCGATGGGCTAGCCGCCGGCGCTCGCGTCATTCCAGCGGGCTCGGCGAGCGAGGCGCCGGTCGGCAAGGCGCTGCTCGGCCGCGTCATCGATGGCGCCGGTCGGCCGCTCGACGGTAAAGGTCCGGTGCGTTGCACCGAGCTCATGCCGCTGTTCGGACGCCCGACTAACCCGATGGCGCGCACCATTATCGATCAGCCGCTCGACGTCGGCGTCCGTTCGATCAATGCGCTGTTCACTGTCGGCGAAGGTGCGCGCCTCGGTCTGTTTGCCGGCAGCGGCGTCGGCAAGAGCGTGCTGCTCGGCATGATGGCGCGCTATACCGCGGCCGATATCGTCGTCGTCGGCCTGATCGGCGAACGCGGCCGCGAAATCAAGGAGTTCATCGAGCGCAATCTGGCGCCCGAGGCGCTGGCCAAGGCAGTCATCGTCGCGGTACCGGCCGACCAGTCGGCGCTGGCGCGGGTGCACGGCGCGCTGCGCGCTTCAACCATCGCCGAATATTTCCGCGACCAGGGCGCCAATGTTCTGCTGCTGATGGACTCTTTGACGCGATTTGCCATCGCATCACGCGAGATCGCACTCGCCGTGGGCGAGGTACCATCCAGCCGCGGCTATCCGCCGTCTGTTTTTGGCCGGCTGGCGTCATTGGTCGAGCGGGCGGGCACAGGCGGCCCGCGCAACGGCAGCATCACCGCCTTTTATACTGTTTTGGTCGAAGGCGACGATCTCAACGATCCGGTCGCCGACGCCGCGCGCGCCATTTGCGACGGTCACATCGTTCTGTCACGGCGGATCGCCGAACGCGGTCATTTTCCGGCGATTGATGTTTCAGCATCGGTCAGCCGTGTCATGTTTTCGGTAGTGGCGCCGGAGCAATTCGCTGCAGCGCGGGAGTTCCGCGAACTACATACACGTTACGAGGAAAGCCGCGATCTGATCGCGATCGGTGGGTATCGGCCAGGGCACGACGCTGTTCTCGATCGCGCCGTCGCGCTCCACCCGGCGTTCGAGCGCTTCCTCCAGCAGGAAATGAGCCAGCGCGTCGTGTTCGCTCGCAGCATCGAAGACCTTTCGCAAACACTTGGTAAATCCGGAGGCGGTTGATGGCGTTGCATGCAATGGGAAAAATGGCGGATCGTCAGGTTGAAGAGGCGCAGCGGCGATGGGCTGTCCTCGCCAAGGAATGCGCTGCCGCGCGCCGCAAGCTCAACCTGCTCCGGCAATACGGCGACAGCTATCGCGCGCAGCTCGAGGATGGCGGGCGTCAGGGCGTGGCGGCGTCACAGGCGGCGTCGGTGGCGGCGTTCATCCGCCGTGTCGCCGATGTCGTGGCGCGTGAGGAAATGCAAGTGCGTCAACTCGAAGGGGCATGCGAGCGCGAATGGGCCGATCTGGTCGTCGCCCGCCGCAACAAGCGCATGATCGAGATTCTGATGGAACGGCAGATGCTGCGGGAGGCCGAGGAGGCGCTGCGGCGCAGCCAGAGCGAGATTGACGATCTGATCGCGCGGGCCGGCATCTTCACCCGGGAGTCGCGCGCGTGACGGGGCATCACGGCTTGACGGTGAAAGTCGGCGCATAAGTCCTTGCGCTTTCTCCCAGTTTACGGCAAAATAGATATTGCCAAAAGCAGGAAAATCGGCAATGGCATCGAATAGCCGTGGTAACCGTGACGGATCCGCTGCCGGCCAGAGCAAGCGCAAGTTCGGCCGCTGGCTCATCATGCTTGTCGGGCTGGTGGTGATCACGGCCGGCGCCGGCGGCGGATGGTATTACTGGCAGCATAAGCAGGTCGCCACGGTGGCGCCGCCGCCGCAGCCGATCTACGTCGTGATCAAGCCGTTTGTCGTCACCATGCTTGACGACAATCAGACCTCCCGCTTCGTTCAGGTTGGAGTCGATCTCGAGGTTGCCGATAAGGCGGCAGAAAAAAAGGTTGACCAGGTCCTGCCGGCCATTCAGGACGCGATCCGTCTTCAGATCCTGCAAAGCAAGGTTTCCGTCGTTACGTCGCCGCAAGGCGTCGAGCAGCTGCGCAAGGCGCTGATCGCGCAAGCTAACCACACGGTCGATTCAATCCTCGATCCTCCGCCCGATCCGCACGCATCCAAGCCCAAGACCGACGCGCCGGCGGCATCGGAGCCGGTCCACAGCCTCTATTTCACTGAGCTCGTGGTCGAATGAACGGCATGGGCGGTCTGACCGCGGACCCGAGCCACGCTTCGGTCTTCGGCGGCTTGATGCCGTTGCTCGTCGGCATGGGCGTTGTCGTGTTGATTCTCGGGGGATTGCTCTGGCTCGTACGCCGGCGCTTCGGCCCGACTGGAACGGCAAAGATAGACTGTTCCGTGATGGGTGCACTGGCGCTCGGGCCGCGCGAACGCCTGGTGATGGTGCGCGTCGAAGGCAAGCGCCTGCTGCTTGGCGTCACCAATAATGCTGTCGGCCTGCTGTGCGAATTGCCGGAAAGCACCGCCACGCCGTCGGCAGCCGCACCGGCCGGTTTCGGCGCGGCGTTGGCGCAGGCTTTCGATCGTTGGCGCGGCGCGCGGCCCTTGGACGGCAGCCATGCGTCTTAGCAGACTAACTCTCGCCGTCGCCGTGTTGATCGCCTTGCCCGCGGCTGCCTATGCCGCTCCGGCCGGTCTCGACGCCCTGATCGCCACGCCGGCTGGCCACGGCGCCATGTCCTACACCGTGCCGATCCAGATCCTGCTGTTCATGACCGGCCTGGTGTTCCTGCCGGCCTTGCTGTTGGCGATGACGTCGTTCACGCGCATCATCATCGTGTTGTCACTATTGCGCCAGGCGCTCGGCCTGACTCAGACACCGCCCAACCAAATCCTGATCGGCCTCGCGCTGTTTCTCACAATGTTCGTCATGGCACCCGTGTTCAACCAGGTGAACACGGCGGCGCTGCAGCCGCTGCTGCAGAATAAGATCTCGGTGGAAGAGGCGGCAACCCGCGCCGAGCCCGAGCTCAAATCCTTCATGCTCAAGCAGACGCGTTCGGACGATCTCGGCATGTTCGTCAAGCTGGCCGGCGGCCAAACCTACGACAAGGCCGAGGACGTACCATTGCGCCTGGTTGCCCCTGCCTTTCTGACTTCGGAGCTGCGTACCGCCTTCCAAATCGGCTTCCTCATCTTCCTGCCGTTCATGGTGATCGATATCGTGGTGGCGGCGGTGATGATGTCGCTCGGCATGATGCTGCTGTCGCCGGTGACAGTATCGCTGCCGCTGAAGCTCATGGTGTTCGTACTGGTCAACGGCTGGATGCTGGTGATCGGCTCTCTGGCGCAGGGGTTCTTCTCGTGAATCTGACCGGCGACATGCTGGCGCTCGCCGCGAACCGAATGCTAGTGGAAGCGCTGATCTTGGTAAGCCCGCCGCTCGCCGCCGTGCTGCTGGTCGGTTTGATCGTCAGCCTCATCCAAGTCGGCACACGCATGACCGACCTGACGCTCGGGTTCGTGCCGCGTTTTGCCGTCATCCTGCTGGTTACGGCGCTGACGTTGCCGTGGATGGGCACGCGGCTATCGGCCTATTTCGTGGCCAGCGTCGCGCAGGCCGCCGACCGGCCCTAGGCGCGGCCATGCTCGCCCTGACCGACAGCGACATTGCACATTGGCTGGGCCTTTTGGTCTGGCCATTGCTGCGCGGCCTAGCCGTGTTCGCTTTCGCGCCGGCCTTCGGTTCGAGCGCGGTGCCGGCGCCGGTGAAGGTCGCGCTCGGTCTGGCGGTGGCGGCGATCATCGGCGGCGTCGCCGGACCAATGGCGCCGCTTGATCTGTCCTGGCGGACCGTAGCGCTGGTTTTCGAGCAGATCCTGGTCGGCGGTGCGATCGGTTTCGCCATGCGCATAACCCTTTCGGTGATGGCGTTCGCTGGCGATCTCAGCGGCCTGCAGATGGGATTCGGCTTCGCCACGCTGCTCAATCCACAAGTCGGCGTGCCGATGCCGGCAATGGCGGATTTCTTCGATTTGCTGGGAACCGTGCTGGTCCTGGCGATCGGCGGCCATCTGTTGCTGATCGCGGCGCTCGTCAAGAGCTTCCAGATTGTGCCCGTGGCCGTAACCGTGGGGATCATGCCGGCCGGTTGGGGGGCACTTGCGGCGTCCGGTGCGGCGCTGTTCCAACTCGGCATCATTCTGGCGCTGCCGGTGGTCGCCGTCATGCTGGCGATCAACATTGCTATGGCGGTGGTGTCGCGCGTCGCGCCGCAACTCAATATCATGTCGGTCGGTTTCGCCGTCTTCCTATGGACGGGTATCGCCGCGGCCGCGCTGCTGATGCCGTTCGTCGTGCCGACAGTCGAGCATCTGGTCGAAGTTGGTCTGCGCCTGATCGAGACGGCGCTGCGCGGCGGGTGAGCGATGGCCGACGATCACGCATCCGAGAACAAAACCGAAGAACCGACAGGCAGGCGCCTGAGCAAGGCGCGCGAGGAAGGCTCGATCGCGCGTTCGCGCGAGTTGCCATCGGCGATCATGCTGACGACCGGCGCGGCGATCGTTTTCTGGGGCGGCACGGTCGCGGCGTCGCTTCTCGAACGAATGGTCGCCACCGGGCTGACCATTGATCCGCCGCTCGGCCGCGATCCGGCGCGCCTATTGGCAGGTGCGTGGGTTGTCGTCAAACCGGCGCTCGAGGTCGTCATCGTCTTTGGCGGCGGCATTGCGGTGATCGGAACGCTGTCGGCGATGCTGGTCGGCGGCCTGGTGTTCTCCTGGCAACCGGTGATGCCCGATCTCGGACGGCTCAATCCGATCCAAGGATTTGCCAAGCTGTGGTCGCGCGACGCGCTGGTTGAGATCATCAAGTCGTTGATCAAGCTCGTCGGCGTTGCCGCCATCGCCTACTGGTGGCTGCGCGGCGCGACGCGCAATTTCGACGACCTAGCCCGCGCCAGCTGGCCGGGCGGCCTGCAGCAGGCTGGCAGCCTGCTCGGTCATCTCTTCCTGCTGACCTCGATCTCGTTGGCGGTCGTGGTGCTGCTCGAGGTGCCATATCGGATATGGAGCCACCGCCAGGATCTGCGCATGAGCCGGCAGGAACTGCGCGACGAGGCGCGCGAGGTCGAAGGCAATCCCCAGACCAAGCGGCGCGTCAAGCAGATGCGCCGCAAGGTGGCGCGGGCACGCATGATGAGCCAGGTGCCGAAAGCCGATGTCGTGCTCACCAACCCGACGCACGTTTCGGTCGCCTTGCAATATCAGCAAGGTACGATGCGGGCGCCGCGCATGGTTGCCAAGGGTGCGGGCTTGGTGGCGTTGCGCATCCGCGAGGTTGCCGCCGTACACGACGTGCCGATCGTCGAGGCACCGCCGCTTGCGCGTTCGCTGCACCGCTATGTCGAGATCGAGGACGAAGTGCCGGTTGCGCTCTACCGCGCTGTCGCAGAGGTACTTGCGTTCGTCTATCGGCTGCGCACGGCGCGCGCGGCCGGCAAGCCAGAACCGGCGGCGCCGATCGCCAATTTCGAGCCGCCTGCCGAGCTGCGGGTCTAGGCCTTGCCGAGCGAACGGCGAGAAGCGGGCGCTGTCTCGCCGCCGTCGGGGCCGTAAGAGCGATGCGGCTCAAGCCGTTGCAGCGTCGCGAGGCCGGCACGGAAGTGGCGCAGCATCTCGCCGGCGATGATGGTGTTGCCGCGGCCGAGGCGACGGACTTCGGTCAGCAACGCCGTCAACTCGGCGTTGCGGCCGAGTGGGCCTGGCGTTACGTCCGCCAGCTGTTCGGCGAGCGTTTCCGTCTCGCCGGTAACGGCGGTGACGGCGCCGAGATCGCCGCGCAGCAGTGCCTCGCGGCCGCGGACGAGCTTGCGCTTGGTCTCGCGCAATAAGCCGATCAATCCAGAGGGAGCGAGGACCATGACACTCTCCGTAAAATCAAAGATGCATTTCGGCTTCGCCGTCGGCGGTGACGGTTGCGCGAATGACTTTCTGGCTCGAGGGATTCCGGAGCGCGATGACATCGCCGGCACGGCCATCCTGTTCGGCAACAACTGTCGTTTTCACGGTGACCGAGCCATCGTGCAGGGTAACGAGCACTTTTTGATCGCGATGAACCAGGATCGGTGCTTCCAGCTGGGCGGCGAGGATGGGGCTGGCCGCCGGTACGTTGGTACGCAGCAACTTGCCGACGGCATCGGTGGGATTGTCGACGGGCGCGCTCGGCAACGTCGCAATATCCATCCGGGCGAGAGTCAGATCGGCAGCGGTCAGCGGCCGGTCGGGCGGCAGCGCCGCGGCGGCGACTACGATCTGACGCCATTGGTGCAGCTGGACCGGGACGTAGATCGCCCATGCCGGCTCCGGGCAGGACACTTTCACGGTGACATAGCTGCCGCTCAACGGCGGCACGGCGGTGGCCAACGCCGGGCAGGCGGGCAGGTGGAGTGTCGGATCGATAAGCGCGACGTCAGCCTCGAACGTCGTCGCCGGCAGGCGCGGGGCCGCGTCCTGGACAGCCGCTGCGACGGCAGTGCGGATTACTGCCGGATCGGCAAATCCAGGAGCGGCTGCAACCTGAACCGGCGAGACCACAAACATCACGGCGGCAAACAGGGCACTTCCAGCGCGGAAATCCATGCGCAAAAAACCTCTTGCAATCGGACTGGAGGGAAATTACCCTAAAAACGAAAATTCGGCAAGTTCTCGCTCCCCATCCGAACGAGCCTTTGCCGGAAGCCGAAACCGCCGCGGCTGCCGCCCCTTACCCCTCCCAGGGCGGCGCCGCCGGCGGCGGCGAGTCCCGCGACGGCCGTTGCCGGCGCGGCAACACGGGGAGCGAGTAAGAATGCAAGGCCCATTATCAACGGGTCTCGATTTTTTCCGGACGGTTCTCGATCTGCGCAGTTATCGCCAGCAGATCCTGTCCGCCGACATCGCCAACGGCAGCACGCCGGGTTTCAAGGCCGTCGACCTCGATTTCCAATCCGCTTTGGCCGCGGCTACTGCGGCGCCGCCCGCCAACGGCGGCGCGCAGCCGTCGACACCGCGGTCGCCGTTCCTCCTGGTCGACGATCCGCGTCAGATCGGCGGCGATCCGTCCGGCCCGGCAGGGATGCCGACCACGGAATCGCAGATCGCCGCTGCCGTCCAGAACCAGGTCAAATATCAGACCGGCACGTCGGTGGCGATCGACGGCAATAGCGTCGATCTCGATCTCGAGAAGCGCCAAGCCGCCGTCAACGCGGTGCAATACGAAGCCGCCGCCACCTTCGCCACCGGCCGCATCAACATGCTGATGACGGCGATCCGTGGTTCGACCGCGACGAGCAGCAACGGCTAGAGGCCCGCCCATGTCGCTGTTCTCGGTGTTCATGATCTCAGGTTCCGGCATGTCGGCCGAAACCGAACGGCTATCGGCCATCGCCAGCAACATCGCCAATGCCGACAGCGCCGCCAATTCCTCGGGTCAGCCCTATCGCGCCCGTGAAGTCGTTTTCACAGCAGCGCCGATCGCCGATGGCGGCGCCGATGCGGGCAGCGGGAACGCCGCGACCGCCGGCATGTCGGGCGTGCAAATCGCCGGCGTCGTCGAAAGTCAGCAACCGCTGAAGCAGGTTTACAACCCGAGCAGCCCGTATGCCGACAGTAACGGCTACGTCCAGATGCCGAACGTCAATCCGGTCGACGAGATGGTGAACATGATTTCGGCGACGCGGAATTATCAAGCCAATCTCGACGCCTTCAACGTCGCCAAGACTCTCGCCTTGAAAACCTTGTCGATCTGATCGCCCCGCGCAGGAGGACATTGACATGATCGGAAGCGCCATGCCGGTGAATATCACCAATCTTCCCACCGGCACCCAGTTGCCCTCGGCGTCGAACAGCGCCAGCAGCAGCGGCAGCAACACGACCCTAACCCAGAACGATTTCTTCCGGCTGATGACGACCCAGCTTGAATCGCAGGATCCACTCAATCCGATGAACAGCGACCAATATGCGGCCGAACTGGCGCAGTTCTCGACCGCCAACGGCGTGCAGCAGCTGCAAACCACAGTGAGCGGTATCGGCCAACAGATCGCTTCGGCCTCTGGCATCCAGGCCTCAAGTCTGGTCGGCCACAACGTCGCGGTCAGCGGCAACCTGCTGGCCTTCGGCGGCAGCGGTTCGGCACCGGGCGCGTTCAATCTGTCATCGGCTGCGTCCGACGCCACCGTGACCGTCAGGGACGCCAACGGCAACCAGGTCGCAAGCATCAATCTGGGCCCGCTTAACGCCGGCGTGCAGAACTTCAGCTGGAATGGCAAGGAGACCGGTGGCGGCACCGCGGCTGCCGGGGCGTACACCTTCCAGGTCAACGCCCTCGACACCAAGGGCAACGCGGTGACCACCACGCCTTTCGCCGTCGTGCCGGTAGCCGGCGTGACGCTCGGCGGTCAAAACGGCCCGATCGTCACCCTCGCGGGCGGCCTCGGCTCCGTGACGCTCAATCAAATCTACCAGATCTACTAAAACCCCGATTCAAGCCGAAAGCTACGGAGGACCTGAACCATGTCGCTTAACACAGAATTGATGGGCATCAACGCCGCCCAGTCGAGCATCGACACGATCGGCAACAACATCGCCAACATGAACACCGAGGGCTTCAAGGGCTCGACGATGGAATTTGCCGACTTGATCGGCACCTCGCTCGAAGGCACCTCGGGCAATACGCTGACGCCGGGCCAGGGCGTCGTCGCCTCGAACCTGTCGCAGCTGTTCACCGAAGGCACGATCTCGCAGACCGGTAATCCGCTTGATCTGGCGATCAATGGCCAAGGCTTCTTCCAGATGCAGACCGACCAGGGCATCGAATACACCCGCGCCGGCTCATTTCAAGTGGACACCAATGGTTTCCTCGTCGATCCGTCCGGCAACAAGCTCATGGGTTACACCACGGCGGGCAGTGGCGCGGCGCTCGGCGCGGTCGGCGATCTTCAGATCAGCCGTTCCACCCTGCCGGCAACGGCAACGACGTCCCTCGGCCTCAACGTCACGCTGCCCACGACGGATTCGGCGATTTCTTCGGGCACCGCGTTCAATCCATCGAGCGCGTCGACCTACGACGAAAGCACCGCCACCACGGTCTACGACAGTGTCGGGACGGGCTACACCCTCACCAGCTATTTCACGCGCGTGAGTGGCAGTGGCACGCCCGATAAGTGGCAGGTCAATTGGCAGCTTACGACCTCGAACGGCACGGCCATCGCCTCGGGCACCGGACCGCGGCTCACCTTCAACAACGCCGGCGCGCTCACTGGCGCAACTTCGGGCGCGGGTACGACCGTATCGGTGCCGACCGCCAAGTTACCGGACGGCGCGTCGCCGCTCAGTATCGCCTACAACTTCACCGGCACGACGCTGTCGAGCCAGACTTTTGGCGTCAACTCGATCGCCAACAATGGCAATAACGCCGGTACCTTCACAGGCGTCCAGATCAGCTCTACCGGGCAGATCATCGGCCAGTATTCGAACGGCCAGACCAAGGCGTTCGGCACCATCGCGCTGGCCAATTTCGAGAACCCGCAGGGTCTGACGCCGATGACCGGCACGTTTTGGCAGTCGACGCTGGCTTCGGGTCCGGCGCTGCTCGCCGCGCCGAACACGCAAGGCCTCGGCACCCTGCAATCCGGCGCGCTCGAAGGCTCGAACGTCGACCTCTCGACGCAGCTCGTCAGCCTCATCGTCGCGCAGCAAGCCTTCCAGGCCAACGCGCAGGCGATCAGCTACGAGCAGCAGAACATCCAGCACCTGCTCAACATCCAGTAATCGAGGCCGTTTCGCGATGAGCGATCAGCTGATTTATCTGCTGATGACCGGCATGAACTCGATTCAGGACCGGATGACCGCCTCGACCAATAACCTGGCCAATGCCGGCACCACGGGCTTCAAAGCCCAGCAGCCGGCGTTCGAGGCGGTGCCGTTCTACGGCCAGGGGTTGCCCGATCGCGCCGACGTGGTGACGCAGGAGGAGCAGCCGAATTTCGTCTCGGGTCCAATCCAGGTCACCGGCCGGCCGCTCGACGTCGCGGTCAACGGTCCCGGCTGGATCGGCGTGCAGGCGTCCGATGGCACCAAGGCCTATACGCGCGACGGCTCGCTCTACATCGCGCCGTCCGGAGCGCTGGAGACCGCTGGCGGTCATCCGGTGCTCGATCAGAGCGGCAACCCGATCGTGCTGCCGCCTTTGAGTCAGGTCACGATCGGCGCTGACGGTTCGATCTCGGGCGTGCCGCAGGGCCAGCAGCCAAATCAGATCGCCGTCCTTGCTCGCATGGACCTCGCCAATCCGCCGGCGCAGAACATGAAGCGGCGGCCCGACGGGCTGTTTCAGGACGGCAACGGCGCGTTCAGCGTCGATGGCAACGTCACGCTGCAGGTCGGTGCGCTCGAAGGCAGCAACGTCAGTTCGGTCGGCGTCATGGTCGACATGATCAAGAATACCCGCTTGTTCCAAATGCAGACGCAAATGCTCCACTCGGTCGCGACGATGGGCGCGGGCAGTCAAAGCCCGCTTACCCTGCAATAGGCATGTGACCGGCAACACACGAAAAAGAGGACATCATGATTCAATCATTGGCGATCGTTCGCACCGGGCTCGAAGGCGAGCAAACCAAGATGGACGTCATCGCGAACAACCTGGCCAATCTAAACACCGCCGGTTTCAAGGCGATCCGGCCGGTCTTCCAGGATCTGCTGTATCAGAACGCGACCCAAGCCGGCGGCTTTACCTCGCAAAACACCAACTATCCGTCGGGCTTGCAGACCGGCACGGGTGCCAACGTCATTGCCACCGAGCCCATCATCACTCAGGGCGGCCTGCAGCAGACCGGCAACGCGCTTGACCTAGCCATCAATGGCAACGGCTATTTCCAGGTGCTCATGCCCTCGGGCACGGTCGCCTATACCCGTGACGGCAGTTTCGCGCTGAATGCCCAGGGTCAGGTCGTGACGGCAAATGGCTATCAGCTCCAGCCGCCGATCACGATCCCGCCGGGTGCGCAGTCGCTCACCGTCGGCACCGACGGCACGGTGAGCGTCCAGCTCCAGGGCCAGTCGACACCGACCCAGATCGGACTCATCCAACTCGCCAGCTTCATCAATCCGGCGGGCTTGCAGTCAATCGGCAACGATCTCGCGATCCAGACGCAGTCATCCGGCTCGCCGACGCCTGGCAAAGGCGGCAGCAACGGCCTCGGCTCGATCGACCAGGGTTATTTGGAATCGTCCAATGTTTCGGTGGTCAACGAGATGGTGGACATGATCGAGACCGAACGCGCCTACGAACTCAACACGCAAGCGGCCAAGAACGTCAACGACATGCTGGGCTATCTCAACAACGTGACCGCGTGAGCGAGCGATGAAGCGTGTCTCCGCACTGGTCACGCTGGCCGTGCTCGGCGCTGGCCTCGGCGGGTGCGAGCAGCCGCCGGGTCATTTGCCGATGACAACGTCGGCGCTCGGCCCGCTGCCGGGCGACAAAGGCGAACAATTGCCGGCGACCAACGGTGCCATCTATCAGGCGACGGCCGAAGGCAACGGTGGCCTCGAGCTGTTCCTAGACCATCGCGCCTATCAGGTCGGCGACATCATAACCGTCGCGATCGCGCAAAGCGCTTCGGCAAGCAAGAACGTCAGCCAGAACGTCGGTCGCAGCGACAGCATCAACAGCACGGTTGGCAATTTCTTTGGCTTTCCGCTGGCATTCGGCCGGAGCCATGACAACGGCACGACTGTCAACAAGTTCAATCCAAACCTTTCCTATAACAGCGCCAACTCGCTCAAGGGCAGCGGTTCGACCGCACAAAGCGACAGCGTCATCACCACGGTTTCGGCAATGGTGCAGCGAATCCGGCCGAACGGCGATCTCGTCATCAAGGGCGAGAACGTGGTCCAGCTGGTCGGCGGCAAGGAATTCATCCGCATCGCTGGCGTGGTGCGTCCGGAAGACATTTCCAGCAACACCGTGTCGTCAACGCGCATGGCCGAGGGCTACATCGAATTCAGCGGTGACGGCGAAACCTATCTCGCGCCGAAAATGGGATTCCTCCAGCGTCTTTTCATGACGGTCAGCACGCTATGGCCCGATTTCTAGCCCTGTTCGTCGCTGTCTTCGTCCTGATCAGCGCCAATGTCGCGAATGCAGAGCGCGTCAAGGACCTCGCTACCGTCGAGGGCCAGCGTGGCAACCAGCTGATCGGTTACGGTCTCGTCGTCGGCCTCGCCGGCACCGGCGACCAGACGACGCAGATACCTTACAGCGTGCAAGCGATCCGCAACATGATCGCACATATGGGATTGACGCTCGATCCCAATGCCTTCCTGCAGCCGAATACGGTCGCGGCGGTGATGGTGACGGCAACGCTGCCGACCTTCTTGTCGGTCGGCCAGACGATCGACGTCACGGTATCGGCGATGGGTAATGCACAGAGCCTGCGCGGCGGCGTGCTCCTTATGACCGAGCTGCGCGGTGCCGACGGCCAGGTCTATGCGATTTCCCAAGGTTCGGTGCTGGTCAGCGGCTTCAGCGCCAGCGGCCAGGCGGCGACGGCGACAGTCAACGTTCCGACCGTCGGCCACATTCCGGACGGTGCGACCATCGAGCATGCGGTTCGGGCGCAATTCGCATCCGCTCAGGACGGGACGATTTTGCTCAGTCTCGACACCGCGTCATTCGGCAACGCCACGCGGCTGGCCGACGCGCTCAATCGCCGTTTTGGTTCCGACACCGCGCTGACGTTGGGTCCCGGACAGGTGAAGGTGCGCGGCCCGGTCGATCCGGCGCACCGCGTTCCGTTCCTTGCCAAGCTGCTCGATGTCGAGGTAACGCCCGATACGCCGCCGGCCGAAGTTGTCATTGACGCGCAAAGCGGCACAGTGGTCATGGGTGCCGATGTCACCCTGACCGACGCCGCCGTCGCCTACGGCAATCTCTCCATTGCCATCGCCGAGACGCCGCAGGTGGCCCAGCCGCTGCCGTTCAGCAATACCGGTACGACGCAGGTCGTGCCGCGCACGCAGATCAATGCGGAGGAAAAGACCGCCAAGATTCTCGAGATCAAGGCGGCGCCGAAAATCTCGGACATCGTGCGCAATCTCAATGCGATCGGCGCCACTTCGTCTGACCTGATCGCGATCCTGCAGGCGCTGCGTTCCGCCGGCGCGCTGCACGCCCATTTGAAGGTGCTGTGAGATGGACGCGTCGGTCGCACAAAGCCTGGCGAGCGGCATCGATCCGGCCGCAATCGAAGCGCTGAAAGGACGTCCGAATGATCCGGCGGTGCGTCGCGCGGTCGCCGGCCAATTTGGTGCCATGCTGATGGAAGGCTTGATGCGCAATGCCGACGGCAGTCCGCTGTCGATGGTGGATGGCGTCGGCAGTAACACGGTCAACGCGCTTTACACCAACGTCATGAGCCAGGTCGCGGCATCGAGCAATCAGCTCGGCTTTGCCGACATGCTGCTGCAGTCGATGCCGAAAGCCGGGGCCACGCCGCCGGCGGCGACGAACAACGCGGCACCGGGATCGCCGGCACCGTCACGGACACCGTCAACGCCACCGCCAAGTTCGGTTGCCACTGGGCCAGGCTTCTCGCTCCAGCAATATTGGCAAGGACGCCATGTCATCGCCACACCGGGCGCTGCGTACGCGATCGCGCCCGTGCCGATGGGTCCGCGGCCGGTCACGATCGCGCCTCCAGCGCCAGCGCCGACTGCGGCAAGTCCAGCCGCATCGCTGTCGCCGTACGATGCGCCGTCCAGCCCGACGGCAGAACTCACCCCGTCCACTCAATCCGGCGCGACGACGGCCGATCGCGAGCGCTTCGCTGCGACCCTGGCGCCGCTGTTGCAGGGCGCGGCGCAAAGCCTGGGCGTCTCGCCCAATGTGCTGCTGGCGCAAGCCGCGCTCGAAAGCGGCTGGGGCCGTTCAATGCCGGGCAACAATCTGTTCGGCGTCAAAGCCGGTGCCGGTTGGACTGGCGGTACCGTCCAGGCCTACACGCACGAGGCCTCGGCCAACGGAGAAGTTGGCGAAACCAGTTCCTTCCGCGCCTATCCAAGCCTGGCGGCGGCGGTCGCGGATTATGTCCAGTTGATCGCGCACGATGGGCGCTACCACGCGGCGCTCGGTTCCGGCAGCGATCCGATGGCGTATGGCCAGGCGCTGGTCGCTGGTGGTTATGCCACCGATCCGAATTATGCCAGCAAGTTGGCGGCGGTCGCCGGCAGTCCGACGATCACCGCCGCTCTCGCCACGCCGTCCGGCACCACGGTTGCCCAGGCGGCTGTTCCGGGCAGCGCCGCATGAGCTGCGATCCGATGGTTGAGCAGGAGCGGCGTACGATGCATCGCCTGTTGCGGCTTTTTCGGCTCGAACGCGACGGCCGCTTCGAGCGCTGGCCGATCGGTTTCGTCTTCGCGCTGATCGCTCGACGCAGCCGGTGCATCGAAGAACTGATAACCCTCGATGCCGAGCGCCGCCGCCGTGGCGCGAAACCCGATCGCACGTTGCACGATGCTGCGCACGCCCTCGCGCGCGAGATCGGCGATACCCTGCAACCGGCCGAAGCCCGCGCCGAGCGGCTGCGTTCGGACGTCAAAGCGATACGCGGCGAAGGCGTGAATTCGGGAGTGAAGGGCTTTTCCAGCGGCCGGGTCCTGGGGCGAGGCTAGGCATGGGTGGCATCAATCAGGTTCTCGATACCGCACTGACCGGCCTCCTCGCCGCACAAGAGGGCATGGCCACCGAGGCCAACAACACGTCGAACGTCAACACGCCCGGCTATGCGGTTGAGGGGCTCAACCAGATCGAGACCATGGGCACTGCCATGCCGATCGGCGGCACGGGCACCGGCACCTCCGTTGCCTCGATTCAGCGCAGCTTCGACCAGTACGTCTACCAGGAGATGGTGCAGGCGGATTCCGTCAATCAGGCGGCGCAAGTGGTGTTGTCCGGCACGAGTTCACTGTCGTCCGTGTTTCCGCTGGCATCGGGCGGCGCCGGCGGCCTGGGCAATATCATCGGCAGCCTGTTCACGGCCGCTAACACGGTGGCGCAGGACCCGGCGAATGTGGCCAACCGCGATGCTTTCCTCAGCAGCGCCCAGCAAGTCGTCTCGCTCTTCCAGTCGGTCGGAAGCGAGCTTTCTTCCAACATCAGCACGGTGAACGGCGAAGTCACGCAATCGGTGACGCAGATCAACAACCTTGCGAGCCAGATCGCCCAAATCAACCAGGACATCCTGAGCCATGGCGGGCCGCAGGATTCGGCGACGAACAGCATGATCGATCAAGCCGATCAACTCGTCCAGCAACTCGGCGCACAAGTCGGCATCACAGTTTCAGCTGGCGCCAGCGGCACGATGGACGTTTATCTCGCCAACGGTATGGCGCTCGTCAACGGTGCGACGTCATATAGCCTCGCGACGACATCGGGCAGCTACAATGACGGCACGCTATCGATCAAATATTCGCCGAACGGCGAGGATTTGACCAATCGCATTTCCGGCGGCCAACTCGGCGGGCTGCTCACCATGCGGTCGCAATATGCCAGCGCCAACGACACTGTTGGCGGGCTTGCGGTGGCGCTGTCATCGGCGATCAATGGGCAGCAGGCGCTGGGGCTCGATCTCAACGGCCAGCTCGGCAAGCCTTTGTTTTCGGTTCCCGCGCCGGTGGTTTTTGCCGGTATCGGCAACACGGGCACCGCGACGGTGAGTGCCACGATTACCAATTCGAATGCCTTTGCGCCTGGTAACTACACCCTTACCGATACGGCCGGCGGCTGGCAGGCTACCAATCTCTCAACCGGGCAGGCGACCATGCTCGGATCCGGCGCGAACCTGTCGCTGGACGGAATGTCGATCAAGGTTTCGGGCGCTGCAAACGTTGGCGACTCGTTCGAGATCGAGCCGACGCTACAAGCCGCGACCGGTATTGCGGTCATCAATTCCAATCCGTCGGCGATCGCCGCCGCGGCGCCGTACGTCGCGACCGCAGGCGTCATGACGAGCGGCGCGATAAGCGACAGCAACGTCGGCAACGTAACGATGACCACCGGCGCACCCACCACGAGCACCTCGCTTCCGGCGGGCACCGTCGTTGTTCCGTCGACCTATTTCGGTCAGCAAATGAGCGTTAAGTTCACCTCGGCCACGACGTTCAATGTCCTCAGCAGCAGCGGTGCGACAATCGCCTCGGGCACCTACAGTGGCACCAGCGGCACCGAACTCGCAGTTGCGTACCCGTCGCCGCCCGCGCCGGCTGGCGAGGTGACGACATTCACGCTTTCGGCGGGAACGCCCGCGACCGGCGATAGCTTTGTCTTGACGCCGGGCGGCACCGGCAACAACGGCAATATGGTGGCCATGGCCGATCTGCGAACAGCCGATCTGCTGTCCGGTCAAACGCTCAGCGACGCCTACACGACGATGGTGACCGATATCGGCGACCGCGGCGCCGAAGCCAACGCTGCCGGGCAGGCAGCCCAGGCGGTCTACACCCGTGCGCAAAATAACGAGCAGTCGATTTCCGGCGTCAATCTCGACGAGGAGGCCGCCAATCTGGTCCAGCTACAGCAGGCCTATCAGGCCAATGCCCAGGTGATCGGCACGATTCAATCGCTGATCTCGACGTTGCTCACGGCGATGCACGGGTAAAGAGGCCGGTCATGCGGATCAGCACTACGGAATTCTTTCTCGGCTCGTTGAACGACATGCTGGCGCAAGAGGCCACGGTCAATAAACTCAACGGCGAGATAGCCACCGGCCAGACAGTTACAAACGCGACTGACAACCCGACGGCGGCGGCCGCGGTGCTCGATACCAGCAATCAGATCGACCAGATCTCGACCGATGTGCAGAACGCGCAGGCGGTGAGCGGTACCATGAACGAGACGCTCGGCGTCCTCAACCAGGTCGACACGCTGCTAAACCAGGTTCAATCGACCGCCTTGCAAGGTTCTTCTGCGACATCGAGCGCCGCCGACCGTCAAGCGCTCGCGTCTTCAGTGCAGGGTTCGCTACAGGAGCTCATGCAGCTTGCGAACACTCAGCTCGCCAATGGCCAGTATATCTTTGCTGGTTCGCAAGCCACCAATGCGCCTTTTCAGATGACGCCGACGGGGCAGGTAGTGTTTAAGGGCGATGCGGGCGTCGACACGATCGAGATCGGTCCCTCGCTGAAAGTGCCCGTCGCCGTCTCGGGGCAGTCGGTCTTTATGCAGGTCCCCGACGGCAATGGCAGCTTTGCGGTCGCCGCGTCGGGTACCAACACGGGTACGGGCGTCGCGTCGCTTGGCGGCGTTCTCAATGCGTCTCTCATTGCCTCCGAGCACCTGAAAAACACTCAGTTCGACGTCTCATTCACGGCCGGAGCCGGCGGCACGCTCAACTATTCGATCGCCAGCGGCACGGGGGTGCCCGGAAGCGCCTCGTTCACTGCAAGCAGCGGCGTCGTCGCCTCAGGCGCGTATAACAGCTCGAGCGCAGCGCTTTCCTTCGGCGGCATGGATATCAGCTTCAGCGGCACGCTCGCGGCCGGCGATCACTTCATGGTTCGCACCAGTCAAACGACCAATGCCTTTCAAGCCTTGCAGGATATCATCACCGCGTTGCAGGCGCCGATCGACGGCGCCAGCGGCACGCGCGCGCAATCCAACCAGTTGATCGAAGATGCGTTAGCGACGCTTAATCAGGTTCATACCAGCGTACTGTCGGCCGAAGCCTCGTTGGGTACCAGCCTGAGTGAGATCAATGCCGTCCAGAATCAGGACAACGCCATCACCACCACCGATCAAGCCAACCTCGCGACGATCCAGAGCGCGAGCCTGCCCAATGTGATGTCGCAATTCAGCGAAGGCGTCACCGCGTTGCAGGCAGCGCAGGCGGCGTTCGGCAAGATCAGCGGTCTGTCGCTTTTTAAGTATATTTAGCTGGCTTGTCGTCAGTGGCGCGCCCGTAGCCTTTTTCTGTCTTTGGAATTGCCAAAAAATGGAAACTCGCTATATTTTCGCAAGTGACCGGTGGGAGTAGTGGGGACGGGCCGATGAACGTGATGGCTGCAGTTGCCGATCTCGAAATCGGCTCGACGACGGAAGCCGTGGTCTTGGCGCCACGGCCGGACAGCGCGCCGCGCGAGCGACGCGCTGTTGTCGTCCTCGGGATGCACCGCAGCGGCACCTCCGCGGTGACCCGGGTGCTCAATCTGCTGGGTGTCGAATTGGGCACGTGCTTGATGGCCGCGTCGCCGGATAACGAGCGCGGCTATTGGGAGCATACAGAGATCGTGCAGGTGCACGATGACCTGCTCGCGGAATTGGGCTCCGGCTGGGACGACGTCCGGCCCCTGCCGGCGGGCTGGCTGGAGACGCCGGCAGCAGCGGCGGCTGCGGCGAAACTACGTGCCATCGTCGAACGCGATTTCTCGGCGGCTCCGCTGTGGGGTCTGAAGGATCCGCGGCTGTGTCGCCTGTTGCCGCTGTGGCTGCCATTGCTGCGCGCCATGCGGTTGACGCCGCATTTCGTTCTGGTTCTCCGCCATCCACGCGAAGTCGCGGCGTCCCTGGCCAAGCGCGACAGCAAGAACGAAGGCGCGGCTGCGCTCTTGTGGTTGCGATATACGCTGGAAGCGGAGCGCACGACGCGCGGCTTCCCACGCACGGTCATCCATTACCCGGATCTGGTCGCCAATCCGCAGAACTGGGCCGCCGAATTCCATCGCGTCGCGGCGGAATGCGGTGTCGATTGGCCGAATCAACCACAGACGCTCGATCGGCTGGTTCGAGAATTTCTTTCGCCTGAACTGCGTCACCATCGCATTGGCGAGAGTACGGCGGAGAGCGAAGACGGGTTCGGCGCTTGGGTTCGAAGCGTATATGACGCGCTCCGCGCACGCGAATGCCGGACGAGCGACTGCGACCGGGTGGCCCAGGAAATGGACCGTGCCGACCAGGTCTGGTGTCGCATCGCGGTCGCGGCGGTGACGCCACAGCTCGATGCGCTGCGCGATCAAGTTGTTCGGCTCGCACATATGAACGGTGAGTTGCGCGAGGCCGTTTCGCGCAAGGATACGGATTTACGTGAGTTGCAGGCGTCGGTTCGCAAATACGGTCGCGGTCCAATGGCGACGCTGCCGGCCGGAGACGCCTACGAGAAATGGATGGAGGGTTTCGTCAAGACGGCGGCGGGCCGCGCGGACTGGGTCGCCGAACGTGTGGCGCAATGGCCGCACGTGCCGCGGTTCGTTCTCGCGATGGCGGTGCCGCAGGGCATCGAGCCCAATGTCGCGGTCACGGTCGCCTCGCTCCAGGCGCAAACTGCCGGTGAATGGCAGCTGATTGTTGCCGCCGAAGGGCCAGCGCTACCAGCGCTCGCCGCCGATCGCCGAATCATCTGGCAGCAAGTCGCGGGCGAGCAGCCCGTGGCCGCGCTCAATCGCCTGCTGCAGGACGTTTCCGCCGATTGGATCGGGCTCGTCGACGCGGGCGACCGCATTGCGCCGCATGCTCTTTTCACGCTTGCGGACGCCGGATTCCGACACGCCGATTGGGGCGCAATTTATTCAGACGAAGATCGGGTCGACATCCACGGCAAGCGCGCACACCCGCAATTCAAGCCCGACTTCAATCTCGATCTTCTGCGTAGCATGCCCTATGTCGGCGGCCTGCTGGTGGTCCGGCCACACGATTTCGCGGCGCTTGGCGGCTTCGATCCCGGACGCGAGGGGCTCGAGGAATACGACCTCGCACTGCGGCTTGCCGAACGTCTGGGCGCCAAGGGTTTTGGCCATGTCGCCGACGTGCTCTACCACCGCTTTACCGGCAGCGGCCGAACGCGCCGCCCGATCCAGGAGATCTTGGCTGAAGGGCCGCGCACAGTCGCCGCGCATTTGCAGCGGCTTGGCATCGACGCAGCGGTTGAGCCCGGTTCGGTGCCGACGCAGTTCCGCATTCGTTATCGGCATGCCGGTCCGGAGCCGCTGGTCTCGATCATTATTCCGACACGGGACCGCCTGCATCTCCTGAAGCGATGCGTCGAAAGCGTTCTCGCCAAGACGACCTATGCCAATTACGAAATCGTCATCATCGACAACGACAGTACCGCGGCTGATGCGCGTGAGTACCTCGATCTCATCGAATCGCGCCGGAATGAGATCGGATCGCGGCTGCGCGTCATCCGGCATCCGGGTCCATTCAATTTCTCGGCGATGAACAATCGCGCCGTGCGCGAGGAGGCGCGTGGCGAATACGTCTGCCTGCTCAACAATGACACTGAGGTCACTGATCCGGATTGGCTCGGCGAGATGATGAGCCACGGCCGCCGCCCCGAAGTCGGCGTTGTCGGCGCCAAGCTTCTCTTTCCCAATGGCACGATTCAACACGGCGGTGTCATCATGGGCGTCGGCTGGGGCGCGCCCGCCGATCACCCCTATATAAGCGAACGCGGCAATTCCACCGGCTATTGGGGCCGTCTCACCGCGGTGCAAGATTTTACAGCGGTGACCGGTGCCTGCTTGCTGACGCGCCGCTCGCTTTACGAGCAGATGGCAGGCCTCGACGCCGAGGACCTGCACGACAACTATCAGGACATCGACTACTGCCTGAAAGTGCGTGAGGCGGGTTACCTCGTCGTCTGGACTCCGTTCGCGCGGATGATGCACGAATCCGGTATCAGCCGGCGCGATCGCGCGCGTAAGGAACCCACCGCCGAACAGCAGGCGCGCCTCGCACACGAACGCGACACGATGTTCCGGCGATGGATGCCCGTTATCGCCTTCGACCCCGCGTACAACCGAAATCTGTCGTCAGTCGGAACCGGCTTCGACGTGGAAGCTGATCGTCTGCGCTGCTGGGACCCGGATTTCCGGCCGCGGCCCCGTGTCGTGGCGCATCCCGCCGACCGCGATGCCTGCGGCGAATACCGGATCATCGCGCCGAGCCGTGTGTTGTTTGATGCCGGCGTTCTTCACGTCGCCGAAACCATGCGCTTGATGCTGCCGCCGGAATTTGCGCGTATCGCGCCCGATAGCATCGTCCTGCAGCGTCAAGTCGAAGACCACCAGATCGAGAGGATCGAGGATATCAAGAAGCACAGCAAGGCGCTGCGCGTCTTCGAGCTCGATGACCTGCTCACCAATCTGCCGATGAAAAGCGTGCATCGGCCGAACATCCCACGCGATGTCGCCCAGCGCCTGCGCCGTGCAGTCGGTTTATGCGATCGCCTGGTCGTCAGCACCGAGCCGCTCGCCAAGGCGTACGGCGCATTGTGCGACGAGGTCGTGGTCCTGCCCAACCGGCTCGAGCGTAGCCGGTGGCAGGGGCTGCGCGTCCAACCGCGCGCCGAGGGCCGACCGCGTGTCGGCTGGGCCGGCGCACTCGGTCATCTCGGCGACCTGGAATTGATCGCCGGCGTGGTCGAGGAGACTGCCAAGGAAGTCGACTGGGTGTTCTTCGGCATGTGCCCCGAGCCGTTGCGGCGGTTCGTCAAAGAATTCTACGACTGGGTGCCGATTCCAGATTATCCGGCAAAGCTCGCATCGCTCGAGCTCGATCTCGGCATTGCGCCGCTTGAGATCAACCCGTTCAACGAGGCGAAGAGCAATCTGCGCCTGCTCGAATACGGCATCCTCGGCCTTCCTGTCGTCTGCACCGACATCGTACCGTATCAGGGTCATTTACCCGTACGCCGCGTCAAAAACCGGCATCGCGACTGGGTCAAAACGATCCGCGAGATGGTCGCCGACCGCGCCGCATGCCGGCGCGAAGGCGAGGTGCTGCGCCAGGCTGTGCTTGCAGACTGGATGCTCGATCAGCATCTCGACGACTGGCGCAAGGCGTGGCTGCGATGATGCACGTCGTCCATCAGGCCATTCCTGGCATTCTGTTGATTGGCGGCGATCGCTTTTGCGACCCGCGCGGCTGGTTCCGTGAAACCTATAACGGACGGGCCTTCGCCGACGCTGGTATCACCGTCGCTTTCGTACAAGACAATGAATCCTGCTCGGTGCGAGCCGGCACGGTACGGGGTCTGCATTACCAGCTTCCGCCCTTCGCCCAGGCCAAGCTTGTGCGTGTCCTGCAAGGTGCGATCCTCGATGTCGCGGTCGATTTGCGGGTCGGCTCACCGACGTTCGGGCGGCATGTCGCGATACGGCTCGATGCCAGCCGCGACGATGCACTGTTCATAGCCGCCGGCTTCGCGCACGGCTTCTGCACGCTCTCGGATAACACGGTCGTCAGCTACAAGTGCTCGACGCTCTATGCCCCATCGTACGAACGCGGCATCCGCTGGGATGATCCGGCGCTCGGCGTTCGCTGGCCGGTTGCTGCGGACCGTGCGGTGGTTTCACAGAAGGATGCGGCCTGGCCGAACCTCGCCGCGGTCAACCGGGACGATCTCTTTGCGCGTTCTCCAGCAGAGGAGTTCGCGCAATGATTGCGACCTCAGCGCACGCCGTTGCCGTTGCGGTGACATCATGAGCCGCACGGTTCTCGTCCTCGGCAAGGGGAGTCAGGTCGCCCGCGAACTGATGAACGCGGCGTGGCCGCGGGATACGGCGCCGTTCTACGTCGGGCGCGAGATCGACATCGAAAGCCAGGATTTGGTGATCGGCTTCGTGCGCAGCCTGCGCCCGAGCGCGATCATCAATACTGCGGCCTATACCGCCGTCGACAAGGCGGAGAACGAGCCGGATGCGGCCTTTGCTGCGAATTTCGAGGGCGTCGTCAACATCGGCAAGGCGGCCGACATTGTCGGCGCTACTGTGATCCACCTGTCCACGGACTATGTCTTCGATGGCATCAGCGGGGCGCCTTATATCGAGGACGACGCGCCCAATCCGCAAAGCGTGTATGGCCGGAGCAAGTGGGCGGGGGAATCAGCACTGGTCGCACTCGGCGTGCCGCATGTCATCCTTCGCACGTCGACCGTATTCAGTCCGTTCGAACGCGGCCTGGTTCACAGGGTTCTGGTCCGGCAGCGGCTGCGGCAGGATCTCGCCGGTGTAACCGACCGTCGTATCTGTCCGACTTCGGCGGCCGACCTGGCGAGCGCGATTGTTGCCATCGTCGCAGGATTGCCGCGCGTCGGAACTGCGGGTCACGGGACCTTTCATTTCGCTGGGCAGAAGGTGACCTCGGTTTACGAATTCATTGCCACCGTGGTCCAGCGGGCGGCGCATCTCGGTCTAGCACCGCAGCAGCGGGTGCGGCAGACGCTGGCCTTGGAGTGGCCTGCCGCGGCGCCGCGGCCACGCAACGGCGCGCTCGACTGCTCCAAGATCGAACGGGTTTGGGGCATCCAGCCGCGGTCTTGGCAAGACGAGCTCGAGCTGTGCCTCCACCGAATTGTCAAGGAGACGACGGAGGCAGCATGAGCATCGGTGCGATACATGGGATGAAAGGCATCGTACTTGCCGGCGGCAATGGCACGCGGCTTTATCCCATGACCGTGGCAATGAGCAAGCAGCTCATTCCCGTCTACGACAAGCCGATGATCTATTATCCGCTTTCGGTGCTGATGCTGGCCGGGATCCACGAAATCCTGATCATTACCACGCCGCGCGATGCCGAGGCGTTCCGTGCACTCTTAGGCGACGGCAGCCAATGGGGTATCTCGCTCGACTACGCGGTGCAGCCGACGCCTGAAGGATTGCCGCAGGCGTTTCTCATCGCTGAGCCGTGGCTTGCCGGTGCGCGCGCAGCGCTGGTCTTGGGCGACAACATGTTCTACGGCCACGGCCTGACTGAACTGCTTCGCCGCGCCGCGCTGCTTCCGGCGGGCGAGACGATCTTCTGCTACGAGGTTTCGGATCCCGAGCGCTATGGCGTGGCCACACTCGCGCCGAATGGACATGTGACCGACGTCGTCGAAAAGCCGTTGGATCCGCGCTCGCATTGGGCGGTTACCGGGCTTTATTTCGTCGACGAGCGCGCTTGCGACATCGTCCGTACGCTCAAGAAATCGAAGCGCGGCGAGTACGAGATCGTCGATTTGCATCGTGCCTATATGCGGATGGGCGCGCTGCGCGCTGAGCGTCTCGGCCGAGGCTACGCTTGGTTCGACATGGGCACGCCCGAAGCCCTGCTCGAAGCGGCGCAGTTCGTGCAGGCGATCGAACGGCGGCAAGGACAGAAAGTCGCCTGCCTCGAAGAGATTGCCTATCGCCTGCGCTTGATCGATGAGCGCGCCGTGGCGCATCTGACCAAGGGTCTCAACGCGAGCTATGGGCGTTACTTGGCGAAACTCATTGGCGGCGTGAACCCGATCCGCCATTCAGCATGATCACTCTGACGCGCAGGACCGGCTTGCAGTGTCGCGCTGCGGCCGCAACTGCGGGGCACTTACGAAAATTTTCGGGGTCTTGGATGGACCCGCACGGCGCACTGCGCGGCGATAGCCGGTCCTGCAACAGGAATCGCGGCGTGCCGTCTATAGGGGTGTAGGCGGCAATTCGCGCGGCCAGTCCGGTGCGCGCGGTGGGCAGCCAGAGTTCAACCCCAACCCGGAGGCTCGCTCTCGCCAGAGGCGCGCCGAGGAGGACACGATGATTGCAGGCGCGATCAACACCAACGTCGATGCCTTGTATGCATTGAATTCGTTGAATACGACCACCAACCAGACCAACACCCTGGAACAGCAGCTGTCGTCCGGCTTGTCCATCAATAGCCCGGCGGACAATCCTGCTGGTTACATCGCGGCGCAGGGTTTCACCACCCAGATCGGCGGCGTGAACCAGGCGATTTCCAACGTCAACCAGGCTATCTCGCTCGTGCAGACCGCCGACGGCGGCGTGCAGCAGCAGATCAACATTCTGCAGCAGCTCCGCACCATCGCCGACCAAGCGGCCAACGGCGCCAACACGACCTCGCAGCTCGCTTCGCTGCAACAGGTCGTGTCGCAGTTGCAGACGCAGATCACGACCATCTCGCAGCAGTCCCAGTTCAACAACCAGAACCTGCTCGACGGCACCTTCCAGGGCGTTCAGTTCCAGGTCGGTCCGAACGACGGGCAGACGATCCAGATCTCAATTGGCAACACTGCTGCCAACCAGCTCGGCGTCTATCAGTCTTCGGCCAATACGGCCGCGGGTATCTACAAGACCAACGGCGTTGCTACCGGCGGCGTCGGCGACAACACCGGCGCGTCGTTCGTAATCTCGGGCGGCGCCGGCGGTGCGTTCACGGCGGGCAGCATCGGCGTGTCGGGTTCGGCCGGCGGTGCGAGCGTCACGGTCACCAAGGCCGAGGCGACCAGCGATATCGCCACTGCGATCAACAGTGTAACGTCGAAGACCGGCGTCAGCGCGGCTGCTGACACCAGCGTTGCCTTCACGGTCACTTCGGGTGCGATGTCGTTCACCCTCGGCGATCAGAATGCCGGTGGCAGCAACACGGTCAACATCTCCGCGACCGTCACTGGCGCCATCAACTCCAACAGCCTTGCCGGCCTGGTGAGCTCGATCAACCAGGCGACCGGGCAGACCGGCATCTCGGCCTCTGTTAATAGCAGCAACCAGCTGGTGCTGACTCAGGCGGCGGGCGATAACATCACCATCACCAGCTTCGCCGGCGCGGGCAAGTTGGCGGCGGGTGGATCGTCGACGGTCACGCTCGCTTCCGGTGGTGCCGGCAACGTCCAGAGTGCGACAGTCCAGGGTAAGGTCACGCTGCAGTCGGCTAACGGCTTCGTGATGAGCGCCGGTGCGTCCGACATCGGGCTCACCACGACCTCGTCGCTGAACAAGCTTTCGGCGGCAAGCGTGAGCACGGTCGCTAATGCGAATGCGGCCCTGAACGTGGTGGATTTCGCCATCCAGCAGCTGGAGAACGTCGGCGGTCAGCTCGGCGCGACCCAGCAACGGTTGCAAGCGAGCGTGTCCAACCTGCAAACCACGCAGGTGAACATGACCGCGGCGTTGTCCACCATCCAGGACGCGAACATACCCGCGGTCACGACCAAGCTGACGCAGGAGCAGATCCTGCAGCAAGCCGGCGTCGATGCACTCGCGCAGTCCAGTCAGTTGCAGCAGAGCTTCCTCCGGTTGCTGCAGTAGGCTAGGGCTCGAGAGTCGAGGGAACCATCCCGGTTTTCCGTTGCCGGGGTGGTTTCCTCGCATCGAGCCAATTGACGTACCGGAGGCGGTGAGGCGGTTGCTGAGGAGGCAGCAATGACGGTCAGTAGCGTATTGAGTTCGAGTCAGATCACGAGCCTGATCCAACAGGCCGAACAGGCGTTTCAGCAGCCCGCCACCCTCATCCAGAATCAGGAAAAGCCGATCCAGACCCAGATCTCGGCGCTCGGCCAAGTCCAGAGTTCGCTGTCGAGCTTGCAATCGGCGCTGGCGCAGCTCGCCGATGTGCCGTCGACGCCGCCGCGTACGGTGACCGCGACGCCCAATGGCGTGGTTTCCGGTACGGCAACCGACGCAGCGGCGCCTGGTACTTATTCACTGACGAACATTGTTTTGGCGCATACCGAAAACCTGATATCGGGCCGCTTCACCAGCCAGAGCAGCGCGCTCGGCAGCGGCACGATCTCGCTCAAGGTCGGCAGCGGCTCGGCCGTCGTTGTCAACATTCCGACCGGCCAGGATACGCTCGCTGGCGTCGCGGCCGCGATCAACACCGCCAATGCCGGAGTCTCCGCTGCCGTGGTCTTCGATGGCACCGGCTACGAACTGACCCTAACCGGCAACAAAACCGGCTCGGCAAACAACTTTACCGTGGCGGGCACGGGAGGCCTCACTGCGCTGAGCTACAGCGGCAGCGGCAGCGCCATGACCGAAACCCAGGCCGCAACGAATTCGAGCTTCACGCTCAACGGCATCGGCGTCTCAAGCGGCTCCAATACCATCACCGGCACGGTGCCGGGCGTCACATTGACGTTGCAGGCAAGCGGCTCGGCAACCGTCACGGTCGGCACGGATACGTCGGGCCTTGCTACTGCGGCGCAGGCAGTGGTCACCGCGCTCAACAGCGCCGTGACAACGATCGGTCAGTACGACACCTACGACCCAACCAAAGGTGCCGGGCCGCTGCTCGGCGACGTCGGCATCGAGACGCTGCGCCAGAACCTGATGAACGCGATTTCCGGTTCCGGCGGCGTCGGCCTGCCGGTCAATACGCCCTATAACTCATTGAGCTCGATTGGCTTCTCGGTGACGGCGAGCGGCACGGTCACGCTCGACAACAGCACGTTTTCAAACGCCGTCGCCACCAACTATGCCGCGGTGGCCGCACTGCTGGGTAGCGTCGGCACGGCGACGAGCTCCGATGTTTCGATTGCGGGCATAGGCGTCGCGCAACCCGGTTCCTATGCCGTCAACATCACCTCGAACAGCGGCGGTACTGTCGTCGGCACGGTCAACGGCCAGGCGGCAAGCGGCACTAACGGTGTGCTCGTTGTTACCGGCACCGGCGCTGCCGATGGCCTCTCGCTCAACGTCACCGCAGGCGTCACCGGCGCGCTCGGTACCGTCAACGTCAGTTCGGGTCTCTACAGCCAGCTGACGGGAATCCTCAATGGGGCGCTCGATACCTCGAACGGCTCGGTAACGCAGGAGGTCGCCAACCTCAATTCGACATTGACGTCCATGAATCAGCAGATCACTTCGCTGCAGCAGCAGGCGCAGCAGCAGACGCTGCTCCTGACTCAGCAGTTCAGCGCAGCGGAGCAGACACTGCAGCAGCTGTCGACGGTCGGCAGCTTCCTCAGCCAGTATTTCTCAGGCTCATCCAGCGCGAGTTAAACCATGAACACACAGCAACTCTCCGCCTATCGCAGTGTCGATTGCGCCGGCGTCTCGTCGGAGCGCCTGATGATGGTGGCGCTCGACGCCGTACAGTTCTTCTTGTTGCGCGCCGAGACTGCTATCGACGACGAGAACCGTGCCGAGAAGGCGCGGGTATTGGCGCGCGCCGGCCGCGTCATGGAATTCATGCTCGGCCTCACTGGCGTGGAGCCGGGAGAGTTGAGCGCCCGGCTCGCAAAGCTCTATCGCTTCGTCATCGATGGAATCGTCAAGGGCAATGCCAACGACGACAAAGAAGCGATAACCTCGGCACGTTATGTGATCGAAGACATTGGCAAGTTCTGGCGGTTGCGGTTTCCGCACGCCGATTTGTCTGTGCAATGACCATGCGATGGTATTACGCATCAGGAGCAGCAGGGAACGTTCCAGCAAGGAGTGGACGATGACCACCAATCCCATCAGCGGTGTGACTAATCCGATCGTCGCCGATACCACGGCGCCGGGTACGTCGGCCGGCGGCGGCGTCAAGCCCGACAGCTTGCCGTCAGCCACCGCCGCGGCAACCGCCGACAGCGGCGAGGTTTCGCACGCTCAAACACTTCTCAACGCGATCAGCACCATGGCGCAGAACATCCCCTCCGTGGACCAACAGCGTGTCGACCAAATTCGCGCGGCGATCGAGCAGGGTAAACTGTCGGTTAACGCCCAGAACATCGCCCAGCGCCTGATGGAGATTGAAGCGCAACTCGGCGCGCCGCCGTCCTCGGGCTGAGACCGGCTGCGGTGGAACCCGTGCATAACGGGGAAAATCGCGAAATTATTATTGCAAAAAATAGGAAAATCGCTAACTTATCTAACATGCTTTCGGCTCCTTCCACCCCGATCTGACGGCGAAACGAGACAAAAATGACCGAGCATCGCGATCATCGAGTGACCGAACTTGCCGGCCGCATGGCACTGGCGGCGACCGCGGGGCGCAACGTCGTGCGCGGCGAGGTCGTTTTCCCGAACAACATCGAACGGCTGCGGAAGGCAAAGGGCCTGACCCAGTCTGAGCTTGGCAGCCAACTGGTGCCGGCGATGGGCGTGTCGACGATCTCGAAGGTCGAATCCGGCGCGCGCCGCCTGACCAATCTGCAGATCGAAGACATCGCGCGCGTCCTCGGTGTCCGGGCGGAGGAAATACCGGTGGTTAAGGGCCGGGATGCCGCTGCCGACATTCGGGAATGGGGCCGCGTCCAACGCGACACCGTGCGCTGGAGCGTTGAATCCGGCGCGGCGGCGATCGCTTACGTGCTGGCGGCACTCCGCACCAAGCATCGCAAGACGCTCACCGAGGTGGCGCAGGCCATCGGCAAGACGATTTCGGTTTATCACCGCATCGAAATGGCAACTCGGTTAGCGACCGCCGAGGAACTCAAGGCGATCGCCGACTTCTACAAGCTGTCGGAACGCGCGCTGCTTAAGCTGATCGAGGAACGGATTGCCACGCACCAGCAGGAGCTGAAGAAGGGCGTCGCGCCAGAGGATTTGCTGCCGCGCCGCCCGCGCGCGTTGTTGTGGGATAACGAACGGTTCGCCGGCGTCGGCGTGCTCGAGCGCGAGGTCTTGCGGCGCTCGCTGCGTGTGGTGACGCCGCGGACGATTGAGACGCTGTCGGTGTACGGCGAGATGAGCAGTTCGCCCAATCCGGCATTCGTCTTCGACCGGACAGCCGCGATCGGCACGGTGCCGATTCCGGATTTCTGCGGCACCGGCGAGGGCTGGTTCGCCGCGCGGGCTTACTCCAATCGGGTCGGCATCGCGCTGCGGCCGGGCTCCCTTGTTTACGTCAACACCAAGCGAATGCCCACGGTCGGCGACCTGGTGCTGTTCGTGCGCGCTAAGGGCAAACACGCCGACTGCGCCGTGGTCGTCGGCGACGGATTCAAGGACACGCGGCTGCGCATGTACAATCCCGATGAAGAGATTGCCATCGACGATCCCGAGATTGTGGAAGTCTTCCGGATCGCGGCCGCGGTATTTCCCTGAGGCCGGCGATGCCCGTCAGTGCGCTTGACCGTCAGAGATCTTCGTACCGGCCGATCTCGCGTTCTACCCATTGTCGGATCATGGTGAGGCGGCGCTCGGCAAGAACGATGTCGGAGAAATATCCGATATCGAGCGCGAGGTCGGCAATCGCCTCGAGGCACTGATCGACGTCGACGATCGGCAGCGCCGGCTTAGGCTCGATATCGCTCTCGGACTCATTTGAGTAGCAGGTCTCAGACAGATCGCGAGCGGCGCAGGCCGCAACGTGCTCAACCATTAACTCTCCCCCGGTTAAGCTTTTTTCACACCGTAGTCGACGCGTTCTGCGCCACTCCCGAACCGGTTTCCGGTCGGACCCCTCAGAAAGTGTGGCGTTGTGCGCTTGGTTTTCGCACCGCGCCGCCCGGCGAGTTCGAACTCTGAATCGGTTGGTTCATCGAACGTCGGTTCCGTTGTCTGTTCGCCGGTGGGCCCCGTGAAAGACCCGAAACACCAGCGATTTATCGTCCGATCACGTTCGAAAACTATCGCCGAATCCTTGTCAAACCGTCAAGCTGATAGGCCGACAATTTGGCGTGGATTCAATGGGATAGAGATATAAAAGAAACAAGTTCGTTAGTCTTCTGTAATGCGCATACGGCCACAATCCAGTGATTAACTTTCGACCCACGGATTCCGGCAAACACCGTCGTTGCATTAATCAAATCAACCGCTGCGGTTGCCGTGGGGCGAGCGTTGCCGTTCGATCACACCCGAATAAGAATGTGCATAATCGAAATTGCCGCTGTTGCCAAACCACGCACCGCGCCATTCGATCACGTCGCCCGGAAATTCAAACCGCATCGCCGTCAGGAATTGTCGGATCGGCGCGCCATCTTCCGCGAGTGGCATGATCAGACGGTGACATACCAATGACACCGACCGGCGTGAATGATAGCGATTGACAACCAGGACCGGACTCCGGCTTTCGCAGACGGCGCTGTAATTCGCTTCGACATAACGCAAGCGCGGGCCCTTATAGATATCGTCCATGTATTTCCCGGTCAGGTCGGCGCCGTAAGCTTCGACGATGCCGGTGCCGACCAGGCGATAGCGCATCCGTCCGCTGCCTTCGACGCGCTCGGTGATCTGCAGATAGGGCAGGAGTGAAGGCGGTAGTTCAGTGGCGTCGATATCGCGGCGGGCCGGCATCAGGCGCGCGCCGCATTTGCGCTCCCAATAGGCCAAAACGGGGCCCAGGACCGGGTCGCCGCGAACGTTGCTGTGCAGTAGAAAACCCAATGGATATTCCCGCATTCGTCGAACCCGCCTCGAAATCGGGCGGGTTGACAGTTCAGGCAATATCCTCCGGTGTTCGCAGGCTGGGCCAAAATCCTTAACTTCGCGTAAAGGCGGCCATATGCGCGCCCATACGGTGGGTGCCGTCCCCTCAATCTGATCACCGTGCCAGGCGCTTGCGGATTGCCAACAGCTCGCGCCGGCGCGCCGGCGTCGTTTGCGGATAGGCCGGATGCAGGCCTTCGAGCGTATCAAGCAGGATCTGCGACACGATCAGGCGCGCATTCAGCTTGTCGTCGGCCGGCACCACGTACCACGGCGCGTGGTCGGTGCTGGTTGCCGCGAAGCATTTCTCGTACGCCTTCATGTATTGCTTCCAATAGCGGCGCTCCTCGACATCGGCGAGGCTGAATTTCCAGTTCTTCCCGGGTTCGTCGATGCGCGCCAGGAAGCGCTGGCGCTGTTCCTCCTTCGACAAGTGCAGGAAGAATTTGACGATGCGCGTATTGTTGCGATGCAAATGGCGTTCAAGATCGGTGATCGAACGATAACGCTGGTGCCAAATATCGTCGTCGGATCCGTCAGCCGTTTCTATGCCCTCGCCGCGCAAAATATCAGTGTGAACGCGGACGATCAGGACTTCCTCGTAATACGAGCGATTGAAGATGCCGATGCGGCCGCGCCCGGGAAGCGAGCGTGTCGTCCGCCAGAGGAAGTCGTGCGACAATTCGGTCGGGTTCGGATGCTTGAAGCTGAAGACCTGGCAACCCTGAGGATTGACTCCCGACATGACATGCTTGATGGCGCCGTCTTTGCCAGCGGCATCCATCGCCTGGAAGATTACCAGGACGGCGTAACGGTTGGCGGCGTAAAGCTTGGACTGCAGTGCGCTGAGACGTTCGACATGGTTGTGCAGCACATCCTGATAGTCTGCCTTCGACTTATAGACCGGTGCGACGCGCGTCGCCCATTTGTGCAGCTTGACCTTGTCGCCCGTGCGCACCCGAAAATCGTCAGTATCGATCTTCATGCAGGTCCCCCGGTCGCAACCGCGGCGCCAGGCCATCGTAGGGGGCATGGGCGGCACGGGTAAATGCCCTTCCGCGCTGCCCGGCCAATCTGATAAAGAATGAGCCCGTTGCCGGATCGGATCATTGTCGGATTTCAGCTCGCAAACCCCGCCCAGTGCCTGCGCGTCCGGCTCCATCCGTCGTGCCGCTTTGCGCGCCGCTTGCATGGCGCTCGTGTTGGCAGCCGCCGCTTGCGATCGCACCGACTATTATCCGGCGGCGACGACCTACTATAAGCCGTGGACCGGCGTCGTTCAGGTCACGCGCAAGCCGCCGTCGGTCTACGTGCAACTCGGCGTCGTCGTCGCGCATGGCGGCTCGACGGCGACGGAAAACAGCTTGCTCGAGCAACTGAAAGAACGCGCCGCCGGCGTCGGTGCCAACGTCATCATTGTCACGCAGGAAAAAGCTTTCACCGGACGCGACATGGTTGGCATGCCCGAATACGAAATGAGCGGTATCGCGGTTCGCACCGTCCGCTGAGTCCGCGGAGCGTCAGGCAGGTGTGAGGAATTCGTTTGGCGCGGTGTGCACGGAATCTCGGCGTCCGCGCGCCATGACACAGCCAATGAATAGTACGATCAGCACGGGCGTGATGAAACCCAGACGGAAGACGGTCGGGGGATTGATCAGCGGGCTCGCCCAGACCAGTACCGCGATCGTGACGTCGCCGAAGCGGAAGCCATCGACATAGCCGCGCATGAAGAACAGTGTTGCGGCGATGCCGAGTAACAAAGTGTCGTAATCAATGACGTGCGGCGCCGCCAGGATGGTGGCCGCGAGCAGTACCGCCAGCCGCAGATCGTCGGCCATCGGCCGGCTATAAGACCACCAGACGCAGCCCGCGGCGGCGATGATGGCTAGGGCCTGTGTGAGATTGGCGAGTGCCGCCGGCGCGCCGAGCAGGCTCGTATACGTGTAGATGCTCTGACCATTGAGCCGCGCGATCACCTGCCATTGGCTATAGACCGCGTTTGGCTCGATCATCAGGGCGAGCCAGGCACGCCACGGTTCAATGCCGAAAATCAAAACGCTGGCCACGATCAGGAGCAGCACGGCGCTGCACGCGGCTGCGAAGGCCCTCCATTGCCGCGCCGCAATCAGCGCGACCGGTACCATCAGCCAAAGTTGCGGCTTATAGGTGACGATGCCGAGGAGCGCGCCGCCGAGAACCGGCCGGCGCCGGAGCGTGCCAAAGCCTGCGAGCAGCAGCGCGCAAGTGACGAAGGTATTTTGGCCGAGGCAGACGGTGAATGCCGCCGCTGGGCATAACACCAGTGACGCCGCGTGAATCGCTCGCGCCGCGCCGGGCTTGGCGAACTGCCAGGCGGCGGCCACCATCGCGGCGAAACCGAGCGTCAAGAACAGGATTCCCGCAGGCGCGAACGGCAATCGTCCGAAGGGCAACAGCAGCAGCAACGCGTGCGGCGGGTAAAGCCAGGGATGGAGCGGCAGCGGATGTGCCAACCAATGCGCGAAGCGCGCGTTCAGGAGCGCGGTCGAGCCGACGCCGTCGTAGAGCAGACCGAGCTGGCCTTCGAAATAGAGGCGGGCGGCGTTGAAGAACACCATCCAGCCTTCGCCGAGCACCCCGGCGAAGACGCCGAGATAGAACGTCCAGCCCCAGACGCCAAGCGTGCCACAGAGGATGGCGACCGCCGCCAGGTTTTGCCGTCTCGACATTGGTGAAAATGTCTCCGCCTCAGCTCCAGGGTCGCACGCGCCGCATCTTAAAGTGGTTAACGGAGCGGTGCCACTGGACCTGACCGCGACGGCGACGAATGGCGCCGGTTCAATTCAGCAGGATCTGAACGTCGTCGCCGACGACGCGCACTTTGTAGGTCTTTAGATCGTCGTTGATCGGCGGCCCAAGTCCCTTGCCGGTCTTGACCTCGAAACGACCGCCGTGCAGCGGACATTCGATCACCTCGCCGTCAAGCCAGCCCTGGCTGAGCAGCGCGAAAGCGTGTGTGCATAGATTGTCGGTGGCGTAGATCTCGCCGTCGAGATTGTAGAGCGCGAACTCGCGGTCGCCGAGCGTCACGCCCAGAACGTCGCCCGGATTGATCGCCGAGCGTTTTCCTATCGTTACCCAATTCTCATCAGCCACCAGCACTCTCCCTGGCCAAATCCTGCAATTTCACCGTGACGTCCGCAAGCCGCACCGGATCGACGGCGCGCTTGCGAGCGATCAATTCGCGCGCCGCGCGCATGTCGCGGCCGTTGTTCATCGTGATCGCGGCAACCGGCCGCCCGCCGTCCGTAGCGAACAGCGTGAACGCCTTGCCATCCAGACCGCCGCGCCAGACCAATTCGCTCCAGCGCTCAGGCACGCCGGCGATCTGAAGGTTGACGTCGTACTGGTCGGTCCAAAACCACGGCACCTCGGCGTGCGGCTGGTCGCCGCCCGCCATAACCTTGGCGACCGCCATCGCCTGGTTCTGCGCGTTCTGCCATGCTTCGAGGCGAATCTTGCGCCCGAGCAGCGGGTTGAAATGCCGCGTCACGTCGCCCGCAGCGAAAATGTGCGGGTCGCTGGTGCGACCGAATTCGTCGGTGACGATGCCATCCTCGACCGTGAGGCCGGCGGCATGCGCGAGCTCGACATTCGGCTGCGCGCCGATGCCGGCGAGTACAATGTCGGCGGCAATCGTGTCGCCGTCGGCAGTGCGCAGGGCGAGTGCGCCGCCGGCCTCGACGATCGCCACGATGCCGACGCCGGTGCGCAGCTCAACGCCGTTGCGGCGGTGCAGTTCCGCCATGAAAGCGCCAATCGCCGGCGGGCACACGCGCTGCAGCGGCTCGCGTTGGATTTCGAGCACAGTCACCACGGCGCCACGTTTGCGCGCAGCAGCCGCGGCCTCAAGTCCGATGAAGCCGGCGCCGATCACCACAACGCGTACGCCGGGGTTCAAATGCTCGCGCAACGCCAGAGAATCGGCAATGTCGCGCAGATAAAGCACGCGCGGATGGTAGGCACCCGGCAGCGGCAGGCGGCGCGCGCGCGCGCCGGTTGTCAGCAGCAACGCGTCGTAGGCGAGTGTATCGCCGTTGGCGAGCGCGACGCGTTGCGCCGCGCGGTCGATCGCGACTGCGGTCTCGCCAGGACGGAAAGCGATACCGTTCTCGGCATAGAAGGTGAGGGGCCGGAGATAGGTTTTCTCGACCGGAATGGCGCCGACGAGCAGTTCCTTCGACAGCGGCGGACGTTCGTAGGGTGGATACGGCTCGCTGCCGAGGAGCGTGATCGCGCCCGTAAAACCGGTTTGGCGCAGTGTCGCCGCAGCGATGCCACCGGCATGACCGGCACCGACAATGAGGATGTGCCGCGCCGCCTCGTTCACGCCGACCCCGCGTGCCGATCCATGCCGACCGAGCGGTTCAGGAGGATTTGTCGGGCGAGAACGCCTTGTAGGCCATGGTGGTGAAGGTATCCTTCACGCCAGGCAGGCGTTGCAGATGCTCGACCACAAAGTGGCCGATATCCATTTCGTCGGGCAAATAGCATTTCATCAGCAAATCGTATTGCCCGGACACGGAAAACACTTCCGAGACCTCGGGAATGGTCTCGACCGCTTCCTCGGCGACCTTATAGGCTTTGCCGAGATCGCATTTGACGTTGACGAAGATCGTCTTCATCGGCCCCCTCGCGGCGCTCAGCCGCGCGCGGCGCGGCGGGCGAGAAACGCTGGCATATGGTCGCCGAAGCCTACCACACGCGGGCCGTCGTCATAATTGCCGCGGTCGCGGCTGGCAATGGGTGGGGCGGGCTCGGGCGGCGGTGCCACGCCCATCGTGATTGGCGCGTAACGTGGGGGCGCGGGTTTGTGCGCCGGTTCAGGCTTGGGTGCGGACTGATGCGGCTTCGCGGCGGGCGGCGCTTCGTGGCGCTGCTCACTCTTACGCGACGAACCGTGATGTGCATCGCGGTGTGGCTCGTGGGTGCGGCCTTTGCCACTGCCACGGCCCCGGCGCGAGCGGCTACGGCCGCGGCTGTCGCCTTCCTCGAACGACAGCGCTGCGGCGGCGATGCCGTCGACGGAAACCGGCGGGATCGGTTTGCCGATGAGCTGTTCGATCGCCTGGACGAAACGGCCGTCTTCGGGTGCGGCCAGGGTGAAGGCGCGACCTTCGCGTCCGGCGCGGCCGGTGCGGCCGATGCGGTGGACGTAATCCTCGGCGTGGATCGGCACGTCGAAATTGAACACGTGCGACATGCCCTGGATGTCGAGCCCGCGCGCGGCGACGTCGCTGGCCACCAGCAGCCGAATCTCGCCATTGCGGAAACGCTCGAGCGTTTCGGTGCGCTTGGACTGCGGCATGTCGCCGTGCAGGGCCGCGACGTCCAAGCCATGCTTCTTCAGCGAGCGAAAGAGGATGTCGACATCGCGTTTGCGGTTGCAGAAAATGATCGCGTTCTTGACGTCCTCGCTGTGGATCAGGCGCCGGAGGGCTTCGCGCTTCTCGTCGGGCTCGATCACAACCAGGCCCTGGACGACAGTCGCTGCCGGCGACGCCGGCGGTGCGACTGCGATCTCTTTTGGATTCATCAGGAAGGCGTCGGCCAGGCGGCGAATTTCCGGCGGCATGGTGGCCGAAAAGAAGAGCGTTTGGCGGATCTTTGGTAGTAGGCCGACAATGCGCTCGACGTCGGGAATGAATCCCATGTCGAGCATGCGATCGGCTTCGTCGATTACCAGGATCTTGACGTCGGAGAGTAGGATCTTGCCGCGCTCGAACAGGTCGATCAGGCGGCCGGGCGTCGCGATCAATACGTCGACGCCGCGATCAAGTTTGCGTTCCTGATCGGTAAAGCTCTCGCCGCCGATAAGTAGCGCCTGGTTGAGCTTATGATGTTTGCCGTAGACATCGAACGCCTCGGAAACCTGCGCGGCGAGTTCGCGCGTTGGCTCGATCACCAGAGTGCGCGGCATACGTGCACGCGCCCGGCCCGAGGCGAGGATGTCGATCATTGGAAGAGTGAAGGAGGCGGTCTTGCCGGTGCCGGTCTGGGCGCAACCCAGAACGTCACGGCCCATCAAAATGTACGGAATGGCCTGTTCTTGGATGGGGGTCGGCTGCTTATAGCCGGCATCTTCGACCGCCCGCAGGACCTCCGGAGAGAGGCCGAGGTCGGAAAAATTCATCGAACGGTAAACGTCTTTCTGCGGTTTTCGCTGTTAGAGGATGTCCCTTAATTGGGGTTATACCCCTGAAAGTCAAATTATTTCTTAGCATTGGCAAGAATTCGGCGGCGTGGCGCGGGTTCCGGGTTTCGCCTAACGTCGCGCAATGTCGCGGAAAACGCCGCTCGTCCTGCTGCCCGGCCTGCTTTGTGACGTGGCATTGTGGCGCGGCCAGATTGACGGCCTGCGAGACGTCGCCGACCCCTGGGTCGCCGATCTAACGCAAGACGACAGCCTGAAGGCGATGGCACGTCGCGTGCTCGACACCGCGCCGCCGAAATTCGCGCTCGCCGGCCTGTCGATGGGCGGCTACTGCGCGTTCGAAGTGATGCGCCAGGCACAAGAGCGCGTGACGCGTCTCGCGCTGCTCGACACCAGCGCGCGCGCCGACACGCCGGAACAGACCTCGCGCCGCCGCGGCCTCATCGAACTCGCCGAAAAAGGCGAGTTCAAGGGCGTGACGCCGCGCCTGCTGCCGGTGTTCATCCATCCGGACCGGCTCAAGGATGCGGCGCTGACCGGCGCCGTGACGGCGATGGCCGAGCGCGTCGGACGCGATGCGTTCCTGCGCCAGCAGAAGGCGATCATCGGGCGGGTCGACAGCCGGTCATCGCTCGCGAACATTCGTTGTCCGACGCTGGTGCTATGCGGCCGCGATGACGTTCTGACGCCGCCGGCGCTGGCGCAGGAGATTGCCGCCGGCGTTCGCGGCGCGCGGCTCGACTTGATCGACCATTGCGGACACTTGTCGACGATGGAGCGGCCCGCAGCGGTGACCGCCGAACTCCGCCAGTGGCTGACCGATTGAAACTTGTCATTGTCAGCGCAAGAGTCACTCGGCCCGCGTCCCATTCGGCGGGGCGGTATCGCGGCCTATCGGAAGACCTTCTTACGCTGTCCTATGCGCAGGAAATCCACCAAGGCTTTTAGCGCGGCCGGCATTTGACGCCGGCTTGGATAATAGAGAGCAAAGGGTGGCATCACCGGCAGCCATGGCTCGAGCACGGAGACGAGACGGCCGCTTGCGATTCCATCCTCGAACATCGCGCGCGGCATTTGCGCAAGGCCGATACCTCCGAGGACCGCCCGCTCTACGATGGTATCGGTGTTGGCCACGAGCGAACCGCTCACCGACACTTCGAACGCTTTTCCGCCCCGCTCAAATCGCCAGGGCAGCATCGCACCGTTCGGCAGGCGCAGGCGGATGCAGCTATGCTTTTGCAGATCTTCGGGCGTCTTCGGCTCACCTCGGCGGGCGAAATAAGACGGCGAGCCGGCGATTGCCAAACGCCACTCATCAGTAATCGCAACCGCGATCATGTCACGATCGATCCGATTGCTGACGCGAATTCCTGCGTCGAATTGCTGCGCAACGATATCGACATTGGCGCCATCGGCTACGATTTCGAGTTGGATATCTGGATATTGCTCGAGAAATTTGCCGAGCAGCGGCGGCAACACGAAGCGCAACGGCGGCGCAATGGTTAACCGCAGGAGACCGGCCGGTTTGTCACGAAACGTGTTAAGCGATTCGAGGGCCGCTTCAATTTCGTCGACCACAGGTCGCAAGCGGGCGAGCAGCGTATCGCCAGCCGCGGTCGGCACAACGCTGCGCGTGGTGCGGTTTAGAAGGCGGACGCCGAGCCGTTCCTCCAGAGTCCGGATTGTCTGACTTAATGTCGATGCCGAAATGCCGAGCTGCTTCGCGGCGCGCGTGAAGTTGCGGTGCTCTGCCACCGCTATGAAGGCGCTCAGTTCGCCGAATTCCTTTCCGCGCATGCGCCCATCCTAGCGGCTTCGACACGCCGCGGGCTAGTTTGTGGCGTTTCCCGCTGCTTCGGCCGCGCGGTGATCTCCCGATTATGTGGCGCATCCACAAGGCGCATTTGGCAATGCGCGATTAATTGCGACGGCGGCGGCGCGCATATTCTGCTCGTGAGGCAGCCAATCCCGGCGGTTTCATGAATCGAAGGAGAAGTGCTATGCGTACACTCATCGTCTTCCGCGCGTTGGTGGTTGCCGTCGCGCTTTCGGCTCCTCTGGCCCAGGCCGCGCTGGCCGGTCAGGCCGAGCAGCAGGCACTCGCGAACCCGAGTGCCGTCGCCGCGTTCTCGCACGGCGGGCCGTACAGCAGCGACGCGTTGGTGTCGCCGGCGGTCGGCGACTAACGTCAAGTCCCGTGTGGTGGGCTGTCGCCGAAGAGCGACGGCCCCACGCTCGTTAGCGCGATATTTTGGCAAGGATGCAAATCATGAGACTCCTTCATGTGGATGCCAGCATTCTGGGTGCCAATTCGGTCAGCCGCCAGCTCAGCGCTGCGATCGTCAAACGTCTGCGCGAGGCCAATCCCGCGCTCGAAGTGACTTACCACGATCTCGGCGCCGAACCGATCGGCCACCTGACCGGCGCGCATCTGGCGGCCGCGCAAGGCGTAACGCCGGAGGAGCCGACGCTGCAGCGAGACTTGGTGTTGGGACAAAAAGCGCTTGCGAACTTTCTCGCCGCGGACATCGTCGTCGTCGGCGCACCGATGTATAATTTTTCGGTCTCGTCGCAACTCAAGGCCTGGATCGATCGGCTGGCCGTCGCCGGCAAGACGTTCCGCTATACTGCGAATGGGCCCGAAGGCCTGGCGGGCGGCAAGCGCGTGATCGTCGCCTCGTCGCGTGGCGGCTTTTACGGCCCACAGACGCCGACCGCTTCCTTCGACCACCAGGAAAGCTATCTGCGGGGCGTCTTTGGCTTCTTCGGCATCACGGACGTTACGTTCATCCGCGCCGAGGGTCTCAATACCAGCCCGAGCCAGCGTCAAGCGGCGATCGACGCAGCCACGGCCGAAGTCTGCAAGCTCGCCGCGTGACGCGCGTTACACGTCTAGGTCGCGGGCGAACTTTGCTTTTTCCTGGATGAATTGGTAGCGCAGCTCGGGCTTGCGGCCCATCAGGCTCTCGACCAGTTTGACCGTCTGCTTGAAGCTGCGCTCGCCCTTCGTCGGCAGTGTCACGCGCAGCAGGACGCGCTTTGCCGGGTCCATCGTCGTATCCTTGAGGAAACGCGGCGGCATTTCGCCGAGGCCCTTGAAGCGGCTGATCTCGATCTTGGCCTTGCTCTTGCCGAACGCGGTTTTGAGCAGCTTGTCCTTGTCCGCGTCGTCGCGCGCATAGACTGTGGTGTCGCCTTGCTGCAGGCGATAGAGCGGCGGCACGGCGAGGAACAATTTGCCGCGTTCGACCAGTTCCGGCATCTCGCGGAAGAAGAAGGTCATCAGCAGCGATGCGATGTGCGCGCCGTCGACGTCGGCGTCGGTCATGATGATAACGCGCTCATAACGAAGCTTTGATTCCTGGTATCTCTCGCCGCTGCCACAGCCGAGCGCCAGGATGAGATCCGACAGTTCCTGATTCTGCCTGAGGCGCTCGGCGCCGGCCGAGGCGACGTTGAGGATCTTGCCGCGGAGCGGCAGAATCGCTTGGCTCTCGCGTTGGCGTGCCTGCTTGGCCGAGCCGCCAGCGCTGTCGCCTTCGACAATGAAGATCTCGGTGTCAACTGGGGACGAGCGCGAGCAATCGGCGAGCTTGCCGGGCAGGCGGAGTTTTCTCGTCGCGGATTTGCGGTCGAGCTCTTTTTCCTGGCGCCGCCGCAGCCGATCTTCGGCGCGCTGGATGATGGTCTCGAGCAGAGCGCCCGATGCCGGCGGATCGTCCGACAGCCAGTGGTCGAAATGATCCTTGAGCGCAGCCTCGACCAAGCGCTGCGCCTCGGTCGACGCCAGCCTCTCTTTGGTCTGGCCCTGGAACTGCGGGTTTTTAAGGAACAGCGAGAGGATCACGACCGCGCCGGTCATCGCGTCGTCGCCGGTGATCTGCGCCGCGCGCCGGTTATTGGCAAGCTCGCCGTAAGCTTTTAGGCCGCGCGTCAGCGCTGTGCGCAAACCTTGTTCGTGCGTGCCGCCGTCGGGGGTCGGCACCGTGTTGCAGAACGAAGCGATGGTGCCGTCGTCGGCGTCCTCGGTCCAGGTGATCGCCCATTCGACGCGGCCGCTATTGTCAAGCTCGGCCTCGCCGGTAAAGGCGCGCGGCGTCACCGTCTCGCGCTTGTCGAGCAGGTCGGTGAGATAGTCGCTGAGACCGCCGGGGAAATGCAGCGTCGCTTCCTGCGGCACGTCCTCGGGCCGCGGAATTTTCGGGTCGCACCACCAGCGGATTTCGACGCCACGGAAGAGATAGGCCTTGGAGCGCGCCAAGCGATAGATGTTCGCCGGCCGGAAATGCGCGCTGCTGCCGAAGATGTCGGCATCGGGATGGAAACGCACCAGCGTGCCGCGCCGGTTGGTCGCGCCGCCGGACTTGAGCTTGGTCTTCGGCTTGCCACGGCTGTATTCCTGCGTCCACAGCTTGCGGTCACGCGCCACTTCGACGGTGAGCTTGTCGCTCAGCGCGTTGACGACGGAAATGCCGACACCGTGCAAACCGCCCGACGTCTTGTAGGCGCTGCCGCCGAATTTGCCGCCCGAATGCAGCATCGTGAGGATGACTTCGAGCGCCGATTTGGTGCGGAACTTCGGATGCGGATCGATCGGTATGCCGCGGCCGTTGTCGCGCACGGCGCAGCTGCCGTCGGCGTGCAGCTCGATCTCGATGCGGCTCGCATGTCCCGCAACGGCCTCGTCCATCGCATTGTCGAGCGCCTCGGCGACGAGATGATGCATCGCGCGCTCGTCGGTGCCGCCGATATACATGCCCGGCCGGCGCCGCACCGGCTCGAGGCCTTCGAGCACCTCGATGTCCTTGGCGGAATAGGAGCCGGAGCGTTTAGCCGGCGCGGTCTCGAACAGGTCGGGCGTTTCGCGCGACTTGCGCGCGTGCGCGTGCGACATTGGCGCTATGCAAATCCGAGGGTGCGAATCACGCGCGGATAACAACATCTGGTGACGGTCGAAGCAAGAGCCGTCTCGGCGAATCGGTTATGATCGCCGCGCCATAAAAGGAGATGCGTATGGCCGATGCCACCACCGAATCGCCGCCGACGCGCGAGCCGACGCTGCGGGCGATCACCATGCCGGCCGACGCCAACGCGCGCGGCGATATTTTCGGCGGCTGGATTCTTGCGCAGATGGATCTCGCCGGCGGCTCGGCGGCGATGCGCCGCGCCCAAGGCCGCGTCGCAACCGTTGGCATCGCCTCGATGAGCTTCGTCCGCCCGGTGTTCGTCGGTGACGAAGTCAGCGCCTATACCACTGTGAGCAAAGTCGGCCGTACCTCGATCACAATCGCCATCGAAGTCTGGGCGCGCCGTTTCGCGGGCGAGGAAACCGTCAAGGTTACTGAAGGCGTGTTCACCTACGTCGCCATCGACGCCGACCGCAAACCGCGGCCCGTTCCGCGCGAACGTTGACCACTGCGACGCGGTAGACCGCCGGCTGCGCTTTCCATTGGTGCCGGTGGCACGTCCATAGGCGGCGGCGGGATCGGCTCCGGCGGCTCGTCGATTGGCGGTGGCTTGGCTGGATCGCGCTCTGGCTCAGTCGGCGGATTGCCCGGCGGCTTTGGTTTGCCCGGCTGCTGCGCACGCGACGGCATCCGTGATCGGTCCATAATCGAATAATGATCCCGGAGCGGCGGCCGTTCCACCGTTACGCGGGTAACAAATCGACGAACCAGAAACCTTTGGTAGCGCCAGGGCCTGGCGCGGCCGGCACCAGAATTGCCGGGCCGTTCGAAGGCGCGGTTACGGGCGCATCTTCGAGTGGCCGATAGACCTTCTCGCCGACCTTAAATTCCACTGGCGTCCGAAACACCGGTCCGTCCCAGACGAAGCTATGATACTCGCCGTTCTCGCCGCACGGATCAACGCCGTCGGGCAATGTCGAAAAGAATTCAGCGTTCAATTCGCGGCCGACATCGGCTTCGCCGAGCATTGCGTCGTTGGCGCAACACAGCACGGCGCGGAAGCCGCGCGTGACGAATTCCTGCGCGAGTTGCGTCGTGTTCGCCTGCCAGAGCGGGAAGGCGCCGCACAGACCGAGCTCGGCGAGCAGCTTCTCACGCCATTGCCGGAGGTCAGCGAGGAAGATGTCGCCGAACGCGACGGTCTCGACGCCGCGCTCGCGCCAGACGCCGAGCGTCTGACGCAACGCCGCGACATAGGCATCATTGGTGCCCGATGGACCGACATACATTGTGTCGAGCGGCAATCCCGCGGCGTGCGCCTGCGCCGCCACGAGCTCTTCGCGCACGCCGTGCATCGATACGCGGCGGTACTGCGCGCTGACCGTGGTGATCAGCGCGACGATCTCGTATTCGGCGGTGCGGCGCAGGCGATCGAGAGCCAATCCGGAATCCTTGCCGCCGCTCCAGAACAAAACTGCGGGCCGCATCGCGTTCAAGCGCGATAGATTCGGCCCATGCCGAATACAGCGATCGTCGAGACCAGTGGCGAGATAGCGCCAAGCAGGAACAACAAGCCGTACGACATGTGGGCAGCGAGCAGCGCGCTGGCGATCAGCGGACCCAGGATGCCGCCGATGCGGCCGATACCGAGCGCCCAACCGACGCCCGTGGCACGCATCGCCGTCGGATAGAAAATCGCGGCGAGCGCGTTGGCGCTGTTCTGACCACCGATGATGCAGAACCCGGCGCCGAAGGTCAGTGCCATCAAGGCGGGTGCCGCGCCCGCAGTCCAGCCGATCAGCGCGACGAACACGACGGCACCGGCAAACAGCAGAGTGATGATTCCATAGGGACCGTATTTGTCGATCGGCCAGCCGATCAGGATCGAGCCGAGCACGCCACCGACCTGGAACATGGTACCGACGATCACGGCGGTTCGGATGGTGAGTCCGCTGTCGTGTGCCATGGTCGGAATCCAGTTTTGCAGGAAGAAGATCGACAACAGGTTGGTGAAGAACATGATCCACAGCATGAACGTGCCGAAGGCGCGTTTATTGCGGAACAGGTGTGCCACTGGAATGCCGTGCGCATGCGCCTCGTCGACGTCATAGGTCGCACCGCGCGGCGGGATGAAATCGGCGGCGAGGCGCCGCAGCAAGGCGGCGACGCGCGCGTTGTCGGCTTCGGTGACGATCAGGAAGCGAATCGATTCCGGCAGCGCAAAATACTGCACCGGCACCAGTAGCAAAGGCAGGATGCCGCCGACATACCACACCGACCTCCAGCCATAGCCGGGGATCAGACTGGCGGCGACAGCACCGCCGAAAGCCGCGCCGAGCGAAAATCCTGTGAACATGATCATCACCACAGTGGCGCGCCGCCGTGTCGGCGAATATTCGGCCGTGAGCGCGATGCCGTTCGGCATGGCGCCGCCGAGACCGAGGCCGGCGATGAAACGGTAGGCCAGCAGGCCGCCGAAGCTGGTCGTCGTCGCGGCGCCGATAGTGAACGCACCGAAGACAATCGTGCAGACGATAATCACCGCCCGGCGGCCGACCTTGTCGGCGAGCGGACCGAAAAAAAGCTGGCCAATCAGCAGACCGACGAGACTGGCGACAAAGAGGGGTCCGAGCTCCGGCCGCGTCAGGTGCAGTTCCTGAGCGATCGACGGCGCGACGAAAGCGATGGATTGCGTGTCGTAACCGTCGAGAAACACGGTCAGCGCGCAAAGCGCGGCAACTAAGTACTGATAACCGCCGATCCGGCGGCCGTCGATCAGCTTGGTGACGTTGACGGTCTCGGCCATGCGCTTCTCCCCCGAAAACGCGGCGCGCCGATCTTGGGCAAAGCCCAACGGCTTGGCAAGCGCCGGGCCGGGCGCGGCGTTACGCTGCCTGAAAGATCGCCTTCGGAATCATGGCATGGATGCCTTTCACGCCGTCGACGTTCTGCGTCACCTCGAAATCGATGGCGACGCTGGCAAGCGCATAGGCGTCGGCCGAATCAAGGCCGTGCACCTCGCCGAGGAACTTTATCGTTTCGCGCACGGCAATGCGGATCGCTTCGTCGAGGCTTTCGTGCAGACCCAAAGTGATCCAATGCGTCGCTGTCTCGGCGCGCGGCAGGCTCCAAAATTTCCGCTTCAACAATTCAAGACGGAACGTACCCGTGAGTGAGGTCTCAATGGCCGTCAAATTGACCTCGCCGTCGCCTTGCGCGGCGTGGCCGTCGCCGGCCATGAATAGCGCGCCTGGAACGTGCACCGGAAGATAAAGCGTCGATCCAGCAGTCAGCTCGTTGAGATCGATGTTGCCGCCGAACGGGCCCGGCGGCGCGGAGTTGAGCTTGCCCAGTGTCAACGCCGGTCCGGTCGCCATGATGCCGAAGAAGGGCTTGAGCGGAACCGCGATGCCAGGCGCGAAGCGGGCGACACGCGCGTCCATGTCGAATGGAATGACCATGCTGCGGTTGAGGGTGAACTCGGCCGGCAGCGTCCCTTTGCCCATGCGCGCGGAGTTGACGCCGTACGGCACACGCGGCTCCGCCGCCAGCACGTGCACCGCCAGCACGTCGCCGGGCTCAGCGCCTTCGACATAGATCGGCGCGGAAACAATGTGCGGTCCGGCGCCCGAATGCTGCACCTTGGCATAGATCGCCACCGCGTCCGCCAGCACCTCGGCTTTGGGAATGCCGAAGCGCTTGAAGAAGCCAACCGGATCGCCCTGATCGGCAAGCAGGCCTTCGTGCGAGACGGTATCGATCGTCACGGTCGTGCCAGATTGGACGCGCAGCACCGGCTCGGCTGCGCTCCACAAATAGCCCCAGTGCACGGTTTCAGGTCCGGATTTGACGTGAAACGCGTTGTCGCCGATTTGGCGAACCAGGCTTGCCTTGCGCGCCCGGTTGGCGAGCGCGTCCGACGGGCTGCCGACGGCCGCCGTTGGCTTGGCCTGACCCGCCGGCGCATCGTCCGCAGCGAGGAAATCGCGCACCGCACGCGACTTCAGACCCTTGGCCAGGAACGCGCGCTCGTCCGGCCCAATCAAGGCGAGGCGCGACAGCTCGTCGATAAATTCAGCGAACGGGCCCCGTGTGGTGCGGCGGGCAGCGCGGGGCTTTTTTCGCGAGGCCATCGCTGTCTCCTAGCGGCCCCTGCCAGGAACTGCAAGCCACGCCGCAGCGTAAACGAAAACCCCCGCCGGCAGCGCCGACGGGGGTTTTGAGCGCGAAACCGCGGCGCCGCGTCAGACGCTGTAATACATCTCGAACTCGATCGGATGCGGCGTGTGCTCGAACTTGTGCACTTCCTCATATTTGAGGTCGATATAGGCCTCGATAAAGTCCTTGGTGAATACGTCGCCCTTGAGCAGGAACGCGTGGTCGGCCTTGAGGCTCTCGAGCGCTTCGCGCAGCGAGCCGCAGACGGTCGGCACGCCTTTCAATTCCTCGGGCGGCAGATCGTAGAGGTTCTTATCCATCGGCTGGCCCGGATTGATCTTATTCTGCACGCCGTCGATGCCCGCCATCAGCATCGCCGCGAAACCGAGATAAGGATTGGCGGCCGGATCCGGGAAACGGACCTCGACGCGCTTGGCCTTCGGGCTCGAGACGATCGGAATGCGGCACGACGCCGAGCGGTTGCGCGCCGAGTAGGCGAGCAGCACGGGCGCCTCGAATCCCGGGATCAGCCGCTTGTAGCTGTTGGTCGTCGGGTTGGTGAAAGCGTTGATCGCCTTGGCGTGCTTGATGATGCCGCCAATGTAGTGCAGCGCCAAGTCCGACAGATCGGCATAGCCCGAGCCCGCGAACAGAGGCTTGTCGCCTTTCCACACCGACTGGTGCGTGTGCATCCCCGAGCCGTTGTCGCCTTTGATCGGCTTCGGCATGAAGGTCGCGGTTTTGCCGTACTGGTTCGCGACCATCATGATCACGTACTTGTAGATCTGCATCTGGTCGGCGGTGGTGACGAGCGTGTTGAACTCGAAGCCGAGTTCGTGCTGCGCCGGTGCCACCTCGTGATGGTGCTTTTCGACCTTGAGGCCCATGTCGGACATGGTCGAAAGCATCTCGGAACGCAGGTCGTAGGTGCTATCCACCGGCGGCACCGGGAAATAGCCGCCCTTGATCGGCGGACGATGGCCGGTGTTGCCGTCGGGCAGCTTGCGGTCGCTGTAGTAGGGGCCTTCCTCGCTGTCGACTGAATAGAACTGCGTTTCCATCGACGACTTGTAGCGCACGTCGTCGAACACGAAGAATTCGGCCTCGGGACCGAAGAACGCCGTGTCGCCGAGGCCGGTCGAAGCGAGATACTTTTCCGCCTTCTTGGCAATCGAGCGCGGGCAGCGCCCGTAGGGCTGGCCCGACAATGGCTCGTGCGTATCGCAGAAAATCGCGATCGTCGTCTGGGCGCAGAACGGATCGAGCACCGCGGTCGCGAAATCCGGCATCAGAAGCATGTCGCTCTCGTTGATCGCCTTCCAGCCGGCGATCGACGAGCCGTCGAACGCAATGCCGCCCTTGAGCAGGTCGTTGGTCACCGACTTGATGTGATAGGTCAGGTGCTGCCACTTGCCGCGCGGGTCGGTAAAGCGG
>DASQHO010000005.1:0-104463 GCA_035632055.1 Allostellaceae bacterium
TGGCGTTCGCCACCATTTGCACGGCGGTGCAAAGTTGCGATGAATATGTGCTAGATCGACATCCACCGGTGTGAACTGCTGTGGCCCGCCCCTCGTTGTCGTGGCGGGTTTGCAAATCGTGCCGCCTGCGGACGCGACAGACCACGGGCGCGGATTGGAGGCGATCAATGCCGGAATTGCGCCGATTTGACGTGCTGATCATCGGCGGCGGCCAAGCCGGTCCGCCGCTCGCCGACGCGCTGGCTCGAGCCGGTAAACGAGTTGCGCTCGCCGAACGCCGCCACCTCGGCGGATCGTGCGTCAATTTCGGCTGCACCCCGACCAAGGCCGTGATCGCCTCGGCGCGCGTTGCCCACCTAGCGCGGCGTGGCGCGGACTTCGGCCTGAACATTCCGCAGATCGACGTCGATTTCGCCGCAGTCATCCGCCGCGCGCGGGAAATCGCACTCAAATCCCGTAGCGGGCTCGATGCTTGGATGACGTCGGCGGACAATCCGCTCCTGCTGCGCGGCCACGCGCGTCTTGAAGGGCGAACGGGGTCGGCGTTTCGTGTGCGAGTCGGCGACGAAAGCGTCGTCGCGACCGAGCTCGTGCTCGATACCGGCACGCGCACCCTGGTCCCGCCGATTGAGGGACTGAAAACAATCGCGTTCGTTCACGCTGGAAATTGGCTCGATCTCGAGGAATTGCCGCAGTCGATCGCAATCGTCGGCGGCGGCGCCATCGGCCTCGAAATGGCGCAGTTCTATCGCCGCATGGGCAGCCGCGTCTTCGTCATCGAAGCGGCGGCGCGCATCGCGGCACGGGAAGACTCCGATGTGAGCGACGCATTGCACGGATTTCTAGCCAGTGAGGGGATCGAATTCCGTCTCGGGACGGCGATCGAACGGATCGAAGCGCGGGAAAGCGGCGCGCTCCTGCAGCTTCGCGGCTCGGCGCCGGCGGCATTGTCCGTGTCGCACGTTTTCGTAGCAACCGGCCGCAAGCCGAACTCCGACGATCTCGGCCTCGATACCGTTGGCGTTGCAATGAACGCTCACGGCTTCATCGAGGTCGATGAGCGTCTGCACACAAATGTTCCGGGAATCTGGGCCGCGGGCGACGCCCGCGTTGGTCCGCAATTCACCCACACGGCATGGGACGATTACCGGATCCTCTTCTCGCAGCTCGCCGGCGATCGTTCGCGTACGACCGATCGCATCGTTCCCTATGCCATCTTCACCGATCCGGAGCTCGGTCGTGTCGGCATGACGGAGACCGAGGCGCGTCGGTCCGGGCGGCCGATCAAGATCGGGCGCTTCGACATGGCGCGAAACGGCAAGGCGACCGAAATTGGCGAAACCAAAGGCTTCATCAAAGTGGTCGTGGACGCGAATTCGAACCGCATTCTCGGCGCAGCCGTGCTTTCCGTCGATGCCGCCGAACTCGTTCATGGTTATATCGACCTGATGAACGCCAATGCGCCTGCGGCGACGATGGCCGACGCCATCCACATCCATCCGACGCTAATGGAGGCCGCGCAAAGTGCGGTCGCAGCTATTGCGTGATTGGCTCATTCCGGCTGACGCGAACGTTCGCACACGAATTTCGCAGGGACGTACGGTTCGCTGATCGGCGGCAACGACGATTTAGGTTGTGGTTGCACTGCATGGGCGCTGGACGTCTCGCGCCGTGTCACCTTTCACGATAAAAAGGCAACGGCCGGAGACGCTTCTAGCGATCCCCGGCCGTTACGCGAAGTGTCGTTTCGGTGTCGTCTTACGTCACTTGTCGTTCGACGAGTCTGAATCGTTCGACGCCGACCCAGCCTGATCCGACGACTGTGATGCGCCGGTGGGCGGCATCGGCTGCCCCATCGACGAGCCGTATCCCGACGAGCCGTATCCCTGGGCGACTTGGGTGCCGTCGTTCAGCATCGCCGAACTGCCACCGCTGCATGCGAAAGCCGCCATCGGCGCGACTGCAATGACGGCCGCCGCGACTGCGAAAAGAGCGAGTTTTTTGGCCATTAAAAACACCCCTTATGCCGTATACGGACGGCCGACATTGGCCGCCCGGCTCGGATAAGACGTTAGCGACCTTGACCACGGATAAAAATGGGGAAGTCCCGTACGGCGGCATCAAAACTCCGTGACCGCCGTTGCCCGCAAGCCGCCGTCGGCAGCCAGAAGATCACGGCCTCTGCGCGCAGAAAGCGTGCGTTGGTCGTGACTAACGATTGTCGGCGACAGAGAGAAAAAGGCCTGCGCTGCGCTTTTCGTTGCGTACCACGCGTGCGCGCCCGGACACCGGTCACGAATTGATCACGGTTCCGTGCCGGCTGGCGGCGCTGCCAGCGTCGTTCCGGGTTTTATGTCGGTAATCTGCCGCCGATACGGGCGGTGATTTCGGCCGCGGCCCGCCTGACCATCGGCCCAAGTTCACCGATGCGCTCTTCCGTCATCCGCACGACTGGTCCCGATACCGAGATCGCGCCGACCACTTCGGCGTGTTCGTTATAGACCGCCGCGCCAACGCAGCGCAGGCCCACGGCGCGCTCTTCGTCGTCGATCGACCAGCCGCGTTTGCGCACCCGCGCCAGGTCCGCCAGCAACCCCTGCGGATCGACGATCGTGTGCTCGGTGAATTTCGGCATGCCGGTGCGGAGCAAGCGTTCGGTGGCGGCCTCGTCCGGCAGCGCCGCCATGATCGCCTTTCCGATGCTTGAAGCATGCAAAGGGCTGCGCGAGCCCGGACGGTGGAACGCGCGCACCGATTGGTGGCTCTCGGCCTGCGAAATGAAAACGACGTAGCCGTCGTCCTCAATGCCCATGTTGACGGTCTCGCCAGTCGCTTCCATCAGCTTGCGCATGGCGCTGCGGCCGGCGTCCGCCAGCTTGCGATTGCGCAAGAACGCGGTGCCGATGCGGAACGCCTGCACGCCGATCAGATATACGCCATGTGAATCGTCGCAGTGGACGAAGCCGCTCGCCTTGAGCGTCGCGAGAATACGGTGGGCGGTGGACGGCGCGATGCCGGCGCGTTGCGCCAGGCTGGTCAGCGACAGGCCATCGGCTTCGGCGATGATCGCCAGCAGCTTCAGGCCGCGTTCCAGCGCCTGGACCGAGCCGCCGAGATGCGGCGCGAGCGATTGCAGCTCGGCCGGTGCCGATTTCGTGGCGTGTTGCCGTCCCGCCATTACCCGATTCCTGCGGCCGGTTGCCGCATTGTCCGTGACGGAATCATGTCTCATTATCGCGCGACAAGGTCAATTTCGCAAGGGTATCCGCCAGTCATAAAAAACCCACAGAAATGGAAAACATTTCCATTGTGGGCAGTCTGGCAAGAATGTTATCCGGTGTACCAAGGGCCGATTAAGGGGTGGGATGATGGCGCGCACGGCTGAAAATCTGGCGAGTCGTGATTGGGGTGCGTTCTTCTCGGCAGGCGTCGAGGAGTCCGATCCGGAGGTCGCCGGAGCGATCGGCCGTGAAGTCGCGCGTCAGCGTTTCGAGATCGAGCTGATCGCGTCCGAGAACATCGTCAGCCGCGCGGTGCTCGAGGCGGCGGGCTCGCCGCTCACCAATAAGTACGCCGAAGGCTATCCCGGCCGGCGCTATTACGGCGGCTGCCAATATGTCGACGAAGCCGAGACGCTCGCGATCGAACGCGCCAAGCGGCTGTTCGACTGCCGCTTCGTCAACGTCCAGCCGAGTTCCGGCAGTCAGGCCAACCAGGCGGTGTTCCTCGCGCTCGCCAAGCCGGGCGACACTATTCTCGGCCTGTCGCTCGCGGCCGGCGGCCACCTGACACATGGCGCGCCGCCCAATCTGTCCGGCAAATGGTTCCATGCCGTGCATTACGGCGTTCGCCGCGACGATCAGCGCATCGACATGGATGAAGTCGCGCGGCTGGCGCACGAGCACAAGCCGAAGATCATCATTGCCGGCGGCTCAGCCTATCCGCGCACCATCGATTTCGTTGCATTCCGCAAGGTGGCTGACGAAGTCGGCGCGTTCCTCATGGTCGACATGGCGCATTTCGCCGGCTTGGTCGCCGGTGGCGCGCATCCCAATCCACTGGCGCATGCGCATGTCGTCACCACGACGACGCACAAGACGCTGCGCGGCCCGCGCGGCGGCATGGTGCTGACCAACGACGAGGCCATCGCCAAGAAGATCGATTCGGCGGTATTTCCGGGCCTGCAGGGCGGTCCGTTGATGCACATCGTCGCCGCCAAGGCGGTCGCCTTCGGCGAGGCACTGCGGCCGGCATTCAAGGATTACGCCCGCTCGGTGATCGAGAATTGCCGCGCCATGGGCGAAGTGCTGCGCAGTGCCGGCTTCGATCTCGTCGCCGGCGGCACCGACACACATTTGATCCTGGTCGATCTGCGGCCGAAGAAGCTCACCGGCAACATTGCCGAGAAGAGCCTCGGCCGCGCGCACATCACTTGCAACAAGAACGGCGTGCCGTTCGATCCGGAAAAGCCGATGGTGACGTCGGGTATCCGGCTCGGCGCCGCCGCCGGCACCACGCGCGGCTTCGGCGTTGCCGAGTTCCGCGATGTCGGCCGCATGATCGCCGAAGTGCTCGATGGCCTCGCCGTCAACGGCGAAGCCGGCAACGCCGCCGTCGAAGCGCGCGTCAAGGAGCAAGCGATCAAGTTGTGCGAGCGGTTCCCGATTTACTGATCGAGCGAGATGGACTTTTTGCCGGCGAAGGCCGCGCGAGCAATTTCAGGGAGGACGTGATGTCAGGTTTCCATGGTCTTTTTATTCCGGGTCCGACGAATTTGCCTTTCCGCGTTCGTCAGGCGATGGATGTGCCGCTCGAGGATCACCGGGCGCCTGATTTTCCCGCTTTCACCCTGCCGCTGTTTCAGGACCTGAAGAAGGTCTTCAAGACTGAAAAGGGCCAGGTCTTCATCTTCCCGAGTTCGGGCACCGGCGGCTGGGAATCGGCGATTTCCAACACTCTGGCGCCGGGCGATGGCGTGCTGGTCGCGGTCTTCGGTCAGTTTTCCCACCTATGGGCCGACATGTGCCGCCGGCACGGCCTGGCCGTCGATGTCATCGACACCGAATGGGGCGAGGGCGCACCAGCCGAGGAATATCAGCGCCGGCTCGAGGCGGACAAGGCGCACAAAATCAAGGCGGTCCTGGTCTGCCACAACGAGACCGCGACCGGCGTCACCAGCGACGTCGCCGCTGTCCGTAAGGCGCTCGACGCCGCCAAGCATCCGGCGCTGCTCTTCGTCGACGGCGTGAGCTCGATCGCCAGCATCGATTTCCGCATGGACGAGTGGGGCGCCGACATCGTCGTGTCGGGCTCGCAGAAGGGCTTCATGCTGCCGCCTGGCCTCGCCATCGTCGGCGTCAGCCAGAAGGCGTTGGAGGCCCACAAGAAGGCGCAGCTGCCGCGCTGCTTCTTCGACTATGGCGACATGATCAAGACCAACAAGGACGGCTATTTCCCGTACACGCCGGCGACGACGCTGCTGCGCGGCTTGCGCGCGTCGCTCGACATGCTCCTCGGCGAAGGACTCGAGAACGTCTTCGCCCGTCACCATCGGTTGGCCGAAGCGGTCCGTCGCGGCGTCACCGCGTGGGGCCTGACGCTCTGCGCCAAGGAGCCGAAATGGTACTCCGACACGGTGTCCGCGGTTTGCGTGCCGAAATCCTTCAATAGCGACGACGTGATCAAGACCGCGTATCACCGCTATCAGGTGTCACTCGGCACCGGCCTGTCGAAGGTTGCCGGCCGCGTCTTCCGCATTGGTCATCTCGGCCACGTCAACGAGATCATGGTGCTGCAAGCGCTCGCCGGCGCCGAAATGGCACTGCGTGATGTGGGCATCCAAATTCAGGCTGGTTCGGGCGTCGGTGCGGCCGAGGAATACATCCGTGCGACCGCGCCAAAGCTCAAATTAGGCAAGGTCGCCTGAGACCCCAAGCCGGAGGGGCGGCAATGCGGATCTGTATCTATGGCGCCGGCGCCATCGGCGGCTATCTCGCCGCTGGCCTCAGCACAGTCGACGATGTCGAACTGTCGCTGGTGGCGCGCGGCCCGCATCTGGCGAAGATTCAGCAGACAGGTTTAAAGCTGCTGATCAAGGGTGAGGAGCGCGTCTGTCACCCCGTCGCCACCAACGATCCTGCGACCCTCGGGCCGCAGGATTACGTCATCATCGGTCTCAAGGCGCATCAGGCGTGGGAGACCGCCGAGCAGACGCGCGTGCTGTTCGGCAAGGACACGGCGGTGGTCACCTGCCAGAACGGTGTGCCGTGGTGGTACGGCTTCGGGCTGCGCGGTTTCGAGCATGTGCGTTTGCAGAGCGTCGATCCGGACAATCGCCAGTGGAACGCCATCGGACCGGAACGCGCGATCGGTTGCGTCGTCTATCCGGCCACCGACATTGTCAGCCCAGGCGTCGTGCGCCACACCTACGGCAACAAATTCTCGCTCGGCGAGCCGGATGGCACCGTCTCCGAGCGCTGCCGTAATCTTTCGCAGGTGCTCGAAGCCGCCGGCTTCGACGCGCCGGTGCTTGACGACATCCGCAGCGAGATCTGGCTCAAGCTGTGGGGCAATCTGTGCTTCAACCCGATCAGCGCGCTGACGCGGGCGACGCTCGACATCGTCGCGACGCAGCCGGATTTGCGCGCGCTGTCGGTCAAGATGATGTCGGAAGCGCAGGAGATTGCGACCCGCTTTGGCGCCTCGTTCCGCGTCGATATCGAGCGGCGGATCAATGGTGCGGCGCGCGTGGGAGCTCACCGCACCTCGATGCTTCAGGACCTCGAGGGCGGCCGGCCGCTGGAAATCGACGCGCTGCTCACCGCCGTGCAGGAGATGGGCCGCCTGGTTGACGTTCAGACGCCTTATATCGACGTCGTCTTGGGCTTGGTACAGCAGCTCGGCCGTTCGCTGGCGATCTACCCGGCGTTCCGGCCAGCCGCCGCAGAGGTTGCGCAACCACCCCTAATGGTCGGAACATAGGGGCATGTCGCCCGATACCGCGTCGAAGTCGCCGCCGACCATCGTATTTCTCGACCGCAACACGATGGGGCCGGCTGTCCACGTGAACCGTCCGCGTTTCGACCACGAATGGGTCGAATACGGCGCGAGCACGCCGGATCAGGTTGGCGAACGGCTGGCGCGCGCGACGATTGCCGTCACCAACAAGGCACCGATCCGCGCCCACGATCTCGCCAAGCTGCCGAAGTTGAAGATGATCGCCATTGCGGCCACCGGCTACGATGTTGTCGATGTCGCCGCCTGCCGCGAGCGCGGCATTATCGTCTCCAACGTGCGCGGCTATGCCATCAACACCGTCGCCGAGCACGCCTTCGCCCTCATCCTGGCGCTGCGCCGCGGAATCGTCGGCTTCCGGCAGGACGTCATCAACGGCGAATGGCAGAAGGCCGGTCAGTTCTGCTTCTTCAACCATCCGATCCACGAGCTGGCGGGCAGCACGCTCGGCATCATGGGCGAGGGCATCATCGGCCAGTCGGTCGCACGTCTCGGTCAAGCCTTCGGCATGAGGATCCTGTTCGCGGCGCACAAAGGGGTGCAGGGCCTCGGGCCGCTTTACACGCCTTTCGAAGAGGTGCTGGAGACGAGCGACGTCATCACCCTGCACTGCCCGCTGATGCCGAGCACGCGCAACATGCTCGGCATCGCCGAGTTCCGCAAAATGAAGAAGCGGCCGCTGCTGATCAATACCGCGCGCGGCGGTCTGGTGGTCGAGGCCGATGTCGTGCAGGCGTTGGACGAAGGTCTGCTTTCCGGCATCGGATTCGATTGCCTGACGTCGGAGCCGCCGCGTCCGGATCATCCGTTCCATGCGATTCTCGGCCGGCCGAACGTCATTGTGACGCCACATGTCAGCTGGGCGAGCGATGAGGCGATGCAGGTTCTGTGGAACCAGGTTGTGGGCCACATCGAGAATTTCCACGCAGGCCAGCCGTCCAACGTCGTCGGGGTTTGAGCGGCCGATGAAGGAGCGCTGAGAGCCGAAGACGACGCCGGGAAGGAGCACGCATGCAGCTGCACGAATTCCAAGCCAAGGATCTCCTGCGTCGTTATCGGGTCGCTACTCCTCCGGGCCAAATTGCGCTGACGCCCGATGAAGCCGCAGCTGCGGCGCGCCAGATCGGGTCGGATTCTCTCTTCGTCAAAGCGCAGATTCTGGCCGGCAGTCGGGCCGCCGCGGGCGGTGTGCGCGCCGTGCGTTCGCCGTCGGGCGCGCGCGCGGCAGCCGCTGAACTGCTCGGCCGCAAGCTGGTGACGTCGCAGACCGGTCCATCCGGTCATGTTGTGAGGCGCGTTCTGGTCGAGGCCGGCGTCGTCGCTGCGCATGAGTTTTACGTGGCGCTGCGCGTCGATCCGACCATTGGCGCGATCACCGCGATCGCCGGCGTCCATCGGCCCGACATCGAACAGCATCTTGCAGCCGGCGCGCCAGATTTTCCGACCGTCGTGCTCGGCATCGCCGGCGAGCGCCGGCCGGGCGACATCGCCGATTTCTGCCGCCGGCTCGGCCTGGCCGGCGATACCGCGGACATATTCGCTGAGTTGATCAGGCAGCTGCATCGCGCCTTCGTCGAACTCGACGCGTCGCTGATCGAGATTAACCCCCTGATCCGGACGGCGGCCGGCGAACTCGTCGTAGCGGACGCCAAGATCACGATCGACGACAACGCGATCTTCCGCCACGCTGAGACCGCCCAGCTGCGCAGCGAGGACGATGTCGATCTGATCCAGCTGCAGGCGCAACGCCATCAGATCAATTATGTGCAGATGGATGGCAATATCGGCATTGTCGTCAATGGCGCCGGCCTGGGGCTGGCGACGCTCGACATGGTTCAGGCCGCGGGTGGCGTTCCAGCCAATTTCATGGACATCCGCACCACCGCAAAAAGCCTCGACATCGCGCACGGCGTCGGGATGATTCTCGACAATCCACGCGCCAAGGTCCTGCTCGTGAATGTGTATGGCGGCGGCATGCAGGCTTGCGACACGGTGGTTGACGGCTTGGCGATCGCCTTCCGCAAGAGCGGGCGCGTCATGCCGATGGTGCTGCGGATCACCGGCAACAACGAGAATTTCGCGCGCATGCGGCTCGCCAACTTCAACCTGCCGAAGACCGAGTGCGCCGACATGTGGCAGGCGGCAACGCGCGCAGCGGCGATCGCGCAAGGGAGAGCCTGATGGCGGCCCTGGTCGACAAAGAGACGCGGCTGCTTTGCCAAGGCATGACCGGCTGGGCCGGCACTTATCACACCGACCGCATGATCCAATACGGCACCGCCGTGGTCGCGGGCGTCACGCCCGGCAAAGGCGGCACGACCCATCTCGGCGTGCCGGTCTTTAACGCCGTCGCCGAGGCAAAACAGGCGACCGGTGCCAACGCCAGCATTGTCTTCGTGCCGCCGGCAAATGCCGGACGCGCGATGCTTGAAGCGATCGAGGCCGAGATGCCGTTGGTGGTCGTTGTCACCGAACGCGTGCCGGTGCTCGACATGGTGCGGGTTCGCGAGGCACTGGTCGGCTCGCACACGCGGCTCATCGGCCCGAATTCGCAGGGCATTTTGGCGCCCGAAATCTGCCAGATCGGCGTCATGGCGACGGACCGCGCCCGGCGCGGGCCGATCGGCGTTGCCTCGCGGTCGGCGTCACTGACGAGCGAAGTCGTCAGTCAGCTCACCGCCGCCGGCCTTGGTCAGTCGACGACGGTCGGCATCGGCGGCGACCCGGTCCACGGCATCGGTTTCGTCGAATGTCTCGATCTTTTCTTCAGGGATTCCGACACCGAAGGCGTGGTCCTGGTCGGCGAGATCGGCGGCACCGAGGAACAGGAGGCTGCGCGCTATATCCGCGAGACCGGCCTGAAAAAGCCGGTGGTGGCGCTGATCGTCGGCCGCGCGGCGCCGGCGCAGTGCCGCATGGGCCATGCTGGCGCCCTGACCGCGCAGCCGTCCGACGATGCCGACAGCAAGATCAAGGCGCTGCAAGACGTTGGTGTCATTATTGCGCCGAGCGCGCATCTCGTCGGTGCGACAATGTCCGAGGCGTTCGCTCGGCGCGCAGCGTGATATCGGCGATACGGGGCGCAATCATCGGCGGACAATGAGCTTCGATCTGGACCGTTTTTGCCACGACCTCGTGCGCGATGCTGCCGACGCGATTGTCTATGCCGACAGCGAGGGCGTAATTCGCTTCTGGAACCGCGCGGCGACGCGCATTTTCGGCTTTGAGGCCACCGAGGCGATCGGACAGTCGCTCGACATCATCATTCCGGCCAACTTGCGCCAGCGCCACTGGGACGGATATAACGCGACGATGCAGACCGGCCGCACGCGCTATGGCGCCGGCGATCTGCTCGCGGTACCGGCATTGCGCAAGGACGGCGCCCGTATCTCGGTGGAGTTCACCATCGTTCCGTTCCACGACGGCGCCGGCCGCATGGTCGGCATCACGGCGATCATGCGCGACGTCACGAAGCGCTTCGAGGAAATGAAAGCGCTGCGCGCGGAACTCCATCAACGCCGTTTGAGTGCCTAAACCGCCCAAAAAATCGCGGATGGCGGCCCGAATCCGGGGTTGAAACCAATCGGCGCATTCGGCGCACAGGGTCGGCCTAAGACGTTGCTTTCGGCCGTGGCCTGCGGATAAATAGCCGGACGACACGCACCAACCGGCCGGCGCAAGCCCGGCCGCCAACATAAACGAAAATTCATGGAGGGAGAGCGCATCGTGGCCCAACGCAAGAAAAATTCCGTTTCACGCCGTCGCGTCCTGCAAGGCGCCGCCGCGGCAGCCGGTACACTGCCGTTGATTCATGTTCCGGGGGCCTTCGCGGCCGAAGAGGCGATCGGCAATTGGCCCGAAGGCGCCAAAGGACCATCTGTCTTCGTCGGCGTTACGGTGCCGCTGACCGGCGCCTATTCGGCCGATGGCCACGACCTCCAAAAAGGCTATGAGCTCGTTTTCGAACACTTGAACGAAGGCACCGGTTTGGTCCCGCACGTGCCCTCGCTCAAGGGCAAGAAAGGCGTGCTCGGCAAGAAGATCGAGTACAAGATCGCCGATACCCAGACCCAACCGAATCCGTCAGTCCAGGCGCAGACCGCCTTCATCACGCAGAACAAGGCGATCATGATCACCGGTTGCCTGGCAAGCAATACGGCGATTGCCCTCGAAAAACTGGCCCAGCGCTACCGGGTGCTGAACATGGTCGGATGCAGCGGCGCCAACGAGACCACCGGCGTCGACTGCCAGAAATACGGCTTCCGTTCTCAGCCTTCGGCCTATATGGCGGCCAAGGCGCTGGTGCCGGCGCTCGCCAAGGCGATCGGCAAGAACAAGAAGTCAGTCTACCTGGTGCCTGATTACGCCTACGGCCACTCGGTCGAGCACTCGACGGGCGAATTCACCGAGAAGGAGCTCGGCTGGAAATCGTTGGGCTCGCAAGTCTGCCCGGTCGGCACCACCGACTACAGCTCGTACTTGCTCAACATCGCCAACAGCGGTGCCGACGTGTTCGTCAACGTTGCCTTCGGCAACGATGCGGTGGCCTCGTGCAAGCAGGCGAAGCAGTTCGGCATTCTCGACAAGATGAAGATGATCGTGCCGAATATTTCGGCCTTCCAGGGCCAGGAGCTTGGTCCGGAAATCATGGCTGGGGTCTATGGCACCTTGGATTTCTGGTGGACGCTGGCCGAAACCAATGCCATGGCCAAGATCTTCGTCGATTCGTTCTATGCCAAATACAAATACCGGCCGAGCTGGCCGGCACACATCGCCTACAGCCAGATGATGGTGTGGGCCGATGCCGTGACGCGGGCAAAGACGTTTGATCCGCGCAAAGTGATTGCGGAGCTCGAGGCCGGCCACAAGCTCGAGATGCCGCTGGGCGAGGTCTGGTACCGCAAAGAAGATCACCAGCAGGTGCGTGCGGTGCCGGTCGTCGTCGGGAAGACCAAGGCGCAGATGCGCAACGATGAGGATCTCTTTGAAATCGTCAACCTGACACCCGGTCCGGACGTCATGCCGCCGGATTTCCTCGGCTGCAAGATGCCGGCCACCGCCTGACGCGTCTGCCGCTTGATTGGTGAAGGTGCGGAAGGAAGGCGACCTTGATTAGTTGGCCGCTTTTCTTCTCGCAGGTGTTCAACGGGCTCACGCTCGGCGCGCTGTTGGTGCTCGTCGCCATGGGGCTGACGATCATCTTCGGCGCGCTGGGCGTGGTCAATTTCGCCCACGGTGCGCTCTATGCCGTCGGCGCCTATGCAGGTTTCGTCGCTTACGAATATACCGGCTCGTTCGTTACCGCGATGGCGGCCGGGGCGGTATGTCTTCTCGTCGTCGGCGTCATCATCGAGCGCGGGCTCATCCGGCTCTATTACCGACGACCACCGGAAGATCAGATTCTTGTTACCTTCGGCATCACCATCGTGCTTGTCGAAGCGATTCGCGCGATCTTCGGCGGGCTCGCACGCAACATTCCGGCGCCGTCCTGGGCGGCGGGTATCGTCGATCTGCGCGTCACGCTCTATCCGACATATCGTATTGACGTGCTGGCGATCGTCGGAGCGTCGCTGGTCTTGCTCTATTTCGTGCTTTATCGCACGCGACTTGGCTTGATCGTGCGCGCCGGGATCGAGGACCAGCTCATGGTCAACATTCTCGGCATCAATGTCACGCGCACCTTCCTGACGGTGTTCGGCTTAGGTGCGATGGCGGCCGGGTTCGCCGGCGTCATCAATGCGCCGATCGTCACCGTCACGCCGGATATGGGCGCCGACATCCTCGTGCAGTCGTTCGTCGTCGTTGTCATCGGCGGCGTCGGATCGTTCTGGGGCGCCGTCGTCGGCGGGCTGATCGCCGGCCAAATTCTCAGCCTCACCGCGATGATCCAGCCGGCCTATTCCCAGGTCATGTTGTTCGCGGTGATGGCGCTGGTGCTGATTCTGCGGCCGCAGGGGCTGTTCGGAGTCGAGGGCCGGCAATGACCGTGCCGGCCATGCGTCCGGTTGCGCTGGCTCGGTACTTCGCACCTGAGATCGCGCTCGTCGTGGTGCTCGCAATATTGCCGGCGATCTTGCCCTATATCGGCGGCACCTACGATATCGCCAACCGCATCCTCGACTGGGGCCTGTTCGGTCTCGGCTTCGATCTGCTCTTCGGGTTCACCGGCCTCCTGTCGTTCGGGCAGGCGGCATTCTACGGCGCCGGCGGATTCGTCGCGGCTTACGTTCTCGTCGCGCCGTTCACCAACAACGCGGTGGTGGCGCTGATCGCCGGTACGATTGCGGCCTCAATATTCGGCGTGATCATCGGCTATCTCTCGCTGCGCCGTACCGGCATCTACTTTGCGATGCTGACGCTCGCTTTTGGCGAGATGTTCTTCTTTCTCGATATCTCGCCGCTCGCAGAATGGACCGGCGGCGAGAACGGTGTGGCGGGCGTGCCCGAGCCCCATCTTGGATTCGGGATTTTCAGCATCGATATCAATGATCCTGGCGGCCTTTACTGGCTGCTCGTCGTGGTCTTCGTCGTCGGCTTTTGGCTGGCACGCCGTATCATTGCATCGCCTTTCGGCGCCGTTCTGCGCGCGATCCGCGAGAACGGCGCCCGTGTCGCCGCGGTCGGCCATGACGTGCCGAAGTACAAACTCACCGTCTTCGTCATCGCCGCCGCTTATGCCGGACTCGCTGGCGGTTTGCTTGGGCTGCTACAGGGCTACATGCCGCCCGACGCGTTTTATCTCGACACCTCGGGCCAGCTGGTGGTGCAGACGATCATCGGCGGCGCCGGGACGCTTATCGGGCCGCTGGTCGGCGCAACCGTGTGGCTCTACCTATACACGTTGTTGCAGAACATCGCCGGCATCGGCGCGTGGTGGAAGATGATCCTCGGCATCATCTTCGTTGTGCTGGTGACGATATTCCGGCGCGGCCTGTGCGGCGGCGCCCTTCTGCTGTGGCGGCGGCCGGTTGCGCGGTCGACGCCCGAACCGGTTGCCGAGGCCGCGATCGCCGAGCCGACGCGTGTCGCTGCGGAACCGCGTCGCTCGGCGCAACGACCGCCACCGACCGGGCCGATCATGCTGGCGACGCGCAATCTCACCAAGCGTTATGGTGGCCTGACGGCGGTTGACGACGTCTCGTTCGAATTGCGCGAGGGCGAAATCCGTGCGGTGATCGGCCCCAACGGTGCGGGCAAGTCGACGTTCTTCAACATGCTAGCGAACGTTATCCCGCCCAGTTCGGGTACGATCGAGTTCAAGGGGAGCAACATCACCGGCCTCGGCGCGACGCTGGTTTGTCAGCGCGGCATCTCGAAGAGCTTCCAGATCAACCAGATCTTTCCGAGCCTGACGGTACGCGAGAACTTGCGGATTGCCGTTCTGGCGCGTGCTTACGGCAAATTCCACCCGGCGATGCTGCGTGCGGTCGATCGCGATGCAACCGTCAATACCGGGATCGACGCCGCCGCAGCATCGGTGCAGCTGTCGGAGCGCCTCAACATACCGGCCGCCGAGCTCGCCTATGGCGAAAAACGCCGGCTCGAGATCGGCCTTGCCTTGGCGACGCGGCCGCAGATTTTACTGCTCGACGAGCCGACCGCGGGCATGAGCCCGGTCGAGCGCGTCGATACGGTGCGCCTGCTGCGCAGAATCGCCTCGGGCGTCACCATCGTCATCGTCGAGCACGATATGGACGTGGTATTTGGCTTGGCCGACCGCATCACCGTTTTGTTCAACGGCCGTAAGATCGCCGAGGATGTACCTGACGCGATCCAGGCGAATCCCGATGTACGTACGGCCTATCTTGGAAGCCAGGCGGCCCATGAGCCTGCTTGAGGTCGACGCCATCAACACCTATTACGGTGAGGCACACGCGCTGTTCGACGTGTCGATGCGCATCGAGCCGCACGAGGTCGTCGCGCTGCTCGGCCGCAACGGCGCGGGCAAGACGACGACGCTGAAGACGATGATGGGGGTGATGGCGCCCAAATCGGGCGCCATCCGCTTCAATGGCCAGGCGATCGGCGGCTTGCCGCCATACAAGATTGCGCGTCTGGGGCTCCAGCTCGTGCCCGAAGAACGCCGCATCATTGGCGGCCTGACCGTCGAGGAGAACATCGTCCTCGCCGGCTTGAGCGAACCGAAGCCTTGGCCGCCGCAGCGCGTCTATGACATGTTCCCACGCCTCGGCGAACGGCGCCGCAACCGCGGCCGCGAACTTTCTGGCGGTGAGCAGCAGATGCTGGCGATCGCGCGCGCGCTGGTGCGCGAACCGCAGCTGATTTTGCTCGACGAGCCTTTCGAAGGTTTGGCGCCGCTGATCGTCCAGGATCTACTGGGAATTTGTCGGCGCCTGGCCGTCGAAGGTCGTACCATCGTCATCGTCGAACAAAATGTCGAGGCGGCCTTGTCACTGGCACAGCGCTGCTACATCCTCAACAACGGTCACATGGTCTACGAAGGTACGCCGGCCGATCTGCGCCGCGACCCCGATTTCATGCACCGCCATCTCGGGATTTAGCTGCATGCGGCGGCTGTCGGCGGAAGTTGTTGTGATCGGCGGCGGTGCGGCCGGCACCTTCGCTGCGCTGGAGCTGCACCGCCGCGGCGTCAAGCCACTGATTTTGTGCAAAGGCCTCGTCGGCAAGAGCGGCGCATCGATCTTCGCCGGCAATCTCGTCGTGCCGGGCCGATTGCTGGGCAACACAGAGCAGCAGGCACGCGACACCGCCGAGTTCCTGATCCGGATGCACAATCATTTCCTGATCGATCAGCATTACGCGCGCGCCGCTGGCGAATGGATCGAGCGCGAATATTATCCCGAGCTCGAGCGCGCCGGCCTCTACCTGCGGCGCGACGATCGTGGCGAGATTGTCACCAACGACGGACCGGTACGCTGCATGGCCGCGCATTCGCAGGGCGAATCGGGCGTGCTGTTCATGGATTTGCGCCGCAAGCAGGTGCTCCAGGCCGGCATTCCATGGCTCGAGGAAACCGCTGCGACGGCGCTGCTGACCGGAGCCGATGGCGCCATCGCCGGTGTCATGGCGCTTGATCTGGTCCGCGGCGAAGCGGTGGCGATCGCAAGCCGCGCGGTGATTCTCGCCACCGGCTACGCCGACCGGTTCTATCCGCGTTCCACCGCGACGCGCGAGATGTCGGCCGACGGCATCGCCATGGCGTGGCGCGCCGGCGCCGAGCTGATGAATCTGGAGATCCAGTGGTGGCATACGAGCGACGTGCGCTATCCGCTGTGCTGGCAGCGGACGCAGGTCTATCCCAATCCGATCATCGGCTCGTCGCATTCGGCGCGGCTCTACAACAGCGACGGCGAGGTGTTTTTCGACCAGGAGGCCGATGCGCCGGTCGCGATGGGCCCTTATACGATCCAGCTCAAGCGCCTGGCGAAGCAGGTGCTCGCCGGCAAGGCACGCTTCGACGGCGGCTATTACAGCGGCTTCAATCATGTCGCGCCGGACGTCGTCACTTCCTACACCGATTACGCCAAGGCTTTCGCGGCGGTCGGCAAATCGGTCGCCAGCGATACGCTCGAGACCGCCTGTTCGGCCCATTACCGCCAGGGCGGCATCGTCGTCGATCCCGCGAGCATGGCCACGCGCGTGCCCGGCCTCTATGTCGCGGGCGGCGTCGGAGGACACAGCAATGGCCTCATTGCTCCGGTCACCTATGACGGCATGCTGGCGGCAGAGACGGTCGCGACGGATCTGCCGCGCCTCAGATCGCCGGCGTTGCCCGAGGACAAGGCCGCCGCCGAAGAAGCGCGGCTGCTGGCGCTGCGGCGGCCGCTGCCGGGCAACGGCATCGCGCCAGCGCACGTCAAGCGCGCATTGCGCGCGTTGATGAGCGAGAAGATGGGGTTCTTCAAGGATGCAAACACGATGAACGGCGCATTGGCCGAGGTTACGCGTCTGCGCGACGAATTTCTGCCGGCGATGGGCCTCGCCAATCTTACGCCGCGGCTCAACTACGCTTGGCTCGACGCCATCGACGTCGTCAATCTGCTTGATGTCGCGGCGCTCACGATCCGCGGCGCCCTCAATCGCACCGAAAGCCGCGGCCCGTTCTATCGCACCGATTTCCCCGAGATGGACAACGCGAACTGGCTGGTCAAGAACATCCTGACGCCATCGCCGAACGGCGACGTGCGGTTCCGCACCGAGCCCTACGAGCTGCCGTTTTTCAAGCCGGATTTCGCGCGCCGCGACAGCCTCGAGGTGGACTGGTAATGGCCGAACGTCCGCAGGTTCTGGCCGGCGCGCGCAATATCGGACGCGACGATACCGGCGACAGCCCGGCGGCGCGGCTCGCACGCCTGAAGGAAGGCGATTCGGTCAGCGCGCGGATTTTCCGCTTCGATCCGGCGAGCGATGCGGCGCCGCACTTCGAGACCTATCGCGTGCCCTATAGCAAATGGATGCGCGTCCTCGAAGTGCTGACCTATGTCAGCGAGGAGATCGGCGGCGACCTGGCGCATCGCTGGTTCTGCGCGAACCGCATGTGCGGCACCTGCGCCGTGCGCGTCAACGGGCGCGAGGTGCTGGCGTGCTGGGAGCCGGTCGAGGCCGAGATGACCATCGAGCCGCTGCGCAACGCGCCGGTCGTACGCGATCTCGTGATCGACCGGTCGGGGTATGAGCAGCGCGTCGCGGGCTTGGTGCCATGGCTTGAGCGCCGCGAACCCTATCGCAGTTTTCCCGAGCCGTTGACCCATCCTGGGATGGCAGCGGCAGACAAGGCCCTCGACTGCATCTCGTGCATGTGCTGCTTTTCGGCTTGTCCGGTAGTTGGTCTCGGCGATGAGACGAAATTCGCCGGTCCGGCGCCGCTGGTGCAGCTAGCACGCGTCGCGCTCGATCCGCGCGACGGCATCGACCGCGGCCGCATTGCGCTCGAGCGCGCCGCCGTCTTTGATTGCGTCTCCTGCTACAAATGTGAAGAGGTCTGTCCGGTGTCGATTCCGATTGTCACGGGAGCAATCGAACCGTTGAAGGCGCTCGCCTTCAAAAGCCTGCCGCGCAAGAGTCGGCATGCGCGGGTTTTTCTTGCAATCGTTAGGTCGCGCGGCCGCGTCGATCCTTCGGCGCTCGTGTTGGGCGTCCAGCGGTTGGCGGCGCTGCGGCATCCATTGCGCGTTCTCAAGCTTTGGCGGCGCGGCAAGATCGATCCGTTGAAGACACTGTTCGGCTTTCGCTTGCCGGACGTCGCTCGGATCCGCCAGATCTTCGCGGCGGTGCGCGGAGGGCCGCGATGAGATTTGCTTATTATCCCGGCTGCTCGGCGCAAAGCACCTGCAAGGAGCTGAACGCGGCAACGCACGTGGTTGCCTCGAAGCTCGGCCTCGACCTCATCGAGCTGCCGTCGGCGGGCTGCACCGGCAGCCGCGAGTTGCGCGCTATCGACTCCGACTTGTTTCTGGCATTGAATGCACGGCTGTTGGCGCTCGCCGAGGCCAATGAATTGCCGCTGATGACCGTGTGCAATACTTGCACGCTCAACTTCCTCGACGTGAATAAGACCCTGAACGAGGCGCCCGAACGTCTGGCCGCGGTCAACGCCATCCTCGCCAAGCAAGGCTTGCATTATCGCGGCACGACGCGCGTCAGCCACTTCCTTTGGGTCCTGCTCGAAGACATCGGCGATACGCGGTTGCGCGAACTGGTCGTGCGTCGGCTGACTGGTCTGCGCGTTGCGGCATTCTATGGTTGCCACATCACCCGGCCGCCGGCGCATTTCGGCTTCGTCGATTCCCGCAACGCCCGCTCGATCGAGCGCATCAATGCGATTCTCGGCTGCGAATCGATCGACTATAGCGGCCGCACCGAGTGTTGCGGTTTTCACACGGCGGCACACGAGGAGAAGATCGCGATCAAGCTCACCGGCCGGCACATCAAGTCGGCGAAAGACAATGGCGCTGGCGCGATCGTCACGCCCTGTCCGCTGTGCCACACCGTACTCGACACCTTCCAGGATCAGATGGAGCGTGATCTCGGCTCGGAGCTCGGCATGCCGATCCTGCATCTGCCGCAGTTGGTCGGACTCGCCATCGGCTTGACGCCGGCGGAGCTCGGCGTTGCCCACCACATGGTGCCGGTCGACTTAATTCTCGGTTGAAGCTAAGCGGATCGCGCGACGTTACGGCATCGGCATCAGACGCCAACCCCGTGCGATCATGCAGTGCACCGGTGAGCGCTGCGAATCCTGGACATCAATGGTCGCGGACTTCGTAGATTCATTGGCGTAGGTCGGTGCCATGGGGTTGGTCGGATAGCCGGACGTCATCGTCCGCGTTTGATAGACCGGCGGGGCCCCAGATGCTTGATAGGTTTGCGAAACGGACGATGGTTGATAGCCGCACGCCTGCATGTCGGTTTGCAACTGCACGCTATCGCCGCCGGGCTTGGCCCAGACGACGCGGGTCGTGTGGCACGCGCTCAACAGCGACACGAGCGCGGTGAATGTCGCCGCGCGTACCGTCCATGTCGCGGCGCGGCTCAATGCACGGCCTTCGGCACGACTTGGCTGGTGCCCAGCGAGCTGCCGTCAAGCCACGCCGCCAACGGCGGGAAATCCCACTCCGCCGTGCCGGCAATGTCGAGGATCGCGGCCATGAACAGGTGAACGCGCTGCGGCGTGAGATCGAACGTCAGATATTTTTCACCTTCGTCGAACACTAGTACAGCCCCACCGTCATCCCTGGATGTGATCTTCACCGTGAGCACCCGCCGCGGCGCCGCGTCAGGCTCATGGCGAATTCGCGGTCCAGCGGCACGTCGATCGACACCAGCAGGCGATCCTCGGCCGCGATGTAGCGGATGTTATCGGTCGGCGCTGAAGCCTGCACGCTCATGCCGCTTTACTCTGACGGCTCATCCGGCTGGCGTCCAGGGCTTGACACGTCGGCGCGGCATCGGCGTGGCTGCCAGAATGTCGAGCAAGCTCACCGCCGGACCGTTTAGTCTGGATGCATGGCGGCGAGGAGACGCCGCCATTTAGCCGCGCGCGGCGCAAGCGTGCCGCGAGCCGCCATTCGGCATTGCACTCCGGCAAATCGCCTAGACGTAGTATTAGTAGCAATTTAGACAATCAGCCGTTGCACCCGCGGCGGCGTCACGGTTACGCGACATCGTGAGACCAAGTGTCTTATCTTGGGTTGTATTTCAATAGACGTGGCTCTAGAAGGATGTGCCAAAATTATTACATCGGGAGTATAGGGTGCGGGAAAAAGCCAAACGCAAGGTCGGGGCGAAACGCATGTGGATCCGGCGTTGGCGCCAGACCGGACGGATTTCAGCGAGCGAAGCGAAGACCTTCGAGAAGCATCTTGAGCGCACCGGAATCCTCTTGAAGCCGAAGACGCCGGCCCCGAGCAGCACAGGCGCGATGCGTGCAGCATCGGCCCCGGCCGGGTTTTTCAGCAAGGCTCTGAGTTCCGTATTTCCGAGCGGACCGGTCGTAACCATTCAGTACGACCCGTCGCGATTCCGCATTGAATTTACGGCCATTCGCCGCGGTCGTCGACCCAAGGCCAAGATGGCGCACAGTTGATCTGTCTAACAATCGTGATCTACAGCTAACCACTCAAATTTGGAGATACATCCATGGCCAGTACTAAATCAAAAGCGAGCACGGTGACGTTACGACAACTTTCGGCACAGCTTGCCGATCGTCACGAACTCACCAAGAAACAGACCGAAGAAGTCCTCAACGGCCTCGTAGACTTAATCCGGACCAACCTGAAAAAGGGCGCCCGTATCCGCATCGGCGGCCTTGGCATCCTCCGCGTACGCAATCGTGCAGCGCGTATGGGTCGCAATCCAAAAACCGGCGAGCCGATCCAGATCAAAGCCAGCAAGAAGGTCGCGTTCCGGGCGGCGAAGGATCTCAAGGAAGCGATCTAGAGTTATTCGCACCGGCGCGCATCACTGCGTGGCGCGCGCCGGTAATTCCATTTACGGATGGGACATCGCTCGCACGTGTCGGCGGGCGCTTCGGGCTGGCCAATTGCCGCGTGTTTTAACGGGCGATTAACCTTGCGCGTGGTTTCGTCGGACTGAACAGGTCACGCCATGTCGTTCCACGCCGCCGCCCATCTCGCCGACCATCGCTCGCGCCAGCGGGCGAGTTCGTTCGATTTCCTCAAGCTGATGGGCTGGGTGGCGGCGGCTGCGGTGCCGTGGATGGGCATAGCCTTCATCGCTTCGCGTCTCGGCTACTAGTCCGTACGCAAGCCGACGCGTCGCCCTGGCGCGCCGCGTCTCCCGTTTCGACATATGATGGCCGACGATTGCCGCCGCAGCGCAATTGCCGCGGCTATCCGCCGATTTCCTGATCTTTCCGTCGGAGCTGATTGATCAAGGTCGTCACGCTACCGCCATTCTGCGAAATCGCCGAGGCGAATTCCTGGCGGTACGTTACCAGTTCGCTAACACCTTCTATGCTGACGTCAGAGATCTGGAACTTGCCGTCGTGATTGACCACGCGCCAGACGACGTTCACCGGCTGCTGTCCGCCGGGTTGGACGATTTGGCTGCTCACCAGAGTCGTGTCGGTGCCTTCTGGCGTCTTCTTGGTCACCACGAAGCGCTGTCCGGTGTATTGGTTGAAGTGTCCCCAATAGACGTCGATCATGTATTTGTCGAATATCTGCTCGAACTGCTGGCGCTCGCTGTCGCTCGCCGTCCGCCAGTAGCGGCCGAGGACGAAGCGTGCGATGCCGTCGACGTCGAACGACTGATTCATCAGGGTGATAAATTTCTGCTTTCGCTCGGCGGCCGGCGCCTGCTGGTTGCCGATCAACTGGATTACCTGATCGCCGAGATTGGACATGAATGCGTCGGGACTGCCGGTGGCAGCTGTGGCATGGTTTGTACCGGGTATGGCGATCAGCGCCGCCATCGCCAATCCGATGGCGAGGCGCCGGCCTATGGCGGCCTTGGTGCAAAATTTTCCGGTTACGGTCGCGGCGGGTCGGGTCATAAGTCGGTCCTCCAAAGCTAAGCGGGCTCTGCCGCGCTGCCGAGTGCGAAAATATCGGCAGCGCGTTCTCTAATCAATCCGTTCGGAGCCACACGTCTCCAAAAAGACACACGTTGCAACGCCCGCGCGGCCGCGCGGTTCCGTGGATGGCCCGTCCTGGCTGTATACCTGCCGACTTAGCCGCCTAAACCACCGTGATCTGCCGCCGCAATCCGGCGGCGAACAACGTCTTCGGAATCATGACATGCACGCCGCGCACGATGTCGACCACCTGGGTCACACGGAAGCTCGCGGCGATGCTGAGCAGCGCGTAAGCGTCGAGGTCGCTAAGCTTGGCACGCGCCGCCAGGAACTTGATGGCATTGCGCGCCGCCATGGTCATCGCGGCGTTGAGGTCCTTGTCGAGACCCACAGTGATCCAATGCGTCGGCGTCTCCGCAATCGGCCAGGCGAAATTCTTCTGCTTATGAAGGATTACCTGGATGCGCATGTCCTTCATGCGTGTTTCCAGCGCCGAGAGGTTGATCTCGCCGTCACCTTGGACCGCGTGTGAATCACCGGTGAAGATAAGTGCACCCGGCTTCCACACCGGAATGAAGAGGGTCGAACCTTCGGAGAGCTCGTTAAGGTCGAGGTTGCCCGCATGCGGGCCAGGCGGCACCGAGCTAGTAACGCCGGGTGTCAGCGGTGGGAAATAGCCGTCCGGCGGTGCCACGCCGAGCGTTCCCTGAAACGGTTTCAGCGGCACGGTGATATTGGAGGCGAACTTGCCGCGCATCGCATGCAGGTCGAGGTCGAGATATTTCACTTGGCCATCTGGAAAGTCCTGCGGCAGCAGACCGGTACCGAGCGCCCCGGGATTATTGAACACCGCGCCCCAGGTGTAGGTCTCGAATTTGCGATAACGGATTTCGAGAACGTCACCGGGCTCGGCATCTTTCACCGCAATCGGACCGATGATCGTGTGCGGTCCCTTGCCTGGATTGTCCCGTCGCAGTTGCGCCAGCTTGTCGACGGGCACGCCCGGCTGAAGCTCGTTGAGAAAATGCGACCAAGTGTCGGGGAAGCTGATGGTATCGCCGGATTCGACGGTGGCGACTGGCGTCAAGTTGGTATCAAAGACGCCGAGCTGCACAGTCTTCTTTTCCGATTTGACGACGTGCAGCTTGCCTTGCTCGCTGCGGCGGCTGCCGGTCGCTGCCGGAGCATCTCCGGCCGCCTGGGCAAGCTTGGCGAACCAGGGCTGCACCGCCGCCAACGCACCCATAAATCCGCTGGCGCGCAGCAAATTGCGACGGCCGCGGCCACGCGCCGTCAGATAGCCGTCCAGCCTCTCCTGGTCTATCTCATCCATATGGAGCAGGCGGTCCGCCGATTTGGGTTTCACCGCCGCGTCTTTGATGTCTTCGCGGATTACGCCAGTGCCCTGTTCATCGCCGCAGCCGAACAGGCTGCCGCAATGGTGCGGGGTGTGTGTGGGCTGATCGATCTCATGATTCTTGTCCAACATGACGCTCCTCCCTTTCGTATGCGTTCAACCTGCAAGGATTGACATTCGTTCGGCGCGATCAGCCGATTTTCGGTCGGATGCTGGAGGCGATTTGTCGTGATGCCGGAGTGCACATGGAATGCCCTCGCGACCCAGCGGCCGCCTGGCGTGCGCTGCGGATCTTATCACGGATAGACATAAACGACGGTGTGCCATGCCGTAGTTCCCAGTGGCGCCAGACCGTAGCGCTTATTAGCACGGCGAAGGCATTGCGGCCAATTGGTGGAAGGTTCCAGCCGCGACAGGGCGAGGGCGGTCGGCGCGCGGCGGCAATTGCAGAAATTGATTGCGCAATCGCTGCTCAGCCGCCCGACACGTTGACGTTCGCGGGTCGTCGGCCCGCGACGTTATCGGCATCTCGCCGGATGCTTGCGAGCACAGTCACGGCCGCAATTCGGTCTACGGCTCAGCCAAGACCGGGTTCACCGCCTATCGATCGGGCTTGCGCACCCGGCTGCATGGCACGGGCGCCCGCATCATCACCGTTCTGCCGGGTTATATCGCGACGCGGATGACCGAAGGCATAGCGACATCGGCCTGCTGACCGCACATCCCGCCGAGGTGGTGGACGTCCTGCCCGCAGCCGAGCCTCGGCGGCGCCATTTGATTTATTTCCGGCCGATTTGACGCCCGGTCATGGCTATGAACCGGGCCGTCCCTCCCTGACCAGAATTCAGATGTCTGCGGATATGCGGAGATGGATATTAAGGTGGCGAGCGGCCTGTCGCCAAGACCCAGGGAAAAGGCCGCTGATTTGCCGCGTATTAACGTTAATTTATTCGAAAGATTCGTCCGATAGGTTGGTGGAATCGAACCTCGGGCGGAGAACCGCAATGCGGCAGTCTATCGGCGTACGTTTCGTTGAAATCATGGTGGGCGTGGTCGCCTCGCTAATCGGTATCGCGCTGCACGGGATGCTGCGCTAGAGCCACGAAGCCGGTCGGCCCGCGTTTGCGCCTATTTAGCCGCTCGCGTTTTATCGATTTTTGAATCGAAATCACGAGCGATGGTTGTCTATAACCAAAAGTTGTCGTCTGCTGCAATTTTTCTGACCAAGTTCCGCTAAAATCTTAACCCGTTCGGCGCAATGTGGTGGGCGCAAATATGCGTCTGGGCTGCTAGCGGGATTGCTGCATGTCGCCGCTGCGACGGATTGTCAGTGTCGGGCTTGGGCACGTCCGGGCGATACCGTTCGCGCGGCGTATCGTACTGCTGACGGTCCTGTTTCTGGTTGCGGTCTACGCCGGCAATGCACTCATCCTCGGACATTATTATGGCGTCCTCGCGGGGCGTGAGCGCGACGCGCGTAACGCCAAGGCCGAACTGCTCGCCGAACACGCCGGCCGCGCGCTCGCCGCCATCGATCTTTCGCTCGAGGCGATCGCCGGCGACGTGAAGCCGCATCTGCCGATGATCAAGCCCACCATCTTCACGCAGCTGTTGCTCGACAAATACCGCAAGGCCCTGCCGCAAGTGCGCTCTCTGCTCGTCGCCGACCAGGACGGCCGGTTGATGAACACCTCGCGGTCGTTTCCGCCGCCGGCAATCAACGTCGCCGATCGTCCGTATTTTTCCGAGCAGAAAAAATGGCTCGGCGTCGGCCTCTACCTCGATCGCATTGCGATGAATCGCATCGATCACGAGTCCTTCTTCGCCATGAGCCGTCCAATCCTCGACGATGATGGCAATTTCCGCGGCATCGTCGCTTCGATCACCGATCCGGCCTATTTCGCGGCTTTCTACAATCCGCACGGCGAAGACAACGGCGAAGTCGCGTTGCTCGAGCGCAGTGACGGTGCGATCCTCGCGGGTACGGGATTGTCCGACCAGCAACTGATCGGCGATCAAGGCAACAGCAAGTTCGACGGCAAGGGTTCCGCTGTGGCCGGCCTCAGCAAGCAGGATTACTCGATCGTCAAGGTCCGCGGCTTCCCCGCCCGGATCATCCTCATCGGCAAGCCGGTCATCACCTCGTCGCAATTCCTCAGTTTCTGCGCGATGGATGCCGGCCTTCTGTTGGTCATGACGATGATCGCCTGGTGGCTGGCCAGTGCCGCCGCGCGCGAGGCCAGCGCGGTTGATCGCGAAGCCGGCGCGCGGCGTACCGCCGAGGCGCGATTGCTGAGTGCGTTTGAAAGCGCGCCGGCGGCGTTCGCGCTCTATGACAGCGAAGACCGACTGGTGCTGTCGAACGGTGTCTATCGGTCGTTCTTCGCGGCGATCAAGGATCTCATCGTCCCCGGCAAGACATTTCAGGAACTGAGCGAAGCTGCCGTCAGCCATCACGCCTTCGCCGACACGCATCCGGACGAGCGCGAGTTCCTGCGCTGGCGCATGGATCAGCATCGTTTAGGCATCGGCGAGCCGGTGCTTCAGCTGTGTGATGGCCGTTGGATCCTGATGCGAGAACGGCGCACCAAGGAAGGCGATACCGTGCTGTTCTATTCGGATATCACGCCGCTGAAGGAGCGCGAAGAGCAGCTCGGCTTGGCGCGGCAGGAGGCGGAACAAGCCAATCAGGCCAAGACTGCGTTCTTGGCCAACATGAGCCACGAGTTGCGTACGCCGCTCAACGCCATTATCGGCTTCTCCGAGATGATCGAGCGCAAAGTCCTTGGGCCGATCTCCGAGAACTACCGTCAATACGGCGAAATCGTCCGCACCAGCGGCCAGCATCTTCTGTCGATCATCAACGACATTCTGGATATCGCCAAGCTGAACGCCGGCAAGACCGAACTCCATCTTGAACCGGTCGACGTCAATCTTACGATCGTCGAGGCGATCGCCATTATGTCGCGTAAGGCGGATAGCGCCGGGATTGCGATCATAACCGACCTTGCGCCGCGGTGTCCGACGATCGAGGCCGACCCAGTTCGTATCCGCCAAGTCATGCTCAACGTTCTGGCGAACGCGGTCAAGTTCACGCCCGTCGGCGGTCGTATCGACGTCGCCACCACGGTCGCGACCACTGAGCTGTGCATTACCGTCAAGGACAATGGTGTTGGCATGGCACCCGAGGACATCCCGCGGGCGCTGGAGCCGTTCACGCAAGTCGGCCGCGAGCGGACATTGGCGCAGGAGGGCACGGGTCTCGGCCTGCCGATCTCCAAGACGCTCGTCGAACTGCACGGCGGCCGGCTGGAGATCAGCAGCGCTCCCAAGAAGGGCACCACCGTGACGATCAACTTGCCAATTCGCCGCGCGGGCCAGACCGCAACCGATAAACCGATTTTGGACATCGCCGTCTAAGCCTGGCGACAGGAGTGCATGCCATGAAATGGAACATGCTTGGTATTCTCGTCGGCGTTGCCGCATTGGCCGGTCTTCCGGCTCATGCCGCCGATCCGATCCGCATCGGCGTCGACGGGCCGTTCACCGGCGGCTCGGCGCCGATGGGTATCGACATGCTGCGCGGCGTCGAGCTCGCCGCAGACGAGATCAACAAGGCGGGTGGCATTCTCGGCCGTCCCCTTGTCCTGGTGAAGCGCGATGACCAGGCGAACAACGAACGCGGTGCACAGATTGCCAACGAGTTCACTGACAACCACCGGGTCGATGCCGCCGTCGGCTATATCAACACCGGCGTCGCGCTGGCGGCGATTCCGTATTTCGAAGAGGCGCATATCCCGGTCGTGCTTAGCGTCACCACCGGCAGCGTGCTCACGCGGCAGTTTGCGCCACCCGAATACGCCGAGAACTATGTTTTCCGCGTTTCCTGCAGCACCGCGCTCGAGGTCGAGAAGATCGCCGAGATCGTCAAGGCGCGCGGCTACCAGAAGATCTCGATCTTCGCCGACACCACTGCCTATGGGCAGGTTGGCCGCCACGATTTGATCCAGGCGCTGGCGGCGCAGGGCATCGCGCCGGTGTCGAACGAGAAATTCAACATCGGCGATACCGACATGACTGCCCAGTTAAGGCGCGCCCGCGAGGCTGGCGCCGATGTCGTGCTCACCTACGGCATCGGTCCTGAGCTTGCTGCGATCGCCAACGACCGCGCCAAGATCGGCTGGATGGCACCGATGATCGGCAGCTGGACGCTGTCGATGTCGAATTTCATCGACGCCGCCGGCGTCAACGGCAATGGCACCGTTATGCCGCAGACCTTCATCGAACAGGGCGACACTCCGAAGCGCGCGGCGTTCATCCAAGCGTTCCATGCCGCTTACAAAGTCACCCGCATGGATTCGCCACCTTCGGCGGCGCAAGGTTACGATTCACTCTACCTGCTAGCGGCCGCGATCCGGCAGGCTGGCACGGTCGATGGGCCCAAGGTTCGCGCTGCACTCGACAACCTGCACGACAAGGTTGAGGGCATCGTGCAGATCTACAATCATCCATTCAATCCAACGAACCACGAGGCCGTTGGCGCCAATGACGTCGTCTATGGCGTCGTCGACAATGGCCGCGTCGTCCGTCTGGTTATGACCACGCAGACCGCGGGCGTGAAGTAACCGCACCACAGGCAAATTCTCGGTCCGCGCGTAGGTATACGCCAAACCTTCGGCTTGCGTGGTAGAGCGCCGGGCGGGAATACTCCGGCACCGTAACCATCCAGGCGGCTGCCATGCTCGGCGTTCGTGACATCCTGAAGCGCATTGCTGCCGGCGAGGCGACCGCCGAATCCGAAACGCGTGCCTGCCTCGACCGCATCGCCGAACGCGAAAGCGCGGTCGGCGCCTGGGCCTTTCTGGATCCCGAGCGCGCCGTGGCCGAGGCGCGCCGCCGCGACCAAAGCCACGCCAAGGGTCCGCTGCACGGCGTCGCCGTCGGCATCAAGGACATCTTCGATACCGCCGACATGCCGACGTCCTACGGCTCGCCGATTTACGCCGGCCATCGGCCGGCGGCCGACGCGGCCTGCGTCGCGCTATTGCGTGCCAGTGGCGCAGTCGCGCTCGGCAAGACCGTCACCACCGAATTCGCCATGACGCATCCGGGGCAGACCCGCAATCCGCACAATCCGGCGCACACGCCCGGCGGATCGTCGTCGGGTTCGGCCGCGGCGGTGGCCGCCGGCATGGTGCCGGTGGCGCTCGGCACCCAAACACTCGGCTCGGTGATCCGGCCGGCGGCCTTCTGCGGCATCGTCGGCTTCAAACCGAGCTATGGTGCGATCAACCGCGCTGGTCTCAAATATGCGTCGGAATCGGCCGACACGATCGGCATCTTCGTTCGTGCCGTGGCCGACATTCCGCCGGTGCTCGCGGCTTTCACCGGCGCGCCGATGAATTCGTACGACAAGACGCTCGACAAGGCGCCGCGTATCGGCTTGGTCCGTGGCGTCGAATGGGACAAGGCGGCGCCGGCCGCACAAGAAGCGTTCGAGGACGCGGCGCGGCGGCTGGCAAAGGCGGGCGCCAGCCTGCGCGACGTCACCGTCGATCCGGCGCTGAAGACTGCGCACGACCGCTCGCGGATTGTCACCGGTTATGAATTGGCGCGTGCGTACGCTTACGAGTGGTTCAACCATCGCGACCGGCTCAGCCCGGCCTTCGCGCGCAACGTTGCCGACGGCATGGCGATCGCCTTTGCGGACTACAACAGCGCGCGGGGCGTCTTCGACGTAGCGCGCCGCGCCGCTGCCGAAGCGTTCGGCGACTGTGATTTCTGGCTGACGCTGCCGGCACCGGGTGAGGCGCCGAAGGGAATTGAGGCGACCGGCGATCCTGTGTTCAACCGGCTATGGACGCTGCTGCACGTGCCATGTCTAACGGTGCCGTGCGGCAAAGGGCCTGCGGGCCTGCCGCTCGGCGTGCAACTCATTGGGCCGCCACGCGGTGCAGCGCGGCTGCTCGCTGCCGGACGCTGGGTCGAAGTGGCGCTCGCCTAGCGGCGGCCGCCGGCGCGGCTCCGAGGCGCTGGGCGCGTGCGACGGGCTTTCGGCCGGCCGCGCCACAAGGCCTTGCTGGCGATCCGCGCGCCCGCGGCCAACGCCTCGAGCTTTGCCCACATGATTTCCGGATGGACACGGCGATAGAACGGCCCTTGCGCAAAGCCGCAATCGGTGCCGGCAATCACCTGCTCGCGGCCGACCAAATTGGCCAAGCGAACGATACGTTCCGCGACGAGCTCGGGATGTTCGACGACGTTTGTGGCGTGGCTGATGACGCCGCTGATCAAGATCTTATCCTTGAGGTCGACGTCGCGCCACACCTGCCACTCATGTTCGTGGCGCGGATTGGCACCTTCGATGACGAACGCACCGACGTGTGCCTTGAGCAGAGTCCTGACAATCGCCTTGAGTGGCACGTCGCTCACATGCGGTCCGGGCCAACTTCCCCAGCAGACGTGGTAGCGCACGCGCGCCGGATCGATGCCCTTAAGCGCGTGATTCATGGTATCGATCTGGCGCTCGAGCCAGCGGTGATAGTCGTGGAAGGTCTTGGGCGGCACCATGCGATCGTAAGTAACAGCGGCGCGCGCATCGTCGAGCTGTAGCAAAAAGCCGGCATCGACGATGGTACGGTATTCCGTGCGCATTGCCTCGGCCACGGCAGTCTGCAGCTCGTCGTCGTTCTTGTAGAATTCGTTTTTCTTGTCGGGCACCACACTTGACGGCGCCGCGACTGGAAGGAAGCCCTCGACGATGTCGGCTCCTGCGACCGCGGCCTTGAAGTCGTTAATGTCGCGTTGCAGCGCCGCTTGGCCGGTGTAGCGGATCGGTCCGACGACGACGGAATCAGTCGTGGTCGCGCCTTTGTCCTTGCTGTCCATCTCGGCATAGAAACCCTGGAAGCGTTCGCGATCGGCGCCGCGCATCCAAGGATTGCCACCCGTGAACGGCCGGCGTTCGAAGCCGGAAAGCCGATCGAGCGCGTATTGTGACCAGCTGATTGCCTTGCCAAACTCGCCGTCGCTCACCACGTCGACGCCCGCATCCACCTGCTGTCGCACGACCTCGGCCACCGTTTCCTTCAGGCACGCGGCATAAGCGCGCTCGTCGTAGGGCCGGCCATCCTGTTTGGCGCGCAGGAATTCGAGCAACCGAGGCGGCCGGATGAGGCTGCCGACATGGGTGGTGAGGATGCGATCGGTGCTGCGGTTCACACGGAACTCCTGACGACGCGCGGTTGTTCGGCCCTGCGCGCGCGGCGTTCTTTGTGCTAGGGATTCAAGCCTACGGCAAGTCCGTCATGCTGTTACGCCGACGGCGAGTGGGAGGCGGCCCATGCATCGCATTGCGGTTCTTCTGATCGTCGGATTGTTGGTTGCCACCGGCACGGCGCACGCTGAGCCGCTCAAGCTGCGCATTGGCTGGGTGGTGGTGCCGGCCTCGCTTGAGCCGATTTATTTCGCCAAGCCTGGCATCGCACTCCACAACGGCAAATCTTACGAGCTCGAGCCGATCCATTTCGCCGGCACGACACAGCAGCTGCAGGCCTTGGGCACCGGCGACCTCGATTTGGCGAATCTTGCCTATTCCGCTGTCGGCGTCGCAATCCAGAACGCCGGCATGCACGACCTTCGGATCATCTTCGACGGCGTGCAGGACGGTGCGCACGGCTATTACAGCAACGAATTCATGGTGCTGAAGGACAGCCCAATCCACAAGATCGAAGACCTCAAGGGCAAGGTACTGGCCACCAATGCCATCGGCACCGCCGTCGACATCGGCATGAAGGCAATCGCATTGCGCCACGGCCTTGAGGATCGGCGCGATTTCTCGGTCATCGAAGTCAGCTTTCCCAATATGAAATCGGTGCTGCTATCGCGCAAAGCCGATCTCGGCACTTTCGTGCCGCCGTTCGCCTACGATCCCGAATTGCGCAGTCAGGCGCGGACGCTATTCACAATGAATGATGCGATGGGCGTGACGCAGCTGACCATGCTGACCGCGCGTGAGGGCTTCATCAAGGAGCATCGGGCCCAGATTGTCGATTTCATGGAAGACGCGATCCGCGCCATCCGCTGGTACACCGATCCCAAGAACCATGACGAGGCGGTCCATATCGTCGCCGATTTCATGAAGCGGCCGCCAGCCCTGTTTCAGCAGTGGCTGTTCACGAAGGGCGACGATTATCGCGACCGCAACGGCATACCTGACCTCGTCGCCTTGCAGCGCAATCTCGACACCGAGCAGCGGCTCGGCCTGTTGAAGGAAAAGATCGACGTCCGCAAATATGCCGATCTCAGCTTGGTGAAAGAGGCCGGCCAGCGCGTCGGCCCGTAGTGCGTCGCGTCAGGCGAGTAGTGGTGGCGCACCGAGAATATCACGCGCCGTGCCGAGAACGTGTTCGGCAGCCAGCGCTGCGGCCAATAGTGATTCCTCGTGTCGCGGCCGAGCGATGAACTGGAGCCCGACGGGCATGCGTAGCGCATCGAACCCGATCGGCAAAGAGATGCCGCACAGACCGAGGTAGTTGGCCGGCACGGTATTGCGCGTAAGCGCGCGGTTGGCATCCCAGTGGCTGGCGGTGTCATGGATCGTCGATAGCAGCGGCGGCGTCACCGTAAGAGTCGGCGATGCGACGACGTCGACTCCGGCCAGGGTCGCGGTCACCGAACCGGCAAGGGACGCCAGCCGCGCCAGACGGTCGCGGTAGCGCTCCTCCGGTATTGTCGCCGCACGTGCGATCACCGGCGCGTTAATCGGGTCGAGCGTCGCGATCCAATCGGGTAATTCGCGGTCGAGGAAGTGGCGCAGCTCGATTGCCGACACGCCGCCCTCGCAGAAAACCCCAAAAGCGGCGGCGAATTCGGGCACGGGCTTGGATATCAGCTTCGCACCGGCCTGTGCCAGACGATCGAGGGCGGCGTTTGCGGCTTCGGCGATGCCGGGTGCGCAATCGCGCCACATCGCATCGTCGATGCCGATGCGCAGACTGGCGAGGTCTGCGGCTGCGATCGGCTGGACGCTGCCGGGATCGATGGCCTCGAAGGCAATTGCGACATCGGCGGCGCTGCGCGCCAGCACGCCGGGCGTATCGAACGTATGGCTCAAGGGCACGATGCCATCCGCCGACCAGCGGCCGGCGGTTATCTTGAGACCGACCGTGCCGGTGGCGCTGGCCGGAATACGTACCGAGCCGGCGGTGTCGGTGCCGAGCGCGATCAGGGCCGAGCCTTCGAGCAACGCCACGCCGGCGCCGCTCGACGAGCCGCCGGGCGATCGTTCCTGTGCGGTGGCCCAGGGGTTGCGCGGGCACGGCCAATGCGCATTGACGCCGGTGCCGCCGAAGGCGAATTCGACCATGTGGGTCTTGCCGACGAAGACCGAGTTCTGACGGCGGAGCGCGGCGATGACCGGCCCGTCCTTTTCCCACTTCGCCGACAGGCGGCGCGGGCTGCCGGCGTAGGTCGCCATGCCGGATACCGCGAACAGATCCTTAGGCGCGACCGGTATGCCATGGAGGGGGCCAAGGCGGCGGCCTTGCGCCAGCACCGCGTCGGCGTGCCGCGCCATCTCACGCGCGATTTCCGGCGCCCATTGCGAATAGGCGTGGAGCTTGGTGTCGGACCTCGCGTGGTTGGCGATGGCCGCTTCGGCTAGATCACGCGCCGACAGGCGGCGCTCGTCGAACGCCCGACCGATTTCCGAAAGCGTGAGGTCGGTTGGCGCCGTCACCCGACCGGCACGTCCGCCAGCGACGTGACGCGCGCGGTCAGCACAGCTGAACGCTTGTCCCGGAGGGCAGCGAAGCACCGGTCGATCGCCGGCCCCAGTTCGGCTGGCTCGGCGACATATTCGCCGTGCGCGCCAAATGCGTGTGCCACCTCGTCGAAGCGTCGGCGCTCGTCCGGCTTGCCGCTCGACAGCCGCGCCTGGAACTTGCCGCTCTCGTCGGCGACGCCCTTGGGATAGACCCGCTGCACCGAGGCCTTCACCGCCTGCCATCCGCGATTGTCGAGCACGATGGTGAAGATCGGCAGGCCGAATTGCTGCGACACGGCATAAACCGAATCCGGACTCATGAAATGGAACGAGCCATCGCCGACGACCTGGATGACGCGCCGGTCAGGCCGCGCCAACTTGATGCCGAGCGCCATGCCGCCGCTGCCGCCAAGGCCTCCGCCGGAATGCGCGAAGTAGGTCAGCGGCTTGGTGCGCGGCATCTGGCTGAGCGTTGGGCCGGTATTACGCACCGCCTCGTTGACCACAATGTCGTCTGGCATCAGGCGCTGGTTGAGCGTCGCGGCAACGTATTCGACCGTCATCGCATCGCGGCCGCCCGTTTTCGCGGCCGCCGCGGCCAGGCGCTTGGCGCGAGTCTCACGCGCCGGCGCCCAGCCGGCGATGCGCGCCTTGACCTTCTGGCGATAGCGATCGTCGGCGCGGCGCCGCACCACCTCCAGCACCTGGCGCAGGACGATCGCCGCGTCGGCTTGATAGCGGCGGTCGGTGGCGAATCCCCAGACCGGAATATTCTCCTTCAGCGGATCGACGTCGATCTGGACCCAGCGCATCGTCTTGGCGCGCGGATGATCCAGCGGAATAAATGGCACGTCGGTATCGAGCAGCAGGCCAAGATCGGCGTCCTTGATTCCGTCGCCGACGTTGAATCCTGCAAAGCATGGCGAGTCATGTGGAATGTTGAGCGTCACCGGAAAGCTTTCGAAGATGCGGATGCCGCATTCGCGCGCGAGTTCGTCGAGCACCGCGACACCTTCGGCTTTGCGGCCGATATAGGTCGTGGCCGCGATCGGGTTGTCAGCCGCCATGAGCTCGGCGGCGATGGCCTCGGCCTCCTCGGGCGCGACGCCGCCGGCCTTGATCGGGCCGTATTTGGATTCGGGAAAGCTCCCCACTTTGTCATCGTCGACGTCGGCGGCGAGGATCTCGCGCGGCAGTGTCAGGTAAACGGGACCGCGCGGGTCGCTCTGCATCATGGTGTGCGCGCGGCGCAGCACCTCGTTGATGACCAGGCCCGACGGAAGCATGTACTCCCATTTGACATAGGGCCGGACGATGCTGGCCATATCGTACGGGTCCTGGACGAAATGGACGTAGGTATCGCGCGAGCCGGTCAACTCGCCGTGAATGGTGAAGGGCGCGCGTCCGGCCATGACCAGAACAGGCAAGCGGGTGCGGGCGAGGTTGTGTAGCGCCATCGCGGCGTTGGCGGTGCCGGCGTCGACATGCACGAGGACGGCCTGGCCCTTGCCGGTAGCGAGCGCATAGCCGCCCGCCATGTGTACCGCGACGTTCTCGTGCGGACACAGGATCACTTCGGGCGGCCGGCGGTTGGTCTTCTCCCAGCGCGCCAGCTCCTCGATGATCGGCGCGTGATCGGTGCCGAGATTGGCGAACACGTAATGGACCCCGAGATCGACCAATCCCTGCAGCAGGTGATGGGCGGCGCTATGCGTGGTCATGCGAACCTTTCTGCGGTGATCAGCGATCCGAAACGTGGATCGCGGCCTATTTGAGCCGCGCCGCTGCTTCCTTGACGAGGCTGAGATCGAGGTATTTCGACGCATCGAGCCGGGTTTTGATGAAACCTAGCTCTTGTGCGGTGTTGAGATTGCGCTGCAATGCGGTGACATTCGGCAGCCCGTCGGGGTTTCGGTATTGGTCCTTGTGGGTCAGCAGCCAGCCGGTGAAGAGCGCCGGCGGCCGCTTGGTGAACGCGGCGACGATTTTGACCGCCTGGTCGTGATTCTTGGGGTCGAGATACCAGTGCAGCGCACGCAGGCTGTCTTCAAGGAAATCGACCAGCGCCGCACGATGCGCCTTGATAAAGCTCGCACGCGCTGTCCACAACGCGAACTGCGTCTCGCCGACGGCGTCCTTTTCGGTGAACAGGGTTTTGGTCTTTTCGATGAGTTCAGGGTCATTGGCGCTTAGCACGGTTGCCGTGATCAACGAGACCTTGTTCTCGAGCAGCGCTGCCTTCATGTTGGGGAAGGCGATCTCGACGACGCTGTAGTCGCGTTTATCCTCGAGTCCGTGCTTCTTAAGCATGGCGCGCATGGCGATGTCGACGCCGCTGCCGATGGCGTTGGTGGCGACCACCTTGCCTTTGAGGTCCTCGATCTTGTCGATGCCGCTCGACTTGAGAACAACGTAGGGCTCGGTGAAATAGCCCGGAACGCCGTCCTCGAAATCGTCGAATATGACGCGCAAATCGTCGATGCCGGCGTTCTCGATCGTCGTGCCGAAGGTCGGATAGGTGAAGGGCGCGATGTCGAGTTGACCCGAAGCGATCGCCGTAATCATCGCCGGCGTGCCTTGGAAGTGCACCGGCTCGAACGTGTAACTTTTGTCCAGATGCAATGCGATGCCGGGCGGCGCCAGCAGCACCGGGGTCAGTTCGGGCGGACAGGCCACCCAGCCGACGCGCAGCGGCAGCGGATCGGCCTGCGCCGTCGTCAACCCGAAAACTAATGCGAGCGCCGCGACGAACGCGGAAACGAGGTGTTTGCGCATGGCTCCTCCCCGGTGGCGGCCGCGTCTCTGCCGCGCGGTTCGCTGCGTTGCAGACTCAAACCCGAACAGGTTCAGGTTTCAAGCACCGTATGTCCCCTTGCCGTCAGGCGCGGGCCGTTTCGCGCGCGCCGGCGGGCAGACGGTCACGCAGAGCCGGCATCACCTCGCGCGCAAAGATTTCGGTGTTTTTACGCGTCAGGTCGGCCGGCAAAGTGCCGAAATGTAGGTTCGGCAGCAGCAGGTTGAAGCCGGCGCGATCCTGATATTCGGTCAGCCGGCGCCGCACGGTTTCTGGACTTCCGCAGATGAACTGACCCTGCTCGATCAGCTCCTCCATCGTACGTTTGCGGCCGAGGCTGGACTTCGCCGCGGCCACGCCCTTCATCGACGATAGCGACAAATAGCCCGGTGGCAGCAGCATTTCCATCGGCATGCGCAGGAACTTGTTGACGAAGAACTCGATGTGCGGCTTCGCCTCTTTCAATGCCTGCTCGTCGGTCTTGGCGACGTATGTCGTGATCGACCAGCCCAACTGATTGGGTGATGCCTCGTAGCCCGACTTGCGCGCCTCCTCGCGGTACATGTCCATATAGCGGAAAAGTGCGGTCACGGGGCTGAATGTCTGAAGATAGACGTAACGGCGCTCCTTCGCCGACGCCCAGCGAATGGTTTCGCTCGAGCCCTGCGACGGAATCCATACTGGTGGGTGCGGCTGCTGATACGGCCGCGGCCAGACATTGACGTAATCGAAATGGTAGTACTTGCCCTCGAACGGAAACGGTCCCGGCTGCGTCCAGGCACGCAGGATCAGGTCATGCGCCTCGTGGAAGCGGTCGTGGCTCTCGGTCGGATTGACGCCGCTCGCATGATATTCGACGCCGATGCCGCGCACGAAACCGGCGACGAGCCGGCCGCGTGTGATGTTGTCGAGGATCGCGTATTCCTCGGCGACAGTCAGTGGATTATTGAGCAGCGGCAGGGCGCGGCCGAGCACCGCGATCTTGACGGTCTTGGTGCGGCGCGACAGCGCGCCGGCGAGTACGCCCGGCGTCGGCATCAGACCATAAGCAGTCTGATGATGCTCGTTGACGCACACGCCATCGAATCCGAGCTCGTCGGCATACTCGATCTCGTCGAGATAGCGGTTGTAGAGATCGGCACCTTTCTGGGGGTCGTAATTGCTGTTGGGATAAAGCAACCAATCGGTTGCGTACGTCTTGTCGTAATCGGGATCGAGATAGGCGTACGGCATCAAATGGAAGAAGAAGAATTTCATCGGCCGCTCCCTGCGATGAAGCGTGTCACCCGTTCGACGAAGAATTCCTTCTTCTCCAGTTGTGGGAGATGGCCGCAATCGGGAACAATCTCGATTTCGGCCTGCGGCAACCGTTCAGCGAAACCTTGGGCGAGCGCCACCGGCAAGACCTGGTCGTCGCGGCCCCAGACGATGAGTGTCGGCAGCGTGACGCGCTTCAGCCATTTCATCAACAGCGGATCGTAGAAGCGCGGATGCCAGGCGAGGCGTGCGACCGTGTATATATTTTTCATTCGGACGTCGTCGCCGGCGGGATCGACCGCGCGCTTGGCCGCTTCATCGGCCATCGCCCTGTCATGGAACAGCCGTCGCGCTAATTCCTCGGCCGACCACATGAACGGGTCCGGCTTGCGCACGCCGGAGACGTGAATGCCAGCCGGCCCGATCAGCGTCAGTGTCTTGAGGCGCGAGGCGTCGAGCATGGCCATTTCGGCGGCAATCCAGCCGCCAAGCGAACCGCCCATGAGGTGCACGTCCGTGAGGTTTTCAGCGGCAAGGAATTCGAGATAGAACAGCGCCACGTCGTGAATGCCGTCGAGCCATTCGGGCATGTCTGAGCGGCCGAAGCCCGGATGTTCGGGTACGATGACGTTGAATTTCTGCGCCAAATCCTCCATCCACGGCAGCCACAAGCCACCGCCGCCCGCGCCGTGCAGGTAGACCAGCGGCGCACCGTTGCCGCCGCGGATCACATGGATGCTGCAACCGTGCAGCGTCACTTTGGTTTCGGTGTGCCCCACCATGAGTTCTGCCGTCCGCGGGCGGTTAGTGCGGGCGTCATGTCAATGGATGGTGGGGTCGCTGTCAATGCACGGCCGCACCCCGACCGGGGGCGGCGTGGGCAAGGTGGGCGGGAACCATTGGCCGTAGCCGCCGTTGTGGCGGAACACCCAAGGAGGCGTCGCATGTTGCGATGGGCGCTGTTCTTTCTCGTCATTTCGGTCGTTGCCGGTATCTTCGGCTTTACCGGGATATCGGCCGCGGCGGCCGGATTCGCGAAGGTTCTGTTCTTGATTTTCGTCGCGATTTTCTTGGCGCTGCTGGTTCTCGGGCTGGTGGCCGGCAGCGCGCTGTTCTAGGCGATCGGAAAATTTCGCTGCGCAGCCGGCGATCGGGCGGCTATTTTGCCGCTTGCAACCCCGGGGGCGCCATGAGGCTCTGTCGCTTCAACGACAATCGGATCGGCATCGTTCGCGGCGGCGCGCTGCACGACGTGACCGCGATCGTCGACGAGTTGCCGGCGCAGCGTTATCCGCTGACGCTCGGCGATCCCTTGATCGCACGGCTCGACGCGCTGAAGCCGAAGCTCGAGAAGCTCGCCGACCAGGCCAAACCGGTGCCGGTCGCCGCCGTGCGGCTGCTCAGCCCGGTTGCCAATCCGTCGAAGATTATCGGCACGCCGGTGAATTATCACGCGCACCGACTCGAAGCCGACAAGGACAAGGAGATCGCGGTTTATTCGCCGTCGACCCGTGCGCGGCCGATTGAGGAGCAGGGCCTGTTCCTCAAGGCGATCAGCGCGCTGGTCGGGCCGTCCGAAGGCGTCGCGGTGCGCTTTCCCGACCGCCGCACCGACCACGAGGCCGAGCTCGGCCTAGTCATCGGCAGACGTGCGGCCAACGTTCCCGAGGACAAGGCGCTCGAGTATGTCGCCGGTTACGCCATCGCCCTCGACATGGTGGTGCGCGGTTCCGAGGACCGCAGTTTCCGCAAGTCGATCGATACTTATGCCGTACTCGGTCCGTGGCTGGTGACGGCCGACGAGATCCGCGATCCGTCGAAGCTCGCCTTCTCGCTCAAGGTCAACGGCGAGACCCGCCAGGCGTCGAACACAAGTCTGATGGTGATGAGTATTCCGCGCCAAATCGCCTGGGCATCGACGTTCTATACGCTGCTGCCAGGCGACATCATCATGACCGGAACATGTGAAGGTGTCGCGCGGGTCGTCCCCGGCGATACGATGACGCTTGAATTCGAGCGTATCGGCCGCATGGAGGTTCCAGTCCGCGGCGCCTGACGATCAGTCGCTGCGCTGGATCCGTCCGCTATCAGGATCGACGGTGACTTCGTGCACGCGCCCATCTCGCGTCACCGTAGCGACGAATCCCGTCCGGGCCGAACGAATAGCGTTGACCTGCACGTAGCCGCGATCGGTCAGCAGGTTGAGCGCGCGCGTTTCGCGATCGGCCGCCGCGCTTGGCGGCGTGATCCAGCCATTGTCCGGATCGACGGTAACGATATAGGCGCCGCGCGGATCGTCGACGGTCGCCTGGTAATCGCGTCCGGTCCAGTGCAAGTCGTGGAATTGCCCATAACCCGCCGCAGCGAGCTCGTTGAGTGCCGCTGTTTCGCGCTGCTGCTTGGTGATTGCAATGGTGGTGCGGGCCGCTGCCTTGTGCGCCGGCTTGATTGTGACTTTCGGCGGCACGGCTGGACCAGCCGTCGGATTGATCTGCGAAAGCGAACGCGCGTCCGGCATCGGCGCGCCGACCGGCGGTGCTGCATGCAGCGGCGGCGTAATTGGCGTCGGTGCCGGCTCGACCGGCACGGTAACCGCCGACGGATCCGCCATCGCGGCGCCTGCGAGCGCCCAGCTTATGGCGACGACCGCGGCAAGAATCCAATTCATCGCGCACTCCGCACTGTGGTGTCCGGTTCCGCACCGACCATGCAATTTGGCTCAATTGTAAGGTTTTCGATCAGGTGCGGACAAGCTAGCGTGCGATGGGGTGCGGGCCGCAGCGCCCCTGGGGTGAGCCTGAATTTTGCGTTATAATTAACGCCATCCGGGGGGAGCGGCTTGCCCGCCGCACCGGTGCGGGCCGCTCCAGCTCAATGTGGAGGCTCTCTATGAACGTCGAAGCCATTCTCAAAGCCAAAGGCCGGGACGTCGCGACAATCGCGCCCGATGCGGCGGTATCGGAAGCGGTTCGCCTGCTGCACGGCCGAGGAATCGGCGCACTCGTCGTCAGCGCCGACGGCAATCGCCTCGATGGCATCGTCTCGGAGCGTGACCTTGTGCATGCGTTGGCCCAACGCGGCGCCGTGGTGCTTGATCTGCGGGTTTCCGAATTGATGACGCGCCGCGTCGTCACCTGCACGCCGAACGACACGATCGCGGATTTAATGGCCGAAATGACCCAACGCCGGATCCGTCACCTGCCGGTCGTCGATCACGGCCGCCTCGTCGGCCTCGTCAGCATCGGCGACCTGGTGAAAAACCGTCTCGAGGAAATGGAATTCGAGACCACGTCGTTGCGGCAATTTATCGCCGGCGCCGCCTAACCCGCGGCGAGCGCGTCTTCAAGCCAGCGAATCACAGCGACGACGCTGGTGAGGCGATAGCGTGCGTCGCTATGGCCGTCACCAACGTGGACCGCAAAACCGCCGAGCCGATTGACCGCGGCAAATCCTTCCTCGTCCGTCCGATCGTCGCCAACAAAGATCGGCCGCCGCCCGCGGAATTCCGGTTCGGTGAGAAATGCTTGCGCAGCGCTGCCCTTGTTCGCGGCCTGCGGACGAAGCTCGACCACCATCTTGCCGGCCAGCATTGCCAGATGGTTTTGCGATAGTTGGACCGCCTGCTCCGCGATTTGACGACAGGCGTCGGCGAGTTCCGGCCGGCCGCGATAATGGATGGCGATCGCCAGCCCCTTGTCTTCGACTGTCGCGCCGGACGTCGCAGTCGCGAACTGACGCACGATGGGTCGGATCAAATCGAGAGCGGCATCGGGCGAAGGGCGTTGAACGACGCCGGTCGCGCTGCGCCGTTCAAGACCGTGAATGCCGGCGGCCGCGCCTGTGTAGCCGGCAAGAAAATGCACAAGCTCGTCTAGTGGCCGGCCACTGATAACGGCGAGCGCGCCGCCCAGCTGCGCGGCGACACGCTGCAACAGATCGGGCAGGCCCGCTGCGATTTCGATGCGTTGCGGCGTCGCGGCGATTTCGACCAGCGTGCCGTCAAAATCAAGGAACAGCGCATCGCCGCGCGACAGCGTCGGTGGCGGTTGGAACACGGCCCTGTGGCTTGTGGCGGTCATTGGTGCGGTCGCGCCAAGCGCGATAAATGCGATCCGAACCGGCAATTGTGGCGGAATTCGGACGCGCATCGCGACGGCATCCTCCGTGTTGATACCGACCATGAGCGCCGATTCGGTGTGCGATGTTGAGACACTGCGGACCTTTCTTGCTGCACTGCAGGCTGTAAATCATTGGGCGAATCGCGCCAAGCTGTGCCAAATTTGTGCCCTATTTGCCGGTTTAGATTTCGTTCGGTCGGCCTACGCGGGCCGTGCGTCGAACGCGCATCGTGGAGCGTCCCCCGCTTGGTGACGCCAGCCGCCAACGACGGAGGTGGGGAATATAGCGGTCGATCTCGCTTCCAATGTTCGCACGTCGAGCAGGGAACATGTGTGTGTCGGGTCCATTTTGATTGAGGTGACCAGCGATGACGACGCTTGAAAAGGAAACTCTCTGGCCGGGTGCAAACGCCGCGATAACGGCAAGCGCAACTAATCCATCGGATCGGGTAGGGCCGTTGGCCGGAGCTCGCATCAGGCTAGTGTTGGTCGAGGACGATCCCGACTATCGCGAAGCGGCAGCAGCCGAACTCGGCGAGCTGGGTTTCGAAGTCCAGGCCTTCGTGGCCGGCGATGAGATGCTCGAATATTTCGCGCGGAACAACGATGCCGACGTGATCGTGCTCGATTGGAAGCTGCCCGGCGGACTCGGCATCGACTTGCTGCCGAAGCTCCACGATCGCGGCATCCGATTGCCGGTGGTGTTTCTCACCGGCATGCCCGCGACTGCGTATGAAAGCGCGGCGCTCGATCGCGGCGCACTCGATTTCGTCGACAAGGCGCGCGGCGTCCCCATCCTGGCGAAGCGCATCCGGCTGATCCTCGATTCACACCGGCGGGCGCGCGAAACGCCAGCCCGGGCCGCGCTGTCCTGCGGCAAGCTGCTCCTGCGGCCGGATGTCCGCCGGGCGTTCTGGGACAATCAAGACGTCAATCTCACGGTGACGGAATTCAACATCGTCCACCTGATCGTATCGCACGCCGGCGAGCACGTTACCTATCGCGCGATCTACGATTGCGTCCACCATGCCGGCTTTGTCGCCGGCAACGGTGACGAGGGCTATCGCACCAACGTCCGGTCGTCGATCAAGCGCATCCGCAACAAATTCCGGACGCTCGATGCAACGTTCTCCGAAATCGAGAACTTCCCGGCATACGGCTATCGGTGGCGTACGGCGCCGGTCCAGGCCGCCTGACGGCGTGGCGTCCTCTGGAATCCATCCTGGCAACCGGCCACGCGATATCCGCGCTGCCGCCGCGGAAACCATGCACGCCTTCAAAGGGCCCTTGGCAACGATCCAGTCGTCGATGGAGCCGCTGCGGCGCGCAGTTCCGTCCGACGATGCGCGGGCGCAGCGCGCGCTGGCGTTGATCGAGGCGGCGCTTGACCGTCTCAAAGGCCTAATTGAGGCGGCATACGAACGGGATTGCGCGACAGCTGCGGAGATCGAACGATCCGAAAGCCGTTCGCAGAACTGACGGCGGCGTCGCAAAAATCCTGATCCGCGACCGCCGCGGTCAGTATTGCAACCGCACCTTGGCGCCAATCAGCGCCCGATTGTAGGAAACGCCGGAAACGTTCGACGTGCGCGATTGGTACGACGCATCGAGCCCGGCGCGCCACATGCGGTTGAGCAAGTAGGTCAGGCCGAGATCGCCTTCCACGACATTGTCGGTGCGCGACGTGCCGCGGAAATCCTCCGATGTTAGGCTCAGGCCGCCTGTCAGCAGGATGTTACGCAACACCTCCTGCTCGACCGATACGTTAGCCTGGGTTTGCAGGAACGACGTAACGGCCTCGGTGGCCGTTGTACCAAACAGGTCAACTTCCTGAACTGTGCGCGAGAGATTGGCGCGGACCGATGTTGCCTGGGTCACGTTCCACAGCAGGTTGCCGCCGAAGCCAGGACTGTAAATCGAGCTGAGCCGCGGATCGTCGTAGTTCTGTTGAAGGTAGCCGACGAATGCCTCGCCGGTGATCAACGGCGTGATTTGGAACGCGGTGCCGACATCTGCCTCGAAACCATGCGACGAGCGCTTGACGCCGAAACTGTCGAAAGTGGACTGGTAGATGCGAGTGTTGGCGTCACCAGCGATGAACGCGTGGTAGCCGGGGATGATTTCGTAAATTAGACGCGGACCACCGTGGATCTGAAGGCGATTACGGTCTGATTCGTGCAGCAGCGTCCCGGAATTGGTAAGGGCGTTGTCGTAGCTGAAATAATCGACGCCGGCATTGACCTTCAGCCCCAAGATGCCGCGCTCACGTTCGAATTGGAGGAGGCCGCTGGCGTCCTGATATTCGGTCGGATGCAGCTGGGTCGGAACCGAACTCGACGACGTGCGATCCTCGTGCGCATTCTGGAAGCCGAGCGCGCCGCTCAAGGATTCGCCGTGCAAGATATCGAGCCGTCCGTTGGTGACGAAGCTGTAATTGGTCTGGTTCTCGCTGACCTGGCTGGCATAGCGGCGGACTTCGGTGTTGGCGAGAAAATTGAGCGCGCTGCTGCCCCAATCCGACTTCAGCACCGCCGCCGGCCGCGCCGACGTATAGAAATCGCTCTTCTCATGGGACTCGCTGGCAAAGACGTTCGAATCCCAGAATTCCTCAAGTTCGCCAGCCGGATAAAAGAAGAAATCGCCGATGCGCACGCCGACCGGGTCGTAATCCGGCCTAGGGTGTTGGAGGACGCTTTGCCGCTCCGGCACCGTCGCTTCCGGCGCTTCGAGACCGATGATTTGAGCGATAGCAACGTGGTTGCAGGCGCCGAGCGCGACACCTGCCAGTAGGACGACCCCCCATTTGCGCATGCGCGGCATCCTTTTACTTTCGTGGATTCCAGGGCAGCAGCGACAGCGAATTGTAATAAACCGCCAGCAGCCTTGGGTAGTGGCACGCGCGCGCCGAACCGGTTTGTTGCCGGTTGTGGCAAATTTGTCAGCCGACAGGCCGCCAATCTGCCCCGATCCGGCGAATAGCGCCGGCAGAACGCCAGTTAGTGATGAGCGACGTGTCCGGCGTTCTGAATCGCGTTTTGGACGTAGACGTGAACGGCCTGGCCGCCGGTCGTTGTTGCCGCATATTCGGTGAAGCCGACCATCTGGCTCGCATTGCCGCCGGCCTGGCCCGCCTGCGTAACGGGCTGGCTGATCTGCGTCCAGGTCGAGCCGGTGCCGGCGAGCGTCACATTGTCGGCAGCGCTGCCGACGATCCACAAGGCGGCCGCGCCGCCGGCATTCTGGACCGCCGTCGGCTCATGCTGTGCCAGGTTGAACACATCGTTGGCGGTCAGGGTAACGCTGTTGGCGGTGCCGGAATGCGCGCCGTCGGTGAGATCAAAGACTTCGACGTTCTTGACGTTGCCGGTGGTCGGATCACTGTTCAGCGTCAAGTTAAAGTCGAGGTTCTGCGCCGTCGAGCTTTCGATCTCGAGCACATTGAGGCCGTTGCCGCTCCCGCCGTCGATGTGCGTGTTGACGTCGATCAACGCCGTGCTGCTCCATTCGAACACATTCGTTGCGCCGGGCGCCGTCGAGCCGTTGAGCGTCGCGGCGTCGGAGTTATCGGCATAATTGATGGCGTCGGCATTACCGCCGCCGGTCGCGGTGGTGCTGCTATTGTCGTAAAGATAGCCGAAGCTGCCGCTCAGGCCACTCAAGGCGTCGTTGAAAGCATGCGTCACGGTCAGCGTCGAACCCGTGTCCTGCGACGCGCCGGCGGCGCTGGCGCTACCGGTATCGCCATTGTCGCCGAGGCCGTCGAGCGCGGGATTGATCACGGCAGCATAGGCATGCTGGCTCGGGCCGATCGTGGCGCCGATGTTGAAGGATTCGCCTTCGATTGAGACGCTCGAGACGTTGGCACCGGACCCGATCAGGTATTCGAGACTCACCAGTGCCGGGTCGTTCGGTTGCACGATCGTGCCAGATTCGGGCGTCACCACGACGTGGCCGCTGCTGTCGACAGTGACCAATTGCTGGAACGTATGCGCCGGATCGACGGCGTCGGTGTAGGTCAGGAGCATGCTGGTGGTCGTCAATGGCGACGCGCCGACGCCGACCGTGGCCGCCGTCGAGGATACGGTTGCGGCGTTGAATTCGAACTGAATCTGCTTGAAATCGCTGGTCAGATTGCCGGCCGTATCGGTGCCGTTGCTGGTTACGACGTCGAACGCGTCCTCAAAGCCGGGCTGGTAGAAGCCTTGATTGACGAACGGCTGATTGACCGCTTGCGACATCATGTCGGAACCGAGCTGTGACAGGACGTGCTCATGGGTCGTGTCGAGCGTGTAGCTGTAATTGCCGGCACTATCCATGTTGAATGTGCCGTACAGGCCGGCGAGCGTGGTGCCCGGATTGGCCTGTGTACCGAAGGTCAGCGGCTGTGTTCCGAGCGTGTAATAGTGCTCGATGAGGGCTGCGGGCGACGACGACACCACTTCGCTGATGTAGTTGCCGGTGAGGTCGACGGTGTAGTCGGTGCCGCCGACGTGGGTCGGCGGGGGCGGGCTCGTGCCGAGAAAATAATTATGCAAGTCGACATCCGGCACGGTGAGGAACGGGCTCGACGGCGGTGTCGGCGGCCCCGGAGGTCCTGGTGGCGACGGGTTGCCGCCGCCGACGCCGTGCAGGAATTCGGTGCTGATCCCGAAACCGGTCGGCGTCAGCGGACCGTCCGGCGTCAGGCCAGGGCCGATGCCGCCGATATCGAACGGCGCAGTGCCGAAGCCAGTATTGGCGACGATCGGCGCTGGGCCGGCGGTGGGGTTGATCTCGTTCAGCGCCGGGCCGCCGCATGGGCCGGCCAGGGACAGATGGAAGGCCTGCAACAGCTCACTCGCCGTGATCACCGTGCCGTCGGGCAGCTCAAGCGGCACCGGCTGCGGTCCGCACGGGCCGATGACGTCGTGCAACGTGATCTGCGCGCCGTCGGGGAAAGTCAGGATCAGGTCGCCGGTGTGCTCCGCGGCCTTCAGGTCGAGAGGATTGAAATCGAAGGTCAGCGGTTGGTTGGGGACGACCGGGACGACGATATGCTCACCGGCTGCCGGCTCGTGCACAGCAATCGGCGGACCGACCGGTGGACCAGGCTGGGCCGTCGCGCAGGGTTGCGGCGGGCATGGCGCTGCGGGCGCCGGTCCGGCCTGCGGATTGACCTGTTGGAGCTGCTCGACGCCGCCGGTGTGGTGGATCAGGGGCGAGGCGGTGTGTGCCACCCGGATCAGATGGTCCATTTCAGCCACGGAGGGCCTCCAGCAAGATAATCATGGTTAAAATCCCAGAAAAAGCTCGCATGTCGCTTGCGAACACTCAAAAAAATTTGGCGGCAAGCCGATACAGCTCGGTGTGATTCTTCACTCCCACCGGATCCAGCGGCCACGCGACCGCGGCGCCAGCCCGCGCCGGCGCATGACGACGATCGCGAGCAGGCCACTGCCAAACAGGAACAGCGATGCCGGTTCGTTCACGGCGATGCAGCCCCCGGTGCTATTGGTGACGCAGGCGTTATTGGGGCTCGGCAGGTTGGTCAGCGCGAAATAGGCGGTGCCGCCGGTTGGCAAAGCGCCGTCGAAGACGACGTCGACCTGGCTCAACCCGTTGGGGATGAAATAGAGCAAGTTGCCGTTACTAAGCAGGCCTTCTTCGCCAAAAATCGTGAAGTTGACGTTGTTGAGCGGCGCGTGTGCGGTGTTACCGATGATTGTCGCCCAATTCGGGTTGTTGGCGTGAAGCAGGGTCTCGCTGCCGACGACGTTGAAGATCAGATTGCCGTTGAGTTGTATGTCCTGGATCGCCGTGCCGGTGTTGTTGACGATCCCGATCATGTAGCCGTTCGAGTTGAACGCAGGGTTTGATTGCGGCGTGAATTGGAAGCCGAAGCCGCTACCGGCTTGATCGATGGTAATGATCTCACTGCAGCCGCCGACGCCACCGCCGGAGCAGATATCCGCCGCCGCGGGTCGCGCGCTCAGCAGCGCCAGAGCGGGCAGCAGCGCGGCGCAGGCGATCAGCGCCAGGCGGCGGGAAAAAGCGAGCATAAATGCCTCCTTCGGACCGAAGAGCATTCTGCTCGATTAACCATGTTCGATTTCGGATTAACCATATATCACCGCAATCGAAGGAATGCAAATACAGAAAAAGAATTCGCCAAGACGTCGCTTAATAATTATTAAAAGTAATCTTGGTTAATATTTGCTGGTGCTCAACGCTGCGCGATATCGATTAGATAGGCCGCGAAGTCGGCGGGTTTCAGCTTGAGCGCAATGCCCTCGGCTTCGCCGGCGAGCGCGCGGGCGACCAGGATGTGATTCTCGACATGCGCGGGGTCGACCTTGAACAAGCCGGCGGTGTCGCGGATGCGGGGATAATAGCGCGGATCGATCGGCTTCTCCCGGCGCGCGACGCGTTCGATAAGCTGCGCCTCGTCGCCGCCGTCGATGGCAACCGATTTCACCAGTTGCCAATCGTCCTCGCCAGCCCAGCCCTGCGCAATCAGCGCCTTCACATCGTCATCGGTACAGCCGAATTTGTAGACGTGCTTGCTCAGTCCGACATCTGACGCCCATTTACCGAGCTTGACGCTGCGCGCCACGTAAATCGCGGCCATCGGGTTTCTCCCGTCTTCGTGCCGCTGCGGAGCTAACGCCGCCGCCTGGGGGTGGTCAATCGAATCTGCTTGAAGGGGCGGCGGCGCTTCCGTAACTCATCGCAAATGACGCGGCGGCTGACCGTCTTTTGCTTGGCTGCGCTGCTGACGGTGTTCGCCGTCCCGGCAATGGCCGCGACGTTTCGTTGGTCGCGCGATGCCGATGTCGCATCGCTTGATCCTTATATGCGCAACGAGACGTTGCAGCTGTCGCTGCTCGGCAACGTCTACGAACCGCTGGTTAGCCGCGGCCACGATCTCCAGCTTGAACCCGCCCTGGCGACGAGTTGGCGTCAGGTAGCGCCGCTGGTCTGGCGTTTCGAGTTGCGCCGCGGCGTCCAATTCCAGAACGGAGAGCCGTTTTCCGCGGCCGACGTCGTATTCTCGTACCAGCGTGCGGCCGGTACTAATTCGAAGATCGCTTTGGCATTGTCGGCAATTAGCGACGTGCGCGCCGTGGATGCGGAGACGGTCGATATCGTTACGGCGATGCCGGATCCGACGCTGCCCGAAGAGATCGTGCCATGGGACATAATGAGTGCCGCGTGGTGCCAGGCGCACGGCGCGACCGCAGTGGCAGATCCGACCGCCGCTGGTGACTATGCCGCCGGCCATGCCGACGGTACCGGTCCCTTCATCATCGAATCACGAATTCCGGGCGAGCAGACAGTCTTGGTTGCCAACCCGAATTGGTGGGGCAAACCGGTGGGCAACGTCGATCGCGCAATATTTAATCCGATCGCTGACGATGCAGCACGGCTTGCGGCCCTCACTGCCGGTTCGATCGATATGATTGCCGGTGTTCCGCCGGAAGATACAGCCACGCTGGCGCAGATGCCGGGTGTGCGCATTGTGCATGTCGCGAGTACGCAAACGATCTTCCTGGGCTTCCGACACATTCGCGTGGTGAAAAAAGTTGGCCAGCCCGCGCGAATCAATCCGCTCGCCGATCGACGCGTGCGGGCTGCGTTCGCGCACGCGATCGACGAGAACGCAATCATAACGACGGTTATGCACGGCCTGGCCACGCCGGCTGGACTGATCGTCGGTCCGGGTGTGCGCGGTTTCGATCCCGCGTTGAACCAGCGGCCGGCCCATGATCCCGCGCTCGCGCGTCAATTGTTGATAGCAGCCGGTTATGCGGACGGTTTTGCGGTAACCATGGATTGTCCGAATGATCGCTATCTCAACGATACGGCAATCTGTCAGGCCGTTGTTGCCGACCTTGCCAAGATAGGTGTCCGCGTCACATTGGTGATGCAGCCGCGCAGCCAGTATTTCCCCAAGCTGCTCGATCCGGGGCGCGGTTCTGATTTCTATCTAATGGGCTGGCGGTCCGCGAACGACGACGCCATCGACGCGCTGGTGAACCTGGCGGCAACCCGCAGCGACGCGCTGCAGGCCGGTGCCTTCAATGTCGGCGGCTATTCGAACGCCACGCTCGACGCGCTCGTCGCCCGGGCGCGGCACGAACCCCTCGGCAAGGAGCGTACGACCCTGCTGCGCGCCGCGCTCGCTATCGTCAAGGATGACGCGGCCTACATCCCGTTACACCAGGTCGATGTGGTGTGGGCCGTACGCGGCCTTGTATCTGTAAGGCCGCGCGGCGATGGCAGCTTTGCGCTGTCCGACGTTCGGGTGAAGTAACGGTGGCCGTCGAAAGACCTCAGGTGCCGTCGCGAAGAATCTGCTCATACGCCGGAATGGTAAGCCACTCCGGGAAGCGCGGCGCTTCAATCAACGCGGCAAAAATCCGCGCCGCATCCTGGTAGCGACCGCCGTTATAGGCCGCGTCACCAACCATCGACCTGAGTTTCGCCAGCTCTTCGTCGAGCAGCCGACGGCACAAAGCCTTGTCGACCGTGCGTCCGTCCGCCAGTTTCGCCTTGTGCCGAATCCACTGCCAGACCTGGGCTCGCCCGATTTCGGCGGTGGCTGTGTCCTCCATCAGGTGATAAAGCGGCACACAGCCGCTGCCGCGCAGCCAGGCTTCGAGATAGCCGATGCCGACATTGAGGTCCTGGCGCAAGCCCGCTTCGGTGACCGTGCCGTGCGGCACCGCCAGCAGATCCGATGCCGTAACATGGACATCCTGGCGCTTGCGCGCGATCTGGTTGGGGTGCGGCATCTGCTGGTCGAAAATTTCCTTGGCGATGCCCACGAGGCCCGGATGCGCTACCCAAGTGCCGTCATGGCCGTCGGTTGCCTCGCGCAGTTTGTCGGCGCGCACCTTGTCCATGGCGGCCGCGTTCGCCGCAGCGTCGCCGCGTATCGGAATCTGCGCCGCCATGCCGCCCATCGCATGGACGTTGCGGCGATGGCAGATCTGGATAAGCAGCTGGCTATACGACCGCAGAAAATGCGTCGCCATCGTAACCTGCGCGCGGTCGGGCATGACCGCTTGCGGGTCCTCGGCGAATTTCTTGATGAAGCTGTAGATATAGTCCCAACGGCCGCAATTGAGGCCCGACGAATGGTCGCGCAGCTCATAGAGAATCTCGTCCATCTCGAACGCCGCCATGACCGTTTCGATCAACACGGTCGCCTTGATCGTGCCTTTCGGAATGCCAAGCGCTTCTTCGCTATAGACGAAAACGTCGTTCCATAGCTTGGCTTCGAACCGATTTTCGAGCTTGGGTAGATAGAAATAGGGACCGCTGCCACGCTTCAGCAGTTCCTTGGCGTTGTGGAAGAAATAGAGGCCGAAATCAAAGAGCGCGCCGGTAATCGGTGCGCCATCGAGCAGCACATGTCCTTCGGGCAGATGCCAGCCGCGCGGCCGGACGATCAGAACGGCGGTTTTCGGATTGAGTGCGTAGTGCTTTTTCGATCGCGGATCGTCGTAGGTAATGCTGCGGCGGACGGCGTCGATCAGGTTGAGCTGTCCCTCGATCAGATTGTGCCAGCTCGGCGTGTTGGCGTCCTCGAAATCTGCCATGAACACGTTGGCGCCGGAGTTAAGCGCATTGATCACCATCTTGCGGTCGGTCGGGCCGGTGATTTCGACGCGGCGGTCGAGCAAGTCCGCGGGCAGCGGCGCGACGGTCCAGTCGCCGGCGCGGATAGCGCGCGTCTCGGCCGGAAAATCCGGACGCCAGCCGGCGTCGAGTTTTGTCTGCGTCGCCACGCGCAGCTCGAGCAGCCTCCGGCGCTCGGCGCCAAATCGGCGTTCGAGAGAGGCGATGAACTCGATCGCCTCTTGCGTCAGAATCTTTTCGCTGCCCGGATGGAGCGGCGCGCGAATCACGATTCCGCGGGGCGGCGTTCCGGCAACGATGACTCGATTATCCATGGTCGCTCCGCGTCAAAAGGTCGTCCGCCGGCCACCATGGCCGCGGAAGCCCCCTCTGTCGGATGACCTGAAAGATTGGTCGGCGCGCCCGATTATCTGCGCCGCTTACCCCTTCGGTGAGGCGCGCCGTTATCCAACGCCGCGCCTGCTTTCCAGAGTGCCGTTCCCCACCAGTCCTTTTGCCTGAGAGTTTCCGGGGCGGTTGCTCCTTCGGCGCCGGGTCACAACCCGATCTCTCCTGGCAGGGCACCAAGCCTTGCAAATCTAGCAGAATTGGCCATCCGAGACCAGGATCCCGGCCGGTTGCCGCGGCCCAGGGTGCACGTTAAAGTCGACGCCAATCGACTCGGGCGGCCGCGGTTCGGTCGCGGCAATCAACGGAATATTGCGTGGGGAGAGGCGATGGCTCAGCGTTCGGGTATGTTGAAAATTGCAGCCGTGGCAGGCGTCGCCGCTGTGTTGCTTGTCGGCAATTCACCGGCGTCGGCCGAAACCATCAAAATCGGCGTGATCTCGACGTATTCGGGACCGATGGCGACGCTGGGCGAGGAGATCGATCACGGCCTGAGTCTCTACGTTAAGACCCACGAAAAAGATCTGCCGCCGGGTGTGAAGGTCGAGCTCATCAAACGCGACGACACGGGGCCGATTCCCGATGTCGCCAAGCGCTTGGCGCAGGAACTGGTGACGCGCGATCATGTCCAGTTTCTCATCGGCGTCGTATGGACGCCGTGCGGCTTGGCGATTTGTCCGATCGCCAACGAGGCCAAAGTTCCGTTCGTCAGCACGAATGCCGCCGGCGTCACGATGCCGCGCCTGACGCCGTATTTCGCGCGGACCTCGTTCACCTTGTGGCAGGTGGCGCTGCCGATCGGCAAGTGGGCGGCACAGCACGGTTACAAGCGCGCCTATGTCGCCGTCAGCGATTTCGCCCCCGGTCACGAAGCCGGCGACGCTTTCACCAAGGGCTTCACCGACGGCGGCGGCACGATCATCGGCAACGTTGCCTTCCCGCTCCAGAACCCGGATTTCGTTCCATTCCTCCAACGGGCCAAGGACGCCAAACCGGACGTTCTTTTCCTCTGGGTACCGGCCGGGCCGCAAGCGACGCAGGCGATGAAGGCGTATAACGATCTCGGCCTTAAAAATGCCAAGGTGACGGTCGTCAGCACGCAGGACTTGGTGCCGGACGAGCAATTGCCGCTGATGGGCAACACGCCGCTTGGCCTGATCACCTCAGGCACCTACACGACGGCGGCCAACCGGCCGGCTAATAAGGCGTTCCTCGCGGCGTGGAACAAGGAATACGGCAACGCGCTGATTCCCGATTTCATGGCCGTCGATAGCTGGGATGGCATGAACATGCTGTTCGACGTCATCAAGCAAACCAAGGGCAAATTCACCGCCGACCAAGCGATGGCGATCATCAAACATTGGAAGGACGCGAACAGCCCGCGCGGTCCGATCAGTATCGATCCGGATACTCGCGACATCGTCCAGAACGTCTATATCCGCCGCGTCGAGACGGTGAATGGCAAGCTGGCGAACGTCGAATTCGACACCATCCCGAACGTCAAGGATCCATGGAAGGAGATGCACCCGGCGCAATAGTGGTCGGGGACGGCAGCAAGTGGGTGGGCATCGGCGTGGGCAGGTGTCGTGCGGTGCGAATTGCCTGCGTCGCGTGCCTGCCATAGGATATATTCTATAGAACAATTGAAATCCGTGCCGCGAGCACGGATCAAACGGGGAGGGCGAGACATGCACGTACAACGCACCTGGTTTTACGGCGTCGCGGCAGCGGCGCTTGGCGCGGTGCTGGCGTTTCCGGCCGCAGCAGAAACCGTCAAGATCGGCATCATCACGACCTATTCCGGACCGTTGGCGCCGCCGGGTATCTCGATGGATAAGGGCCTCACCCTTTACGCCAAGCTTCACAGCAAGGACCTTCCCAAGGGCGTGACAGTTGAGATCATCCGCCGTGACGACACGGGCATCGCACCGGATGTCGCCAAGCGGCTGGCACAGGAGCTGATCACCCGCGATCACGTCAACATTATCGGCGGCGTGGTCTACTCACCCAATGCGTTGGCGATGGCACCGGTCATGACCGAAGCCAAAATGCCGTTCGTCGATATGAACGCGGCCGCCGCGGTTCTGACCACCAAGTCGCCCTATATCGTGCGCGACTCCTTCACCTTACAGCAGATCTCGATGCCGATGGGTGAGTGGGCGGCCAAGCACGGCTTCAAGGAGGCCTATACGGTCGTCAGCGATTATGCGCCGGGTTGGGACGCCGAAGATGGATTCAAGATCGGCATCGAGCACGACGGCGGCAAGGTCGTCGGCTCGGTGCGCGTGCCGGTGCAGAATCCGGATTTCACGCCGTTCCTGCAGCGCGTCAAGGACCTCAAGCCGAAAAGCCTGTTCATCTTCGTGCCGGGCGGGCCGCAATCGACGCAAATGATGAAGACCTATAACGAGCTCAATTTGAAACAGGCTGGCATCACGTTGGTGACGACGCAGGATCTTCTGATCGACAGCGAGTTGCCGAAGATGGGCGACATTCCGCTCGGCGTCGTCAGCTCGGGCAGCTATTCGGCGGCAGCCACGCGACCGGCCAACAAGGCCTTCGTCGCCGCGTGGCACAAAGAATATGGCGCCAATGATGTTCCGGACTTCGTCGCCATCCAAGGTTGGGACGGCATGGCGATGATCTATGACCTGATCAAGAAGACCGGCGGCAAGTTCACCGGCGACCAGGCGATGAAGATTCTCCGGAACTACAAGACCACCGAAAGCCCGCGCGGCCCGTTCATGATCGATCCGCTGACCGGCGACATCGTCCAGAACATTTACATCCGCCGGGTCGAGAAGATCGACGGCAAGCTTGCTAACGTCGAGTTCGAAACCTTCCCGATGGTCAAGGACCCGTGGAAGGAAACACACGCGGCGGCGAAATAGGTCGCGTTCGGATCGGGGTGACGATCGCCGGCGCCGCCCTGCGCGCCGGCGATCGCGTCTCGGGGGCTCGCGTTGCCTGTCCGGCGCAATTCACCCTATAGTGGCATTCCGGGACCACGTCTTAAATCCTTGACAGAATGAGCGAAATTCTCTCGGCCGCTGTCAGTATCGGGTTCTTCGGCCTGGCTTTCGCGATGGTCCTGTACCTGATCTCGGTCGGCCTGTCGGTGACGATGGGCCTGATGGGTTTCATCAACCTGGCGCACGGCGTCTTCGCCATGTTCGGCGGCTACGCCGTGACGACGCTGATGAACGACTACGGCATGCCATTCTGGTTGTCGCTGGTTTGTGCAGTCGTGATCGTCGCTGCGATCAGCGTCGTGTTCGAGCGCGTGCTGTATCGCCGTCTCTATGGCGGTGACGAACTCGACCAGGTCCTCCTGACCATCGGTCTCGTGTTCATGTCAGTGGCTGTTGCCAAATATTTCTGGGGGCCGTTGGCGCAGCTCTTCCAGCCGCCGCTCGCGCTGCGTGGTCAAGTCGATCTCGGCTTCCGCGAGTTTCCCGCCTATCGCAGCTTTCTCGTGGTCTGCGGCGCCGTATTGGTCACCGGGCTTTGGTTGGCGCTTGACCGCACGCGCTTCGGCGCCAAGATCCGCGCGGCGGTCGACAATCTGCGCATGGCGCAGGCGGTTGGCATCAATACATCGGGCTTGTTCACCGTCGCCTTCGCGCTCGGCAGCGGTCTCGCGGCCTTGGGAGGCGGACTCGGCGCCGAACTGTTGCCGATCTATCCCGGTTACGCCACCGACTATCTGGTCTATTTCCTGATCGTCGTCTCGGTCGGCGGCTTGGGGTCGATTCGCGGCCCGTTCCTGGCGGCATTGCTGCTTGGCATCGCAGATACCGCGTTCAAATATCTGCTGCCCGAGATCGGCTCGTTCTTCATCTATGCGCTGACGCTTCTGCTTCTGATGTGGCGGCCGCGCGGCCTCGTCGGACACTCGTAAATGGCTGCGGTCGCCGAACGTATCATCGCCAGCGCCGCCGAGACCTTCGCCCGCCGGCATCGCTTCAGCTGGTACGAGGCGCTGCCGTGGGTGGTGGCGCTCGGCGGCTATTTTGCGTTTCCGGATTATCTGGCGCTCGGCTCGCAGATCCTTGCGACCGTCCTGTTCGCACTGTCGGTCGATCTGGTGCTGGGCTATGCCGGGATCATCACCTTGGGCCAGGCCGCTTTTTTCGGCACCGGTGCCTATGCCGCTGGGTTACTCGCGGCGCACGGTATGGGCGCGCCGGTTATCGGACTGCTGGTCGCAGCGGCGGTTGCGGCGCTGGTCGGTTTGATCTCGGGGATCGTCGTGCTGCGTACGCATGGCCTCACCCAGTTGATGATGACACTGATGGTCGCGGTGATGCTGCACGAGGCCGCCAACAAGGCGAACACGGTCACGGGCGGCGCCGACGGCCTTCAGGGCATGGAAGTGAGCCCGGTGTTCGGAGTCTTCCACTTCGACCTCTACGGCAACACGGCCTACTTCTATTGCCTGGCTGTGCTGTTCATCTGCTGGTTCCTCCTGCGCCGTATCGTCCATTCACCATTCGGCCGGTCGCTCACCGGCATCCGCGAGAACGAGGCGCGCATGCACGCAATCGGCTCCCCGGTTTTCAGGCGCCGTCTCGTCGCCTACACGATTTCGGCGGCGATGGCCGGCGTTTCGGGCGCACTGGTGGCGCAGACGACGCAGTTCGTTGCCACAGATGCGCTCGGGTTCGAGCGGTCGGGCAACGTTCTCATCATGCTGCTGCTGGGCGGCATTGGCCGGCTCTATGGCGCGTTCATCGGCGTGCCGCTCTACATGATCGCGCAGGATCGCTTTGCCGCGATCGATCCGGTCTATTGGTATTTCTGGATCGGTCTACTGCTCGTGTTGATGGTGATGTTCGCTCGCGGCGGTGTGATCGGCATCATCGATCGCATCGGCGCGTTTGTCAGGCGGCGGCGATGAGCGTGACCGCCACGCCCGCGGCGCTTGAAACCCGCGGACTGTGCAAGAATTTCGGCGCACTGACGGTTGCGAACAGCATCGATTTCCGGCTGGTGCGCGGCGCGCGTCAAGCGCTCATCGGTCCTAACGGCGCCGGCAAGACGAGCTTCGTCAATCTGGTCACTGGCGTTCTCCATCCCAACGACGGCCGCATCCTGCTCGACGGCGCCGACATTACGCCGTTATCGCAGGCGCAGCGCGTCAAGCGCGGCATTGTCCGCACCTTCCAAATCACGACACTGTTCCGCGGGCTGTCCGTGCTGGAGAATGTCACCCTTGCGGTTTCCGAACGCCTGGGCAGCGGCGGCGACATACACCGCCCGGCTGGCAGCCGCCGCCACATTATCGACGAGGCCTACGCGCTGCTCGAGCGGCTCGGCCTGCATGATGAAGCGCTGCGTCCTGTGAAGGAACTGGCCTACGGCCGGCAGCGCCTGGTCGAGATCGCGGTCGCGCTCGGCTTGTCACCAAAGGTGCTGCTTTTGGACGAGCCTGCGGCCGGCGTGCCGTCGTCGGAGTCGGGCACCATCGTCGACACGATTGAACGGCTGCCGGCCGACATCGCGCTGCTCATCATCGAACACGACATGGACCTGGTATTTCGTCTTGCGCGCCGGATCACGGTAATGGTCGCCGGCCAGATTCTTGTCGAAGGTGCGCCGCAGGAGATCGCCGCCGACGCACGGGTACGGCAGGTCTATCTCGGCGAGCGGGCACACGCATGAACGCGGCCAAGCAGAGCTTGGTGGTCGACGGCGTCCGTGCCGGCTACGGCGACACCGTCGTGCTCGAAGGCGTGTCGCTGGCGCTGGCGGCGGCGGGAACCCTCGCGATACTGGGGCGCAACGGCGTCGGCAAGACGACGCTGCTCGCCACGATCATGGGACAGACGACACTGCGCGGCGGCTCGATCAGGCTCGACGGCCGCGAGGTGTCGGCACTGCCGACGTATCGCCGGGTGCGTCTCGGCATCGGCTGCGTGCCCCAGGAACGCGAAATCTTCCGCTCGCTCACGGTTGAGGAAAATCTCGACGTTGCCGCCCGGCCGGGCCGCTGGACGCGCGAGCGGGTGTACGATTTCTTTCCGTCGCTTGCCGAGCGCCGGCGCAACCACGGCAACCAGCTTTCCGGCGGCGAACAGCAGATGCTCGCCATCGGCCGCGCCCTGATGGGCAATCCGTCGCTCTTGTTGATGGACGAGCCGCTCGAAGGCCTCGCGCCGGTGATCGTCGAGGCCGTGCTCCGAGGTCTCGATCGCTTGAAGCGTGAGGACAACCTCGCCCTCATCCTGGTGGAGCAGCACGCGCGCATCGCCCTCGAATTCGCGGTTGATGCGCTGGTGCTCGACCGCGGCGTCGTGGTGTATTCCGGGCCCAGCCGCCCGCTGATCGCCGATCCCGATCGTCTGGCGCAGCTGATGGGCGTGTCGCGCACGCACTGATCAGCGCCAATCGTCGAGCGCCAGTATCTCGGGCCGGTTCCAACCGGGCTGTGCCGGCCGCAGCATAGCCACGCCAACGATCTCGGCGCGAAAGCCGCGGTCGCGCATAATACGGTAGGCATTCTCACGCGCCATATTGGTGCCGGCGATGATGCGCTGAGCGCCGCGTGCGACTGCGAGGGTCTCGCAGGCATCGAGTAGGGCCGTAAAGTCGCCGGCGGCACCGGGCCGAACGCAGGCGAATTTGACAAAGAGCGCGCCGGTGCCCGCCTCGCTGCCCTTGCCAAGATGGCACAGCGCAAAGCCGCCAATCGTGCCGTCGCGTTCGAGCAGAACGGTCTCGCCCAGATTCTGCGCGGCCAACGCGGCGATTTCGCGCGTAAGATCGAGGCCGGCAAAGTTCGCGTCTGCAACCGCGCGGCACGCCAGGACTATGCGCTCGCGGCTGGCCAGCGGAACTGCGGACAATAACCGCGGCGCCGCCGCGCCGGCTACCGGCGCCTTGACCATCACCGGCGTCAGCTGCCGTGCGCCGAAGCCGAAGCTTTCGTATAGGTGCAGGTGCTTCGCGCTGTTGGGCAGGGTGTACAGGGCCGCAAGCGGAAATTGCCGTTCGGCAACGAGTGCCATCGCCGCCGTCATCAGCCGGCGGCCGATGCCGCGGTTTGCATGCGCGGGTTCGACGGTCAGCGGGCCGAGGATGAAAGCGCTGCCCCAGTCCATGCCGACCACGCTGCCCACGATGCGGTCGTCGATCGTAGCGACAAAACACGGGCGCGGATCCATTGTCCAGCGCGTGCGGATGATCGCGGTGTCGCCGCGGAATTGCATCGGATCGGCAAGCCCAAACTGGGTTCCGAAGGCCACGCGATAGGCACGGTCGGCGGCGGCCAGATCGGCATCGTGCATCGGCCGGATGACGACATCGGACGGCGGGATCATGCGTGACCCTCGCTTGCCTCTTGGTGCGCATGCAAGCCGGAAAACCGGCGCAAAGAAAAACCCGCCGGCCTTTGGGGCCGGCGGGTTCCGAAGACGTCCTGTCGGACTAGAAGTAGAACTTGAACTGTGCGTCCAAGCGATCCTGTATGCCGCTGGCGCCCGACTGCACCTTCCGGTCGAAGTGCTGCCATTCCATGATGAAGTCGGTCTGCGGCACCGGCGAATAGATGACGTTCACTTCGTTGGTGAACATCCTCGAATTCAAAGCGGCCAGGGCCGCGGCGTTGGTGAAGCCAGGGTTACCTTCGAGATGGCCATAGCCGAACGACTCGTTGGCCCGCCACTGGCCGTTGAAGAAGTGCTCGTAGGTGGCGTATGCCGCCCACTCCTTCGTTGCCGTGTGCGCGCCCGTGGCCGTGTTGTAGAGTTCGCCGCCCTGCACCATTTCGGCCGAATAATCCGCGCCGCCATGGTTATACCAGAAGCCGCCGCGTAGCGCGTCCTTGCCCCAGGTGTTCAAGTGGCCGCCGATGCGCAAACCCCACTGCGCCGTCTGGTGATTGAGCAATGCTGAAGTGAATGTCGGTTCGCCGGCAACAGAGGAAGCGAGACCGGTACCGCGATAATCGTTAACCCCCGCCATGGCCGCGAACCGGACATGGCCCCAAGGCTGGTCCCATTCGGCGGCGCCGACAAAGTGTGGCGTGTGGCTAAAGGAAGTGGTCTCGTTCGCCGAAAATTCCGAAATTGAAGTGCCGGTGGTGCTCCCGAGCCCGATCTGGCTGCCAAGTGCGCCGTTGCTGTAAGTCGGCAATTCGGCCGAGCCGGCGAGCGAAATGCCGTTGCCGACGAGCCACGTGTAGCGAATCTGCGGATGACGCCGGATGCCGCTGTTCATGATGCCGACGTCCTGACCGCCTTGGGCGATATCGGCCCAAGTCTGCGCGTCCTCCCACAGCGTATCGGCCTGACCGATGAGCCACGGACCCAACGTGCCATAGGCTTGCCGCAAGCGGAACAGGTCGGCGTTGCCGCCAAGCTGGACGCCCGAAGTCTGGTTGAAGTCGAATTCGATATAGGTCTTCAACTCGCCATAGGCCGTCGGCGTCCGCGTCTCGATGTTCGGACGGGTCGGCTTCACGCCCATGGTGATGCCACCATTGGCCGAATGCGCTCCGCCGCCGGCGGGCTGGGTGACACCAGAGCCCTCAAGCGGCACCGAGTCGATGCCAAGACTGTCGTCGCCAGCATGCGGGCCCATATCCTGAGTGAGGTCGAACTGGATGAAGCCATGCACCGCGAACGAGGTGTTCGTGCCCGGAACCAGGAACGAGCCTGGGAACGATCCGCCGCCCGGCGCCGATGCCGTCGGCATCACGCAGTCGTTATGGGCCGGGCTGTTCTGCGTGGTTGTACAGACTTGCGGCGTGCCACCCATCTGGGCGTGGGCCGCTCCCGCGAGCAGCGCGACCGCAGCGGTCGTCGCCAGCGCAGCGGTGTAGTTGAGTTTCCGTTTCATTATACCCCCACATGAATGAATCCGCGGATGCAGGGGGAGCAACCCCCACGGCGGGGAGCGCTCACCCCTCGCTGTCGCTAATGTCCGACTTTGGCCGGTTTGGTATCAAGCGTGGGCGTCACCGATGGGGCCGATTGCGCCCGCCTGTGTCCGACGTGCAACAGACCTTCGTCGTAGAAGGCTGAAAATTGGCGAAAAACCAGCAATCTCTGGTGTGCCACCAAGTTCATGAGTTGCCAATTTGTTCGTGTCTTTTCGATATTGTCGAATTTGTATATCGCTTGATCAATTTCGCCTGCGTACTTCCGACGGCCGGCGATTCGCGCCGCCCGCGGCACATGATCGAATCCGGAGGCAAAGCACAACCAAGTCGCTTACAAATTTTTCGCGGGATCGGTTCCTGTCATGGCGGCAAAAGACGAAGAGCGCATCGTAGCGGGCGGGCGGAATGCGACAGCAGGTTCGACGCGCGCATTAATGGCGACCGCGCTCGACTTTTATCGCCGCGGTGCGTTAGCGGATGCGGAGCGCATCTATCGCCAGGTCATCGCGAATGCGCCCGACAACGCCGATGCGCTGCTCCAGCTCGGCATGTTGAGCGGCAATCTTGGGCGTTTTGCCGAAGCCGAGGCGTGTCTGGAAAAGGCGGCGCTGCTCAGGCCAGCGGCGCCGGTGTGCCGCAGCGCGCTCGGCATGCTGCGCGCGCAACAAGGGCGCTATACCGATGCGGTCGCCTGTTTCGACGCGGCCCTCGTCCTCGATTCCGCGTATGTGCACGCGCTGGTCGGCCGTGGCGATGCCTTGCGCGAGCTTGGCCGGTTGCCGGCAGCTGAAGAGTCCTATCGCGCCGCCGTCATGGCAGCGCCCGGCGTCTGGGAGATCCGCTTCGGTTGGGCGGGCGCACTGGCCGATTTGGGCCACTTCGACGAAGCTGCCCGCGTTTACGCCGAGCTGTTGGCGACATGCCCGCAATCCGCCGTGGCTCATTTCAATCTCGCCGGCGTGTTCCGCAATTGCGGTCGCACCGATGAAGCGTTGCACCATTACAAAGCGGCCCTTGCGGCGGATACGAACTTCGCACCGGCTCGCGTCAATCTCGCGCTGATGCTCCATCAGCTCGAGCGGCCGGACGAAGCGCTGGCGACGGCGAGCGAAGCATTGCGGCGGCATCCCGAAGAAGCCGGCGCGCGTGCCGCCTTCGCGACCATTGCGGGCGTGCATGCGCCCAAAGCCTATAACGCGGATTTCTGCGCCGGCTTGCAGCAGTGCCTTGCGGCCGACGACGTTCGCCACGAGGATCTGGGTCGCTCGGCAACCGCCCAAATCGGCCTCAAGTACGGCCTTGCCGGTGCGCTGCCGGCGATCGAGGCCGCTGGCAGCGCCGCGGCGCAAGCCGCGCTCGACGCCGGAGCAGCCGATGGCATCTTCGCCGATCGATTGCTTCAATTGATCCTGACCCGGACCGGAATCCGCGACGTACGGCTCGAGGCGTTTTTGACCGGCGCGCGCCGCCGCTTGCTGCTCGCGCGCGATCTGCCGCTGTCGCTTCATCGTTTCGTGGCCGCACTGGCGCTGCAAGGCTTCAACAACGCTTATGTCTTCGCGATCGGCGACGACGAGGAGGCCCGTGTTACAACCGAGGGTGCGGCGCTCGAGGCCGCTCTCGAAGGATTTGTGGCGCCGACCGCCGAACTCGAATCCGGATTGCTTCGTTATGCGCTTTACGCGCCGCTGATCGGTCTCAACGGTGCGGCCGCGCTGCTGCGGCCGGCCGCAGCGGATTGGTCCGAGCCCGTGCGTTCGGTGATCGAAACCAGTCTTCGCGAGCCCGCCGCCGAAATCGAAATATCCCGGACGATCCGCACTCTCGGCGCGATTGCCGATCGCACTTCGCGTGCGGTTCAGGCGCAATACGAAGAGCATCCTTATCCGCGCTGGCTATCGATGGCCCACATCGCACCCGAAAGCTTTGCCGTGCGCATGCAGCGCCGCTTTCCGGGTATCGATCTGCCGGCTTTCGTCTGGCAGCCGCTTGAGATCCTCGTCGCCGGTTGCGGCACCGGACAGGAGCCGATTCGTACCGCGCGATCGCTGCGTCACGCGCGCGTGCTCGCGGTCGATCTTTCGCGCGCGAGCCTCGCTTACGCCAGCCGCAAGGCGCGCGAGTTCGGCGTCGCCAATGTTGAATTTCTGCAAGCCGATATTCTGGAACTCGGCACTCTCGCGCGGCAATTCGCGATGATCGAAGCCCTCGGTGTGCTCCACCATATGGCGTCGCCGCTCGAAGGCTGGCGGCGGTTGACGGCGTTATTGCATTCCGGCGGCTTCATGTATGTCGCTCTTTACAGCACCATCGCGCGTGCGGATGTCACTGCCGCGCGAGCGCGCATCGCCGAACTTGGCTTGCGGCCGGTGGCGCGCAATATTCGGGACTTTCGCCGCCGTATCCTGTGGGGCGAGGAGGGTCCGCGCCTGGCGCGGCTGGCGCATGCCCGCGACATTTACGATCTCAACGGCTGCCGCGACCTGCTCTTCCATGCGTCCGAGCGTACGTTCACGCTGGACGAAGTGGCCGGTATGCTCGCTGAACTCGGCCTCGAATTCCTCGGCTTCGACCTCGATGGCGGCGCGCTACAGCGCTATCGTGCTGCGAATCCGGACGATCCGGCGGCCACGGATTTGCGGTGCTGGGCCCGCTTCGAGGAAGCCAACCCGGAGACCTTTCTCGGCATGTACGTTTTCTGGTGTCGTAAGCGTGGGTAGCGAGCGGCGGAATCGTCGCTGATCGTTACCATGCGCTCCTTTATGCTCAGCCGCCTTGCGCCGGCCAACTGGGAGGTACGCATGAAACCGCGCGAACGGGCGCCGTTTTCCGCCATCGTCGACCGGCCGCCGTTGAAGCTGCCGGCGGGCCTGCGCCTCGTCGTCTGGCCGGTGGTCAATCTCGAAGTGTGGGAGATCGAAAACCCGATGGCGCGCCAAATTTTGCCCGCACCAACGGGCGTGCCGCTGATTCCCGACGTGCCCAATTGGAGCTGGCACGAATACGGCATGCGCGTCGGCGTCTGGCGATTCTTCGATGCATTCGACCGACACAAGGCCGAAGTTACGCTCGCCATCAATGCCAACGTGGTCGAAAGCTATCCGCGCGTTTCGGCCGCGGCGCGCGAACGCGGTTGGGAGTTTATGGGTCACAGCTACGTCCAAGGGCCGATCCACAAGCTGCCCGATCAGCGCGCGACGATTCACAAATCGCTCGACACGATCGCGAAGTTCACCGGCCAGCGGCCAGTCGGCTGGCTCGGTCCCGGGCTGACGCAGACTTACGAGACTCCCGACCTCCTTGCCGAAGCGGGCGTGCAGTATATCGGCGATTGGGTGTGGGATGACGAGCCGAGCGAGATTGCCACCAAGCATGGGCCGCTGGTGACCCTACCCTACACGGTCGAACTCAACGACATCCCGATGATGGTCGTGCAGCACCATCACGCCGATGTCTTCCTGAAGCGCGCGATCGACCAGTTCGACCGGCTTTATGCCGAAGGTGCGACTCGCGCCAAGATCCTGTGCTTCGCCATTCACCCCTACATCAGCGGCGTGCCGCACCGGATCAAATATCTCGAGGCCTTCCTCGATTACGCGGCGCGCCACGCCGGCGTCGCGTTCTGGCATGGCGCGCACATTCTCGACTGGTGGCGCAGCACGAAACGGTAGTCAGATCCAACGGGTTGGCTAAGGCCAGCCTATTTCCCAAACAGATTCTGGAACTGCTTCGGCACCACCTGTTGCAACGTCTTGCCCGGTTGCTGAAGGAGCTGCTGGCCAGATTGTTGCAAAATCGCGCCGACATCCGGCCGGTACGACAGGTTGTCCCACAATCCGGTGATCTTGATCGGCACCGCCAGCGCACCAGCGACCTTCGGCGTCAGTCGGTAGTCGACCTGCCTCTGTGGCAGATCGACGGTGCCGGCGCCGGTCATCGGCAGCTCGGACGAGACGAGTTGCAGGTCGTTGTTCTTCAGGACACCGTTGGTGATCGTGTAGGTGCCTGACAGCGTACTGAAATCGGTGTCGTTGCCGCTGCCGACGAGACCCATGCTCAGTGCCTTGGCCGCGTTCTTCATCATGCCGATGATGTTGACGCCCTCGATCTTGCCTTTGTCGAGATGCAGCGAGCCCTTGCCGGCGAGCGACGAGATGATGTCGCGCTGGCTGCGGCCGCGGCCGTCGATCGCCATGTCGAGGTTACCGGTCCCCGACAAGAGGTTCACGTTCGCGGCGTCGTGCAACAACGGCTGCATGTCGACGCCTTTGAGGGCGAAGGTCTCCTGAATCGCCGGCGCCGTGCCGCTGCCGTCGATCGTCACTTTGCCCTGGCCGGCGCCTTTATAGAGTGTCAGCTGCGTCAGATCGGCGGTAAGACGCGCGTCCTTGAGATGCAGGACCAGTGCGCTCTTGCCGACTTTGATATTGTGATACTCGATGCTGTTCGCGCCGAGAAAGAAATCCGCGTCGGCGACCTTGAGCGGACTGGTGTCGATCGGCGTCGTGCTCCAGCCCTGTTCAGTGCCTGCTGATGCGCCGCCGCCGGACGCCGCCGGCGCTGGCGCCGGTGCCGATCGCGATCCCGTTGGGCCGCCGATGTAGGGATTGAGGTTCAGGTCGTCGAGCTGCAGGCTGCCCTTGATGTAGGGTTTGGCGCCGCCGTTGTCGAACTCAATGCCGCCGTTACCTTTGATCGCATCAAACGCGATCACGGCATTGCCGAACGCGTACTTGGGTCCGGCGATCGCGACCTTGCCCTTGATCGCGAGTAGGCCGAAGCCGTTGCCCGCCGGCATCGGCTGGCCGGTCCAGGCGGCGAGGCTGCGGATCGAAGGAATGTTGAGGTCTGCATCGCCATCGAGTTTGAGCGTCGGCGCCCCGACGCCGGTTCCAGTGAAGTCGAAGTTGATCGGCGCCGACGCGATCTTCAGCTTGATCGGCGTCGCCTGACCGCCTTCGAACGCGGCCGGCCGGCTGACGGCAAGGTCGAGGTTGACGGTCTGTTTGTTCCACGCCACGGAGCCCGATGCCGACATTGGACTGTCGAGGCCGGCCATCGCGATCTTGATGTTAATCGCGCCCGCCTCCCAACGCTTTCCGGTGCGGGTGTCGACATAGCTCACAGTGCCGTTTTCGATTTGCAGGTTGGCGAGCCGCAGCCGGGCCAATGTCGACAGCGCGCCGCCGCCAGCCGACGCCGGGGCGCGCGCGGCTGCGGCCGGCGTCGGCGCCGCAGTGCCCGTGCCAAACTCCCAATTCGGCCGCCCGTCCTTCTCGACTTCGAGCGCGATGACCGGATCGACCAGGACGAAGGTATCAACCGCGACCGTGCCGCTGAGCAGCGGCAGCAGCTGGAGGCGGACTTCAAGCGATTTGAGCTGCGCCATGTTCTTGGCGACGCCGCCGGGCGCGTTGCTGAACGAGACCTGGTCTGCGGACAGCTCGATGTTCGGCAGCAGATGGAGGCTGACGGGGCCATCGATCCGTAGGTCGCGGCCGGTCGTTTGCTTGACCTCGGCGATCAGTTTCGCCTTGAAGGCGTCGACCGGAATAAAGAACGGCACGACGACCGCGGTGACAATGACCAGCGCAACGACGATAAGGATGGCGACCAGCAGCTTCTTCATATGGCCTCCCATGGCCCGCGGCGCATCGTTCGGCGTGCGCGGCCTATGCCGGTTAGTCTAGTCGACGCCAGCGGCGAACGATAGCTGGCGACTGTGTCAAATCATGCGCCGCCGAGACAACGGGCGCGAGCGCAAAAAAAGGGCGCGCTGGCAGCGCGCCCCGTCTGAAGAAATTCGGTCCCCGGTCAGAGGTTGGCGATGCCGGGGAAGAACCAGTAACAGGCGATGCTGATGACAATGAGATACGCCAGCATCACCAGCGTCCATCCGAAATTGTGACGGATGACCGCGCCCTCGTTGCGGACGAAACGCGACGTCGAAACGCCGACGCTCGCCGTTTGTGGTGCCACTGGCTTGCCGATCTCGGCGCCGATCGAATTCAGCGTCGGCAGCAGGAGTGGCGGGAAGCCAAGCACTTGACCCACCAGCGCCTGGAACTTGCCGAACATGGCGTTAGTCGAGGTGTTGCTGCCCGATAGCGCCACGCCGATGAAGCCCAGAATCGGCGCCACCACAATGAAGGCCGCGCCGAGCGACGAGAACGCCTTCGCCAGCGATGCCGCCATGCCCGAATAATTGTAGACGTAAGCTAGGCCGAAGATGAACACACCGACCAGGCACGCGCCCCACATCTGCTGCCATGTCTTGGCGAAGATCTCGCCAAGCTGCTTGCCGTTCACGCGCAGCAGTACTGCGACGATGATCCACGATGCCAAAATCGCCGAGCCGCCAACGAACGGTGTCCAATTGAATACCGCACCAATGGTCGCCCCTTGCGTGATCGAAGACGCTGCCGAGACCGCAGCGTGGAACAAGACGATTTTCGGCAGGGTGGACCACGGACCTGTCCAGATCGTAACAACCACGACCAAGACAAGGATCGGCAACCACGCTTGGAAGATATCGCTACCGGACAGGCCGTGCGCCGGCGCCGAGGCTGCGCCGGTGATCGGCTTGCCGCCGTATCCCAGCACGGTCGGCGGCCGCCAGACCTTGAGCAGCAACAGGATACAAATGAAGCATACGATCGAGCCGATGACGTCCGGCAGGTAGGGGTTGATGAAAGTTCCCCATGGCAGCTGCCCTGCGATGTAACCGAGCGAGCCGACCACGGCGAGAGGCCATGCCTCCCACATGCCTTTCCTCCCCGTGACAAGGTAGAGCAACACCCATGGTGGCAGCAGAGCGAGGATGGCGACGATCTTGCTTACCGACGCCGACAGCGCGAGCAGCGGATAGCCGGTGACGGCTGCAAGCGCGATGATCGGCGCGCCGAGCGCACCGTAGGAGACCGGCGCGTTGTTGGCGATTGCCGCAACGCGGATCGCGTCCAGATCGGGTATGCCGATTGCGATCAGAATCGGTGCGACGAACGCCCAGGGATAGCCGAATCCGACCAGCCCTTCGAGCAGAGCGCCGAACGCCCAGGCGAACAAGATGGTTTGGACGCGAACGTCGGCGGTGCCTTGCGAAATCAGCCAGCGCCGCAGTTTGTCGAAGACACCGGTCGTAACGAGTGTGTTGAATAGGATCACGCCCCAGAACGTGATCCAGTCGACGTTCCAGATGCCGGTCAGCGATCCGTAGACATAGGCCTTGATGCCGTCGCCGAACGGCATGCCCCAGACCCAAAGGCCAAGGGCGAGTGTAACCAGCGAGCCGATCAGGACCGCCAGCCAAGCCGACCATCGCAATCCCGCAAGAAGGAACAGCAGGACTACGAGCGGAACCAACGCCACCAACCAAGTAAGAAACAGATTACCCGTAGGGTCGAGAACTTGCGTGAACATGTGGTATTTCCCCCTGTTCGTAAGGGCGATCCCACCGGCTCAAGCCCCGGGTCTTTCGACGCGGGTTATGTTCAGCCTTGTTGCTTGAGCGCGTAATAAGACGCGCCCGACTGCAAGCGCTTAATCCCTATCACAAAGTATGGCCCGGCGTCAGGAGGATGCAGGCTGGTGCCCGAGTCGGCATTGGCGGGCCGGCCGAAATCTGGCCCGTTCAGGCATAGCGCAGACGCGTCGCGAGTCGGGTCTTCTGGCTGGCGAGCGTCATCATCAGCCCGTCCTTGAGCGGCATTTCGGCGTGGATTCCGAATAGTTTCTCGGCGCGTCCGGGATCGCCGATCGACAAGCGCACGTCGCCGGGACGCGGTGCGCGGAAGATCAGATCCGGCGTCACGCCGCAGAGGGATGCGATCGTCCTGGCCAAGTCGACGATGGTAGTGCCGGCGCCGGTGCAGACATTGAACACGTCGCCTTCGGCCGGGACGGACATTGCGCGCATCAGGAAGCGCACGACGTCGGCGACATGGATGAAGTCGCGAACCTGGCGTCCATCGCCGTGGATGGTGATCGGATTGCCCGCCGCCAGGCGGTCGCAGAAGATTGAGATCACGCCGGAATAGGGCGAATCCGGATTCTGCCGCGGTCCATAGACGTTGAAGAATCGCAACCCAGTCGTCGGCACGCCGTAAAGCGTAGTCGCGATATAGCCGTGCAACTCGCAGCCGAGTTTGTCGGCGCCGTACGCTGTCATCGGCTGCGCCTCGGCATTCTCGGCCAAGGGTACCGCCTCGTTGACGCCATAGACCGCGGCGGAAGAAGCGTAGATGACGGGAACTGGTCCGGTGTCGCGCGCGCGGCGCGCCGCGTCGAAGACGGTGATGCAGCCCGTGAGATTCGAAATGTGCGTGCCGACCCAGTCATCGATGCTGCGTTCGACCGAAGCGATCGCGGCAAGATGAAAGACACCGTCGGTGCCGGCGATCGCATGGCGCACGGCGACGCGATCGGCGACGTCGCCGATCAGCAGCTCAGCACCGTCGGGTGCATTGTCGCGATGACCGGTCGATAGATTGTCGAGGATGCGGACGTCGTGTCCGTCGGCGAGCAGGGCGTCGGCGAGATGCGAGCCGATGAAGCCGCAGCCGCCGGTAACCAGATATTGCGCCATGAATAACCTGTCGATGACTTGCGCGCGGCAACGGCGTACCGCTCGCACAAAGTCTAGGCGCCGAGGGCTTATAGAATTCTTAAAAAGGACAAACAGTTAACCAAACTGCAGTCGGTAATAGATCAGTCCGAGAATTTCATGCAGCGCGTAGAAGCTGTCGGTCAGCGCGGTCGACTGCGGCAGCAGCATCGCAGCGTCGATCGGGGTTTTGATATAGGTGTGTTCGGTCGGCGCCGGAATCGCGTCGATATTCTCGTGCGCGAATGCCCATAGTGCGCGCGGCATGTGCCACGGCTGCGTCACCAGCAGCACGGTGCGGATATGCTGGGCGCGCAAGAGTTGCGCCGAGAATTTGGCGTTTTCGAACGTTGTTTGCGATTGTTCCTCGCGCCAGGCGACCGGTACGCCGAAATCGTCGTTCAGGGTGCGCGCCATCAAGACCGCCAGCGACTCGCGGCTGTCACCGACCGGTCCTCCCGACACCAGGATCGGTAGCGGATGGCGGCGATAGAGTTCAGCGGCGCGATCGAGCCGTTCGAGCGTCAGCCGGCCGACGGTGTCGCCGACATCCGCGCCATCGCCGTGATGGATGTCGCCGGAAAGAATCACGATTGCTTGAGCCGCGCTCGCATCCGGCGGACTCGCATTCACCTCGTTCTCGACTGCGCTCAGCAGCGCCATCGACACCAGCGGCGTGGCGAAGATGTAAAGCGCACCGACGCTGACGAAAGCGAGTGCGATGCCCCAGCGGCGTGTACGCGCAAAGCAAGCAAGCGCGATGCCGGCCAAGGCGGCGACGATGAACACCGTCGGCGGCATTAGGAACGAATAGGCCAGGAAAGCGGCGATCGGCGACTCCACGAGCGTGCTATGCCACCGCCGGCTTGAGACGCTTAACCAGCGCTTTGCGCAGCAGGTGCGGTAATAGCAGCCGCAGCGGCATACGCAGGATGTGGGCGCGAACGTAAAGAAAGAGCAACGCCAAGCGCGTGCCCGGAAGCGCACAACCGGCATGGGCCGGCCGCAAAGCACGGACAAAGACCCGATCCATCCACTGCAAAACCGGTGGCCGTAATTCAGCGCGCACAAGAAATTCGGCCGGAACTGGCGCGCCGAGCAGCATCGCCGCGTACCGCAAGGCGTAGTGGAGCGGCCGTTCGAGTCCCAACTGTGCCGCGCGCGCCATCAGCTTCGGCCAAAAGTCGACTTGGGCCGCAAAATGGCCGAACAGGCGATTGATGTCGTCAAGATCGCGCAACCCGTTCGTCCATTCGCCATCGTCGAACAGATGCACCGCTGCATGCAGGATCATGTCGGACGGCGACGGCACCAGAAAACCCGGTGCATTTTCTGCCGGAATCGCCATCTCGATCATCCGGCGCGCGTCGACCACGTGACGTGCGGTCAGTGGCACGATGGTGTGGTGGACGTCGATTGTTGTTCGCCGCGTGCGATGCTGCAGCGGCGGAATTTCATGCATCCAGCGCCGGTAGTAGTGCTGGTCGTAGTCATCCGACTTGACGCTGCGCCAGCCGTTCGCAGTCAACGCCGCTTCGGCGCGCGCGATGGCGGAACGCGGCACCATGATGTCGATGTCGCCGAAAAGCCGGCCGGCGGCGGCGGGCAGGCCTGCGGCGGCGTAGGACGCGCCTTTGACAAGGATAACCGGCTCTGCCGCGGCGCTGAGCGCGACATGAATGTGGCGCAATTCGCGCGCGACATCTTCACCATGTTTGCGCGCGAGTACGCAGGCGGCTTCGAGATGCGGTTGAGCGCACGATGGCACGAGTGATCCGAGGTTGTGCTCCGCGATCAGCAGTGCCATGCGCGCCAGCACGCCGGCACGGCGTGCCTCGCGCACTGCGCGATCCCAATCGTCTTCGTGCCACGTGGCAATCGCTTCCGGATCGCGCAACACTGAAGTCACGCGATCCATGCGCGGCCACTTATTTTTAGTCATGACCTGAAAGTCGCAGGGTTGCCTTTAGATTTTATTTACGCAAACTACGCGTTGCCGAAACGTAATACTTAAATCAGGTCAATGTTTCGGTAAGATTTTACCGGTACCGTCACCCTGCGTGTGAGTGGCTCGCGCCAAGCCAGATGGAACGACGAGCTGCAAACGCAACCGCCCGCGCTGGCAATCAAATGCCAGACGGGAATATCTCACAGTGGGGAGTCAAAACGGTGCTGCGCCAGGTTTCTCAATCTGTCTTCGTGCTTGCACTCGTTTTGCTTGCCGGCTGCAGCTCGTTCACCGACATGACCGATCGCATGGTCGGCAACTCGGATTCCCGTCCACAGACCTATTCGAATTCGACGCAGCAGGCATTGAGCGTTCCGCCGATCATAAACGATCGGCCGCTGCCGGTACCGACTCAGGCTCAGGCCGCACCCGAGCGCCCGACGACGGCGCAGATGGCTGCGGCACGGCCCACTGAAAGCACGCCGGTTCAGCCGCCGCTGGCGGCGACGCCGATGGCGGCCGCGCCGAGCGGCCAGATCGCGTCGGTCAATCCGGGCGTGCAAGGCGGCACGATCGATCCGAATTCAGACACTTACCTGATCGGCCCCGGCGACAATCTCGACATCTTCGTCTGGCAAAATCCGCAGCTGTCGGTGAAGGTGCCGGTGCGTCCCGACGGCAAGATTTCGATCCCACTGGTTCAGGACGTCGCCGCCGTTGGCCGTACGCCGTCGGCGCTGGCGCAAGACATCACCGAGAAGCTCAAGGCCTACGTCAAGGATCCGAACGTCACGGTCATCGTCTCAAGTTTCGTCGGGCCCTTCTCACAGCAGATCCGCGTCATCGGCGAGGCAGCCAAGCCGCAAGCCATTCCCTATCGGTCGAACATGACCATCCTCGACGTCATGATCGAGGTCGGCGGTCTGACACGGTTCGCCGCCGGCGATCGCTCCGTCGTGGTGCGCAACTTCAACGGCCAGCGCGAAACCATTCATGCTCGCCTTGATAGTCTGGTCAACGACGGCGACGTCAAGGACAACATCGCTATGCGCCCGGGCGACATCGTCATCATTCCGCAGCGGTATTTCTAGCCAGCGATCGGCACGCAGGGCGCAACAAGGCGACTCTCATGGAATCTCTCTCCGGCCTTATTTTCCAATATCTCCACGCGATCTGGCGGCGCAAATGGATTACGGCGCTCACCGCGTGGGCCGTGTGCGTCGTCGGCTGGTCCGTGGTCGGGATGCTTCCGAACCGCTACGAGTCCTACACGCGCATCTACGTCGATGCCGATCAGTTGCTGACGCCGCTGCTGCGCGGAATCGCCGTCGACGTCGATCCGGCCCAGCAGCTTGACGTGCTGCAACGCACGCTGCTGTCACGGCCGAACGTGGAAGAACTGATTCACATGGCGGATCTCGACCGCCACATCCACACGCAGGCCGACAAGGATGCGCTGATCCAACAACTGATGCAGCGGATCGTCATCCAGCCGCAAACCCACAATCTGTTCACGATCTCGTATCAGGATTCCAACGCGCAGACCGCGCACAACGTCGTGCAGAGCCTCCTGACGATCTTCGCCGAAAGCACCACCGGAACGCAGCGCACCGAACTCGACAACGCGCAGCGCTTCCTCAACGACCAGATTGCGCTTTACGAGAAGCAGCTGCGCGCAGCCGAACAGCGCCGCGCGGATTTCCGCGCGCAGCATCTCGACGTGCTGAACGGCGCGGCCTCCACGAACTCGATCGACACGACGCGCAATCAGCTGCAGCAGCTGCATGACGATCTGCAGGATGCGACGGCGCAGCGCGACGAGCTTCAGCGCGAACTTGAGAGCCTGGTGCCGAGCGTCGGCGCCGATACGAATCCGGTTGCGGCGTCGCCGGGTGCGGCAGAGCAGCAGCTCACCCAGTTGCAGCGTCAGCTTGCCGAGCTGCGGACGCGCTATACTGACAATTATCCCGACGTCATTGCGGCGAAGCAGCAGATCGCCGCGCTCACCAGCCAGATCGGCCAGCAGGCTTCGGTCGCCGGCGGTCACGCGGCGGCCGGTACCCGGACCAAGGTTTCACCCGTGGTCTATGACCAAGTGCGCATTCGGCTGCTCGACGCACAGGCCAAGGTCGCGTCGGTTCAGCGCCGCATCGATCAGGCGCAGGCCGACCTTAATCAAGCCGAGGCGACCGCTAAAGCATCGCCCGGCGTCGAAGCCCAGTACCAGGATCTTGACCGCGACTACACCATCCTCAAGCACAATTACGACGAGCTGCTATCGCGGCGTGAAGCGACCAACCTGTCCCAGGCAGCCGACACCCAAGCCGACAAGATCCAGTTCCGCGTGATTGACGCGCCGCAGGTGCCGTCGAACCCGATCGCGCCGAACCGCCCGCTGTTGTTTTCGGCGGTGCTTCTGGCCGGCATTCTCGGCGGGCTGGGCATTCCCGTACTGCTGACGCAGGTCGACCGCTCGTTCGCGACCCTCAATCGTCTCCGTGGCCTCGGCCTCCCGGTGCTCGGCGGCGTGTCTTACGTCGCGCTGTTCAAGTCGCGCAGCCAGTCGGTGATGGAGCTAGCCGGATTTGGCGCCTCGGCGCTCGCGCTGATGATGCTGTACGGCGTGCTCATCCTGATGACGTTCAGCGTGCACCATGCGTTGCCCGGAGGGTTGGGCTGATGATCGACGAAACTTCGCGCAAGTTGATCGAGCGCGCTGCAGCGCATTTGAAGTCGCGCGCGCCGGCATCGCCGATTTCGCCAGCGCCGCAAGCCGCTTACGTTCCGACAGCCTATCCCGAAAACGGCTACGCGCAGCCGGCGTACCAAGCCGCCGCGGTGCCGCAGCCGGTCTACCAGCCGCAGGTCACCGCACCGCAGCCGCGCGTCTACCAGGCGCCGCACGCGCAGCCGGTTTATGCGCAACAGCCGCAGGCTGCGGTCGTCAATGGTGCAGCCGCGACCGCTTATCATCAGCCGGCGCACGAGCCGGCTTTCGACACGGCCTACGGTTCTGCCGGTTACGCCCGTGGCGCGTCGCGGCCGGCAATGAGCGGCTATCAGCGCGCGGTCGAACGTCCGTCGCTGGCGCCGCCGGCGGCGGGTTACAGCCGTCAGGTCTCGATCGACCGCGGCAGCTTGGCGCGTTGCGGCATCACAGTGCCGTCGGCGCAGCGCTCGCGTGTGGCCGAAGAATTCCGCATCGTCAAGCGGCAGCTCGTCGCCAAGTATATGGATGAGCCGGATGACGCGGTCGCGAATCGCAATCGTGTCATCATGGTCACGTCGACGCGGCCGCGCGAAGGCAAGACATTCACTGCCATCAATATCGCTCTGTCGATTGCCACCGAGCAGGATCTCAAGGTGCTGCTCATCGATCTCGACACCAAGCATCACGCGATGCAGGAAATGATGGGTATTCCGGCGAGTTACGGCCTGACCGATCTGCTTGCCAATCCCGACATCGATTTCTCCGAGGTGGTGCTGCGCACCAACCTGCCGAACCTCACCGTAATGTCGGCGGGCTCGCCAAACATCCGCTCGCCTGAGCTGCTGTCGAGCCGCCGCACGCGTGCGATCTTCAACGAAATGGCGCAGCGCTATAGCGACCGTTTCATCGTGTTCGACGCGCCGGCGGTGCTGGCGTCGAGCGATCCGGCGATTCTCGCCAGCCTCGTCGGCCAAATCGTCGTCGTCGTCGAAGCCGATCACACCCAGCAGGAAGAGCTGGAATCCGCGATCGGTCTGTTGAGCGCGTGCCCGAACATCAGCCTACTGCTCAACAAGGTCCGCACCTCCGCGGCCGATCAGTTCGGCGCCTATTCCGATTATTGATCCTTCCCATGCCGTGCCTACGGTCGAGAGCAGGATGCGCATCATTCGGTTCCCGGTCGTCGTTGTGGGGCTCATCGCGGTCGCAGCGATGGCTTCCCCAGCGGCGGCCCAGCTCTCGCTAGGTCCGGTCGACGATCAGGGCCAAGGCCCGGTCCCGCCGATCTACGCCCAAGGCCTGAGGCAGGATCTCAATCGGCCGACCGCGCCGAACGAGGAGGATCAACCCTCCACGTTGCCGCCCAAGGGCCCGCCGATGTGGCAGGTGACGCCGCGCGTTGATTTGCGCGATGAGCTCACCGACAACGTCCGCGACGCGCAGACCGGTCGTCAGGCGGACCTGATCACGACGCTGACGCCTGGCATCTACGTCGCCGCAGACGGGCCGCGCCTCGTCGGCAATCTTGATTATTCGGCGAGCCTGCAGAAATTTGCTGTTGCCAGCGATCAGGACAATATCAACCAGAACGCTTTCGGCTCCGCCGTCGCAACCTTGGTGCCCGATGCCGCTGCAGTCGAATTGCGTGGCACGATCTTCCAGACGGCGCACACCGGAGCCTTCGGCTCGATTCCGGCCGACCAGCTGACGACGTCGAACCGCACCAGTACCTACGCTCTCGAGGCCAGTCCGGTTCTGCGCCACTCGTTCGACACCGTCGGTAACGGCGAGCTGCGCTACATTTTCGGGCAGACTTGGTTCACCGGTCAGACCGCGGCCACCGGCCAGATCACACCGGGCCTCGTCGGTGTCGGCACGTTGGCGCCGATCACAGCCACAATGCATAACGAGTTGCGCGGCACGCTCGACACCAGCGATATCGGCAAATATCTCAGCAATGAGATCACGCTTGACGGACAGCGCACCGACGTCGATGGCGGTACCGGTTCGAACAAGGAAGGCCTGGCGACCGACGAAATCCAGGTGCATGTCACCAAGTCGATCGCGCTGGTCGGCGCCGGAGGCTGGCAGACGCTCCAATTCGCCGAAGTGCCGTCGCAGAATCTGTCCGAGCCGACCTGGTACGGTGGATTCATCTACGAGCCCGGCTCGTACGCGCGCGCCGATCTCACTTATGGCCACCGTGATGGTGCGGACTCGTTCGCCGGAGACCTGCGCTACGCGCTAACGCCGATCACGACCGCCTACGCTAGTTACTCCGAAGTCACGACCACGCCGCAACAGGCGATTCTGCAGAATCTGAGCGGCGCAGTCCTGGGACCGAACGGTACGGTGCTTGACGCCACCACCGGCCTACCGATTTCGCTCAACAACAGCGAATTCAGCCTGCAAAACGACGTCGAGCGGCTGCGCACCTTCCAGGCCAGCTTGGTCACCGATCTCGATCCCAACCGCTTCACCGTCAGCACCATCCATCAGGAAATGGAATCGCTCACCGGTCTGGTGCCGAACGACTCGATGAACGGCATCACCGGAACCTGGGATCGCCGAATGACGCCGCTCACCACGATGACGCTGAACAGCGGTTATTTCCTGCAGGATTCGCAGCACACGCACACGTTCAACGCGACGCTCGGATTCAGTCACGAATTCACGCCGACGCTCTTCGGCGCGCTCGACTACAATTTCGCCTACGTCGATTCCGTGTCGGGCGGACCGAATTTCTATCGCAATTCGCTGATCCTCACGCTGCGCAAGGTATTTTAGGAGCGCGGAGATGGATGGGCTTGCAGTCTTCGGCCGCGATACGCCCGTGCTGCGGCGCGCCAGTCGGGTCGTCAACGCACTGACAGTCGACGTCGAGGATTACTTCCAGGTCGAGGCGCTGGCCCACGCCGTGCCGCGCAGCGCATGGGATTTGATGCCGTCGCGGGTCGAGGCCAACGTCGATCGCCTGCTGGCGCTGTTCGACGACAATGGCGTCAAGGCCACGTTCTTCACGCTCGGTTGGATCGCCGAACGGCACAAAGCGATGGTCCGGCGTATCGTCGCGCTCGGCCACGAATTAGCCAGCCACGGCGTCAACCATATTCGCGCCGACCGGCAGAGCCGCGACGCATTTGCCGCCGATATCCGTCGTAGCAAGGCGCTGCTGGAAGATGTCGGTCAGGCGCCGGTCAAAGGCTACCGCGCCGCCACCTTCTCGATCGGCACTGCCAATCTCTGGGCGCTCGACGAGTTGGCTGCCGCCGGCTTCGCGTATAGTTCCAGCATCTATCCAATCGCGCACGATCTCTACGGCATGCCGATGGCGCCGCGCCGGCCGTTCCGCGCGAATCCCTGCGCCGTTCTCGAAGTACCGCTCAGCACCGTACGCGTCGGCGGCCGCAACCTGCCGGCGTCGGGCGGCGGCTATTTCCGACTGCTGCCTTATGCGCTGTCGCGCGCCGCTTTCCGCCGCGTCAATCAGGTCGAGGATCGGCCGGCGATTTTCTATATGCATCCGTGGGAAATCGACGCGGCACAGCCGCGCGTCGCCGGACTGTCGGCCAAATCGCGCTTCCGCCATTACCTCAATCTCCGCCGCATGTACGGCCGGCTCGAGCGGTTGCTTGGCGATTTTGCCTGGGATCGCATGGACACAGTCTTTCTCGGTCCTGGCCAATGACGAGCCGTCTTGTTCATCGAATCCCCAGGCTGATTTTCAGCGAAGCCTCGAACGGTTTCAGCGATCGAGAAGGCGGGGAGTAGCGCTGTGTCTGACCTGCTGTTCCTCGCGCACCGGCTACCCTACCCGCCCGACAAAGGCGACAAAATCCGCTCCTGGCCGATCCTGCGCCATCTTGCGGCACGGCATCGCGTCCATCTCGGCACCTTCTATGACGATCCGCGCGATGTCGCCCACATTCCGGCGCTGGGACAGATTTGTGCGAGCGTCTGCGCTCTGCCGTTGCGGCCATGGCAAGGCCGTGCCCGCAGTCTTCTTGCGCTCGCGACCGGCGAGGCGATGAGTGCGCGTTACTTCCGCGACCGCCGGCTCATGGCCTGGATCGACGACACGGTCGCCAGGTTCCAACCGCACGCCGCCTTCGTCTACTGCTCGGCGATGGCGCCTTACGTTACCGGCCTTGAGTTCGATCGCCGCGTCATCGACATGGTCGATCTCGATTCTGAGAAGTGGCGCAGTTACGCTGAAGCTGGCGGCGTGCTAGCGCCGCTTTACCGGCGTGAAGCGCGCCGGCTGCTGGCGCTCGAGCGCCGCGCGGCGAGCGAATTCGATGCGACGCTGTTCGTCTCGGCCGCCGAAGCCGAATTGCTCGAGCGCCGTGCACCGGAAGTCGCAACGCGAGTGCGCGTTATGCCGAACGGTATCGACCTCGACCGCTTCAATCCCGACCGTGCCTATCCCAATCCGTTTCCGCGCGGCCGCCGTGCCATCGTCTTCACCGGCGCGATGGACTACCGGCCGAACGTCGACGCCGCCTGCTGGTTCGGCACCGAAGTCGTTCCGCGGCTGCGGCGGCGCTGGTCGAACACCGATTTCTGGATCGTCGGCGCCAATCCGGCGCGCGCCATCCGGCGTCTGTGCGGCGATGCCAACATTCGCATCACCGGACGTGTTCCCGATGTGCGGCCTTATCTCGCACACGCCGATCTCGCAGTGGCGCCGTTGCGTCTGGCGCGCGGCATCCAGAACAAGGTGCTCGAGGCGATGGCCATGGCCAAGCCGCTGGTTGCGTCGCCAACGGCGCTGGCGGCGTTCGGCTTTGCGCGCAACGACGAGGTGCTGGCGGCCTCCACGCCGGCCGAGTTCGTCGACATGATCGCCGTTGCGCTGTCGGCCAAAGGCCGTGCCATCGGCTTACGCGGCCGGGCCCGCGTCACAGCCGACTATCGCTGGGAATCCAAACTGCCGTTGCTCGACATGCTGCTTGCCGACGGGTCGCCAGTGCCGGCGACCGTGACCGAAAAAGAACCGCTCGTTCTGGCGACAGCGTCATGAGCGTCTCGACGATCGATAGCCGCGTCGATACGGCGCCGTGGCGGCTGCTCGGCGCAGTGCTGCTGTTGGCGGCCTTGGCGCTCGGCTGCCTGTTCTGGCGCGAGATCGTCGGCGCCTGGCGGGTCTGGGTCGCGTCGCCGACCTACAATCATTGTTTCCTCGTCCTGCCGATCGCGCTTTACCTGATCTGGGAACGCCGGATGACGCTCGACGTGGCGCCGCGTGCGGATCTTCACGTCCTTCTGCTGCTTCCGCTTTTGTCCCTGGCTTGGCTCGGCGCGGCCGTACTCGGCGTGCTGGAGCTGCAGCAGCTCGTCTTCGTCACCATCATCCAGGCGACACTGCTCGCGGTCCTGGGCTGGCCGCTCTACAAGCGGCTGCTCGGCCCACTGCTCTACCTTTATTTGCTGGTGCCGAGCGGCGAGGTGCTGGTGCCGACGCTGCAGGACGTGACGGCGCACTTCGCCGTCTGGATGCTGCAACTTTGCCATGTGCCGGTGTTTTCCGACGGCATCATGATTTCGATTCCCGAGGGCGATTTCATCATCGCCGAAGCCTGTGCCGGATTGCGCTTCCTGATCGCGTCGATCGCGTTCGGGGCATTCTTTGCGCTGCTGGTCTATCGCTCGTGGTGGAAACGGGCCGCCTTCATGGCGGCGTCGTTGGTCATACCGGTCTTCGCCAACGGTTTGCGTGCATTCGGCATCATCTATCTGGGCCATCTGACCAACGACGTAACCGCGGTCGAAGCCGATCACATCGTCTACGGGTGGGGCTTCTTCACGCTCATCCTTTTCCTGCTGATCTTCATCGGCATGCGTTTCGCCGACCGCCGACAGCCGGTCGCGCGCGCCGCTGCGATGCCGGGTGCCTTCACCGTACGCGCGCCGCTGGCGGCGCTCGTCGCGGCGGTCGCATTGTCGGCAATCGGCCCGGCCTATCTGACGCTGCTCGACAATGCGCGTCCGGTCGACCTGGCGCGCGCCGCGCCGCCGCGGGTGCTGGCGCCGTGGACGCCGCGCCCCGACGACAAGGACACCTGGCATCCGGTGATCGTCACGCCTGATCGGGCGTTCCGCGACGGCTTCGAGGCCGCGGGCCGCGACGTCGAACGCTACGTCGCGCTCTATGCCGCGCACGGCCGTCACAACACGCTCGTGCGCAGCGAAAATCGCATCGCCGACGAGGATGTCTGGGCGCGTTCGACTTTGAGTTCGACGAGCGTCGAACTGGCCGGCCAGCCGGCGACGCTGGCGGTGGCCGAGATCCACAACGGCGGCAATGCGCGGTTGGTCTGGTATTTCTACGTCGTCGACGGCGTGATCACCGCCAGCCCGGCCGAAGCCAAGCTGATCCAGGCGCGCGCCATCGTCGCTGGCCGCGATTCTGTCTCGGCATTCGTCGCCATAGCCACGCCGCTCGATGCGGGTGTTGCGGCGGCACGGCAGACGCTGACGAGCTTCCTCGATGCGATGGGGTCGGTGCCGGCCTATCTCGACCACGTCCGCGCCGACGCCCGCAACGCCACCGCACATTCGTGAGGCTAAGGTGAGCGAAACGCTCGCCCGCAGCGTCGCCAAGGGCGCGCTTTGGCTCATGGCCGCGCGCTGGGGTGTGCGGCTGATCGGCATCGCCAGTACCATTTTGCTTGCGCGCTTGCTGCAGCCGGCGGATTACGGCCTCGTCGGCATGGCGACGCTGCTCTATTCGCTGGTCCAGGCGGCCGGCGATTTCAGCCTCGACATGGATCTGATCCGCACCGGATCGCGCGACCGCGCGCGCTACGACACCGTCTGGACGCTCGAAATCGGCCGCGGACTCGTCACCGCCGTTCTCGTCATGCTGCTGGCGGTTCCGACCGGCGCCCTCTTGCACGAGCCGCGGCTGCTCGGAATCGCTGGCGTCATCGCCAGCATCGCCGCGATAGCCGGCTTCGCCAATGTCGGCGTGGTCGAGTTCCGCAGCGAACTCGCCTTCGCCCGCGAATGCGTCTACACGCTGGTGATCAAGCTCGCGTCGTTCGTCGTCGCGGTGCCGTTGGCTTTCGTCTGGCGCGACTATCGCGCGCTGATCGCCGGTCTGGTCACGTCGGCGGTTGCGCGCGTCGTGCTGAGCTTCGCGCTCCATCCCTATCGGCCACGGCTGTCGCTGGCGCGTTTCCGCGAGGTTTTCGGCTTTTCCAAGTGGCTGTGGTTCTCGAGCCAGCTGTTCTTCGTGCGCACCCGCAGCGACGAGCTGTTCGTCGGCAAATTCGCCGGTATCGCGGCGCTCGGTTTCTACCGCATCGCGCGCACGGTGGCCGAGCTGCCGATGACCGAGTTGATCACGCCGATCCTGGCGGCGATCTTTCCGGGTTTCTCCAAGCTCTCTGGCGCCGGCAAAAGCCTCGCCAACGGCTATCTCGCCGTATTGGCGGGCGGTTTGTGCCTGATGGCGCCGCTGGCGTTCGGACTCTTGGTCACTGCCGACATGGTCATCGATCTCGGCTTCGGCCGGCAATGGGCGGCGGCCGTGCCACTGTTGCGCTTGCTCGCCTTCGCCGCGCCGCTTGAGCTGCTGGTCGGCAACGCCTATGCGGTCTTCGTCGCAATGGGCAGTCCCCGCCTGTTCACGCTCACCAGCCTCGTCAACGCGGCGGCGTTTCTGCTGCTGCTCGGTTTACTGGTGCCGGCGTATGGTGGGATCGGTGCGGCGACGGCGCTTGTCGGCGCCAGCCTCGTCGGCGGCGGCGTCAATCTCATCCTGGCGCAACGCCTGGTTAGGTTGCCGACGCCTGACTTGATCGAAGCGCTGTGGCGGCCGTTCACCGCCGGCGCGTCGATGGCCGCGTTCCTCGGCGCCTTCCGGCAGGTCGCTGTCTTTCCGTCTGGCACCGGTGGCGAGGCGCTGGCATTGATCGCGTGCGTCGTCCTGGGCGCAGTGATCTACGCGGTGGTGCTATTCGCCCTTTGGGGGACCGCCGGCTATCCCAAGGGCGCCGAGGCGACAATCGCCGAATTCGCCAGCGCGCGGTTGCCGCGGTGGCTCGCCCTGTTGAAATTGTCGGTGGCATTACGCGTCGGCAAGTAATCGCATTAGCCCCGACGTTGCCGTACAGCAGGCTGCGTCACGCCGCCGCCACGCTGCTTGGCCGCGATGCCGGCGGGCACCGGTGTAGCGGTCGGCTCATCCGGTTCGCGCATGGCGAAGAACCCGGTGGTGACGCCGTCGTTGCCCGCGCGGTCGTTGACCACCCACCAGTGGATCACCATGACGATGCCGCCGAGCGCGAAGAGGAAAAAGATTGCTTCCATGGATCACCTATTCGGTTGGTCTCAGTCACCCGCGCCCAACGCCGGCCGTGCAGCAGTCAGTCGCGTCCTTGCAGCGGCGCGCGCTGCCTCGGGCGAGAAGAGCTGCCGCTTCGATTCGGGCGCGAGTTCGGCCACCACGATTCGCCGTGTCGCTGCGAGCATAACCAGCAACGTGAAATAGAAGTCCCAATACGACAGCGACAGGAACGAACCGCCGACATAGAAACCGACCAGGCCGACCATCGACATGTGGGCGAGGTCGTTTGCCCATTTGAGTTTGGGCACGTTCTTGGTTCGTCGGATGATGTAGCGGCAATTCTGGATGGCGACGACGGCCAGCGCGATCCAGAAGAACAGCGCGGGGAAGCCATTCTCGCCCAGCACCTCGAACCAGATGCTGTGCACCGCGCGCGCGGTGGTGCCCGGCGAGTACTGGTCCATCACCGACTGGATATACGGTCCCTTGAAGCCGACACCGACCAACGGCCGCGCCAGAGCCATCTTCGTCGCCGCTTCCCACATCTCGATGCGGCCTTCAGCCGACGAGTCCTGCTGATAGGTCTGAATGGTCTGAATGCGCTCGACCCATTGCGCGGGCATGAAGCTGATCGAAAACGCGAGCACGACGACGATGACGACGCCGGAAATCACCTTCCGCCTCGAGTGCTGCAACAGGAAGGGCAGCATCGCGATGAGCGCGAGGAACGAACCGCGCGAATAGGACGCCAGCACCGACAGCAGGCATAGGCCCATGGCGACACGCGAGCCCATGCGCAGCAAATCGTTCTTCGACTGCCGGCCAAGGTAGTTGATCAGCGGCAGTAGAACGACGAGCGCCGCGGCGATCTGGTTGTTGTCGCCGATCACGGTCTCTGGCGGGCCCCAGATGCGGTAGTTGCCGCCAGTCACCAGCGCAAACAATCCACCTTTGATGCCGTAGAATGCGACCGCGATCACCATCACCCACATCAGCGCGTGGATGCGCACGCGGTTGGTGAGCAGCGCGGCGGTGACAAAGACGTAGATCATTGCCTTGGTGGTCAGCCACCATTTTGGCCACGCTTCGTCCGGCACGATCGCGAAATAGGTCGCGATGGTGTAGGCGACGATGAAGCCGACGAGCAACCAGGTCGTCGTATCATTCGGAATCTTTCGCCGTTCGACCACCAGCCAGCCGAGGATGCCGGTCAATCCAACGACGAGCGCGAATGGGATCGCGTCGCTGATGCCCCAGGTCAAGCGCTGTGGGCTGCCGAACGAGACGTAGGACCACAGGAGCACGGCGACGAACGGCGAGAAGAACGCTGCCGGCAGCATGGCGAAGATCGCGGTGGTGAAGAACAGTGAGCGCATGGACGGGTCCTCAGCTCCTCGCGTGCAACCAGCCGTGCGGCATGAAACGGCCGGCTGCTTCGGCGGCGGTTTTGATCAGATGATGTTCGGCGCCGGTGGGTTCGCCGGACAGGCGCCAGGCGACAAACTGCGTGCCGATGTGCGTCAGGCCTCCCGCAAATACCAGCGCGAAGAAGCGCGCCAGGCCGACGGCAAATTCGCCAGGCTCGGGCCACAGTTGGGCGAACCAGAGCACGACGGCGACCATAACCAGCGCGGCGAATGCAGTGCGCCACACGCCGGCCAGCGCGGTACGGAACGCGATACCGGCGAGCGGGAAAATGTTCGCCGACCACAGCGCCATGTTGAACATCGCCGTCACCATCATCGCGAACGCGGCGCCATTGATGCCGTCGAACCAGGCCCCGGCGATGATCGCCGGAATGCGAACCGCGAGCGCCACCGCGAAAACGCCGACGAAGCGGCGCTGACGGTGGGTGACGAGATAGAGATTGTGGGTGTAATGGCCGATTGCATCGAACAAGGCAGCCAGCGCGCAAAGACGGACTAACGGTATAGCGGCGACCCATTTCCAGCCGAAGAACAGATCGACGATCGGTTGCGCCAGAAGCGCAATGCCAACTGCCATCGGCGTCACCACCGCGACGCTGAGGAACAAGCCGTCGAGCGTTTGCCGGCGGAGCTGCGGCATGTCATGCACCGTGCGCGACATGCCGGCGTACATTGGGCCGCGGATCGGCGCAGCGACTTCGCTCGCCGGCAGCGACGCGACGCGATTGGCGACTTGATAAAGGCCGATTGCGGCCGGTCCGGCGACGCGTCCGGTCAAGAAGATCATCGCATAGGAATCGACGACCCACTCGATGTTGGCGACCAGCAGCCACTTGGAGAAATCGAACAAGTCGCGCCAGCCGGCCAGACTCAATCGCGGCCGATAAGGACTCATGGCATAGCTCAGCGCGGTCATCGACAAGCGGGTCGCCGCGATGCCGGCCATCAGCGCCCAGTAGTTGCGGAGGACAAACGCCAGCGGCAGGGCGACGCAGAAGCCGGCAAGCTTGCCGAAGATCTGGAATCGGAAGAAGCGGTCATATTCGAGACGGCGCTGGAAATCGACGACACCGACATTCTGCAATCCCTGAAGTAGCGTGATGCCGGCGAGGACGAAGGCGAGGGGGATCACCCGCGGATCGGCAACGAACGCGGCAAGCCAGGGGCCCGACAGCACGACCGCGAGCGCCATGATCGCGTTGCGCATCAGGCCGAGCGTCCATGCCGTGTCGTAGTGGATGCGCTCGGGCGTGGCCATTCGCACGAGGCCGGCTTCGAACGACAGCTCGGCGAGAATCTCGAGTATGGCGAGCGCAGCGGTGACGAGGCCGACGACGCCGAAATCCGATGGCGCCAACAGGCGCAGCAGGATCAGCGAACTGACCAAACCGACGAGTCGGAACGCGCCGCGCAACGCAATCATGAAAACTGCGCTGCGCGCGATCTTGCGGCCGAGCGATGCTTCGGCCGACGCGGCAACGGCAATGGAGACGGAAACCGGCGCGTCAGTCATGGCGTGCGCGCGGTCCGACCTGCCGGCGCGCCGCCCTTCGCCCTCGTCGAATGCATCGATTCCCCTGGCAAACCCAGACTTTTCATACCCCGAAAGGCCTAAATTTCCGGTTACTGCCAGAGGGTTAACGCGCATTCCAATCAACGCTCCATTAACTGGAAATTCGTCGCTCGCGGCGACAATAGCGATGGCGCGGAAACCGGTTTCGGCGCCGGTTTTCGTTCGCGCACGAGAGACCGTTTGTCGATGCCGCAATCCAGCTCCGCGCTCGCCGTTCGATCCGCAACCGCGCCTGCTTCGGTGCGGCAACTGGTGTCGGTCGTGGTGCCGACGTTTAACGCGGCATTAACCGTACGGCGCGCGCTCGCATCGGTGCGTGCACAGACCCATTTTGAATGGGAAGCAATCTGCGTCGACGACGCGAGCACCGATGACACGGTTGCGCGCATCGCGATGCTCGACGATCCGCGCATCCGTATTATTCGCCTCGATCGCAACGGTGGTCCGGGCCGGGCGCGCAATCTCGGCATCGCTGCCGCCCGCGGTGGGTTGGTCGCGTTTCTCGACGCCGACGACGAATGGTTGCCCGACAAGCTCGCGCGTCAGGTTGCGTTGTTCGAAGCCGATGCCGGACTCGCGCTTGCGGTGACCGATATGCGGGTGAAGACCGTCGACGGACGCGACGGCAGCTCGGTTTATACGCGGCAACCACCAGTATCGGGTGCCGAGGCGTGGAAGACGCTGCTGGCCTCGTCGTTCATCGCCACCTCCGCGGTCATGACGCGGCGCGCGCTGCTCGACGAAATCGGCGGCTTCGATCCCGATCTGGTCACCGGCGAGGATCAGGACCTGTTCATCCGTCTGGCCATGGCCGGCCGTGTCTACGCTGCACCCGATGCGCTCGCAGTCTATCATTGGATGCCGCGCAGCTATTCGACCGGTCATGCTGCACGCCAGGCCACCGACGTCATCGCCATGGTGCGCCGGCACTTCGAGCGCCTGGGCGATCGCCTTTCGCCGGCCGAGCGGCGCGCGATCCTCGCGCGCCGTTTCGAACGGCTGGGCACGAACCTGATAGATTGCGGCGCGCCATTTCGTGGCGCGTGGCTCATGATGCGCGCCGCCGCTCTCGGTCGCGCGCCCTTGCGCATTCTCGTCGCCATAGCGCGCCGTTTATTGCCCGGCGCAGGCCGGCAACGATGAGCACGCAAATCATCGCCAACCTACGGGCGGAGGACGTCGCCCCTATCCTCGCCGGCCGCCGCCTCGGCGACGTACCACTCGACGGTTGCCGTGTCGTCGGGCCCGTCCGCGTCCGTCGCACGTCGCGATTGTTCCGCTGCACCGCCGACGAACTCGCCGGCGCTGTCGCGCTCAAATTCTGCCTTACCACGGACGGCAAGCCCGACTTTACGACGGCGCAATCGCAATTTGCCGCGCTCGAACGCATCGCCGGCCTGGCATCACGCAGCGCGACGTCCGTCCGCGTGGTGCGCGCTCTCGGCTTGATTGAGGAACACGCCTGTCTGGCAATGGAGTGGATCGAGGGCCGCTCGGTCGCCGCGGCGCTCGCCGGTCCGATGATCGCCGAAACGGAGATTCGCGCAGAATCGCGGGCCGCCGGCTGTTGGCTGCGCGGGTTTCATGCCATGCACCGGCTCGCCGACCGGCCAATGAGTTGCGCCATCATGCTCGCGAATCTCGAACTGCAGACGCCGCCAGCCCAAGCCTTGGCGTCGAATCGGCATTTCGCCCTCGGCCAAGCGGCGCTCGAACGCACGGCGTTGACGATCGAGTCGATTCCGGTACCGATCGCGCACCATCACGGCGACTTCAAGGCCGAGAACCTGATGATGACGGGCGTCGGGCTCGTCGGGCTCGATATTGCCGCGCATTGGGATGATGCCGTGATGCTCGATCTGGCGAAGTTCACCCGCGACCTGACATTCGGTGCCTGGCGTCCGTCCGGCTGGCTGCTGGGACGACGCCATCGTCTCATCGCCGATGCGTTTCTCGACGGTTACGGCGCTTCGGGTCATCCGACATGGCAAGCGCCGCTGCATTGGGCACAGCTGCATGGCCTGCTGCGCTTCTGGATCGAGCGTGCCGCGGCACCGGCGGACAAAATCCGAGATTCCTACGTGCGGTATCGCTTCGAACAATGCGTCAGAGCATCGACGGACGCGTTGCTGGCGGTAACCGGATGATCAAAATGGACGATTTGCGTTACGGCAAGGCGTGGGATCCGACGCGCCATTATCAGGATACGAGCGTTGCTGCGGATTACGACCGGGAACGGTTTTCGAGCCTGGCCGGCCGCATCTTCAACTTCCTTGATCGACGTGCGGTTGGTTTGGCACTGGCCGATCTGCCCGCAAGCTCGACGATTGCCGACATGCCGTGCGGTACCGGCCGGCTGGCCGAGATCGCACTGAAATTGGGTTTCGCTGTCCACGGCGTCGACATCGCGCCGGCGATGCTAGCCGTAGCGCAGCAGCGCCTGGCGCCGTTCGCCAGCCGGTTCAGCATCGCAACCGCCGATATCCGGTTCCTCAAATCGGCGTGCCAGTTCGACGCTGTCCTCTCGGCGCGTTTCCTGATGCATTTTCCACCGGACGAGCAACAGGTGTTGGTTGCTGCCCTGGCGCGCGTCGCGCGCCGCCGCCTGGTGCTGACACACGGTCTGGACACGAGACTGCATCGCTGGCGCCGCGCTCTCAAGCGCGCGACCGGTCTGTTCCAGAATCCGGCCGTCTTTCCTGTGACCGAAGATCAATTGGCACAGATGCTGGCGGTCGCCGGTCTGCGTGAAATCCGCCGCTATCGCATTCTGCCGGCGCTGAGCGAAGCGGTCGTGATCGTCGCCGAGCGGACGGTGACGCCATGATGCGCCGGTATTTCGCACCCGATGCGGGCGGTGCCGGCGTGGTGCCGAAGATCCGTATCCTAACCTTCACGACGCTCTATCCGAACGCGGCGCAGCCGAACCATGGCGTCTTCGTCGAGAACCGGCTGCGCCATCTGGTGGCGAGCGGGAGTATAGCGGCACGCGTGTTGGCGCCGGTACCGTGGTTTCCGTCGCGCCATCGGGCCTTCGGGGATTACGCGCGCTATGCCGAGGTGCCGGTGGCGGAAACACGGCACGAACTGGCGATCGTCCACCCACGATATCTGGTCGTGCCGAAACTGGGCATGAGCCTGACGCCGTTGTCGCTTTTTGCCGCCGCCCTGCCAGCGGTCCGCCGTCTCGTCAGGGAGCAGGATATCGACCTGATCGACGCGCATTACGCTTATCCTGACGGCGTCACCGCTGCGATGCTGGGCCGAGTTTTGGGCAAACCGGTCGTGATTACGGCGCGCGGCACTGACGTCAATCTGATCCCGCGCCATGTCGTGCCGCGGCGCATGATCCGCTGGGCGGCTTCTGGCGCGGCCGCTATGATCACCGTCGCCGATGCGCTCAAGGCGCCGCTCATCGAGATTGGTGTGCCCGCCGACCGCATTACGACGTTGCGCAACGGCGTCGATCTGACGCTGTTCCGGCCGCAGCATCGCACGGCGGCACGCCGCTCCTATGGGTTTGAGGGCAAAACACTGCTCTCGGTCGGCCATCTCATCGAGCGCAAAGGCCATCACCACGTCATCGCGGCGTTGCGGCGGCTGCCGGCCTTGACGCTGGCGATCGCCGGCGAAGGGCCGGAGCGCGGCGCGCTCGAGGCGCTGGCGCAACAGCTCGATGTTGCCGCACGCGTCCGCTTCCTTGGCGCACTGCCGCATGATGCGCTGCCGTCGGTTTATTCGGCCGCCGACGCGCTGGTCTTGGCATCGTCGCGCGAAGGTTGGCCAAATGTCCTGCTCGAAGCGATGGCTTGTGGCACGCCGGTGATCGCGTCGCACGCTTGGGGCAATCCCGAGATCGTCGCTGATCCCGCGGCCGGCGTGCTGATGTGCGAGACCAGCGCCGACGGCGTCGCCGAAGCGGTCTATCGGCTTTTCGCCATGCCGCCGGCACGCGCCGCAACCCGAGCTTATGCGGAACGCTTCTCCTGGGATGCGACGACCGACGGCCAGTTGCGCCTGTTCGACACCATTCTCGCTGGAGCCGAACGATGAGTCCGGCCCGACGGGCTACAACCGACATCGTCGCATCCGAGCTGTGGCGCGACCGCGGCGGATCCTTCCGGTTCTTCGACGAGACCATCGTGCCGGTTTCGCTGCCGTCCGACGAGCCGCCGCTGCTCCAGGTTGTCGTCGATACCGAAGAAGAATTCGACTGGTCGGGACCGTTCAGCCGAAAGACCACGGGCGTGCGCAACGTCGCGCATCAGCTCAAGACCCAGGCGGTATTCGAGCGTTACGGCGTGAAGCCCACTTACGTCGTCGACTATCCGGTGGCGAGCCAGAGCATCGGTTACGGCCCGTTGCGCGAGCTGCTGGCTGACGGGCGCTGCGATATCGGCGCTCATCTGCAGCCGTGGGTGAATCCGCCCTTCGTCGAGGACGTCAACTATCTGTCATCCTATCCCGGCAACCTGCCGCCCGAGATCGAGCGTGAAAAGCTCGCCATCCTTACCGGCACGATCGAGCGCAATCTCGGCGTTCGGCCGCTGGTCTATCGCGCTGGCCGGTACGGCCTCGGCCCACGAAGCTTCGGTTTGCTTGACCGTCTCGGCTACGAGATCGACGCCAGCGTTTTGCCCGGCGTCGATCTCAGCCGACGCTTCGGCCCGGATTTTTCGGCATTCGGCCTGCAGCCGTTCCGTTTCGGCGACCGCGGCCGGCGGCTCGGCATTCCGCTGACCGTCGGTCACGTCGGCGCGCTGGCAGGCCGCGCCCGCGCGCTTTATCCCTGGCTCGACACCCGTTCAGCGGATCGTTTCATGCTGAAGGCGGCAGCGTCGCGGTTGCGCTTGATGGAGCGCATCCAGCTCTCACCCGAAGGTTTCACCCTCGTCGAACAGGTGCGATTGGTGCGCACGCTACTGGGGCGCGGCCAGCGGATCTTCAATCTGAGCTATCACAGCCCATCGCTGATGCCGGGCGGCGCGCCCTACGTGCGCAACGCCGACGATCTCGCTCACTTCCTCGACCGGCTCGAAGGGCTGCTCGATTTCTTCGTCAACCAGGCGAAGGGCCGGTTCATCACGCCTCTCGAACTCAAGCGGCACCTCGACCAGTCCACAGCGGCACGCGTCTAGTTGACGCTACCGCCCAGATTCATCAGCAGTTTGCTTGCTTGCTGCTTGCCGTCAAACGAGCCGTGATAAGCCACGACCCGCTGCAGCAGTGCGCGCGCCTCTTCAGGATGGCCTGCGCGACTCAAGGCGACGGCGAAGTGATACTGCACCGACGGATCGTCCGGCATGCCGTAGCTCGCCATGCGCAGGTACTGGACGGCGCGCGTGACGTCACCCTGCGATAGGACGATCCAGCCGTAGGTGTCGGCGACCGCCGGCGACAGCGGTGACAAGGCATAAGCGCGGGCCGCAATCTGCCGGGCGCGTGGATCGCCGTTGCGCGAGTAGATCCACGCCAAGTTGTTGAGCACGACGACGTCGTCCGGACTGCGCGCCACGATGCGCTCGAGCACCTTCAGTGCCGCCGGATAATCAGCCATTGCCATATCGAGATCGGCGAGCGCGTGCAGCGCAACCAGATCGGTCGGATGACGGCCGATCCAGGCCTGCAGCAGCGCTGCGCCCTGGGCGGATTGGCCCGCTTTGCCGAGCACCGTCGCATGCTGGACGATCAGGCCCGCGGACGGCGCGGTCCGTTCGGCTTCGGTCAGGAGAGCGAGGCCGTCATTGACCTTGCCGTCTTTGACCAGAACCGCCGCCATCCATTGCGTCGCGAGCGTCGGGTTCTCGCTGGCTGGTGCGAGCTGTTTTGCCAAGGTGTAAGCTGCGGTGCGGCCGGCGACGCGATATTCGGCGTAAACCAGCTCTTCGCGGTAAAGCACGTTCTGCGGATCGAGCCTGACCGCATTGCGCAGCTGATCGCGGGCGCCGTTCCAGTCGCCGCTGCCGGCCAGGGCGTTGGCATAGCGGTCAAAGGCCACGGCGTCGCCCGGTTTCGCTTCGGTCGCGCGGCGATAGGTGGTCACCGCACCCTTGGTGTCGCCTGTGGCGGTCTGAATGCGGCCCATCATGTCGAGGACCGAGAAGTTGTTCGGGAACTGCTCGACCATCGGCCGCATCGTGTTGGTCGCCTTGTCCCATTGCTGCTGCGACGCGTAGAGGTTCGCGATCTTGAGATTGGCGGCTGGTTTCGATGGGTCGAGCGCATTGGCGCGCTGCAGCTCGGCAATTGCTCCGGCATCGTCCTTCGTCGCGATGAGCACATCGGCCAGGGCCAAATGCGTGGCGATATCGTCGCCGTCGCGCGCGATCATCGCACGATAGATGCCGATCGCGTCGTCTGGCCGGCCTTCACCCATGTAGACCTGCGCCAGGTTACGGCCGGCGACGGTGAACTCCGGATGCTTGCGATAGATCACGGTGAAGATCTGCTCGGCGTTGCTTAGATTGCCCTGGGCGATCCGTACGAGACCGAGCAGGTTGGCGGCGACCAGGTCATCGGGCCGCGCCTTGGCCAGTGCTTCGGCATGGCGTTCGGCTTCGGCGATATGGTGTGCACGCAAATCGGACAGGATTAGCGCCGGGCCGGCGATGCCCGCGCCACCCTGTTTGTTGAAGATCGATTGGAGCTCCTCGACGCCGAGGTTGGTTTGCCCGGCGGCAATGCGGCCGACCGCGACTTGGGTGCCGAGGCGCGGATTGTTCGCAGTACTCGCCGAGGCACGGTCGAGCGCCTGCGACGCCTTGGCGTTGTCGCCGATGGCGAGATAGGCGTCGGCCAACACTGCCCAGGCGTCGCCGTCACCGGGATTGGCGCGCGTAATCGGCTCAAGCAAGGCAATCGCCTGGTGCGGCTCGTTCTGGCGCAGCGCAATGTCGGCGAGCAGGCGATTGGCCAGTGGATTGTTCGGCACGCGCGCGACGAAATTCTTCAGGCTGACGGCTGCCTGCGCGTAATTACCGAGCGAGAATTGCACTGCGCCGGACAGCAGCTGCGCCACCGGAAGGTTGGAGAGCTGCAGGCTTGCCTTCTGCAGGATGTCGTTCGCCTTGACGATATGGCCGCGGCCAACTTCGATTAGCGCCTGAAGGTAGATGTCTTCCGGGCTGTTCGGGAATTCGGCCTGGACCTGCTGGACGTCTTTTGCGGCAACGTCAAGCTGGCCAAGCGCGATTTCGAGATTGGCACGGCCGAGAAGCGCGATAGCGTTCTGCGGCTCGTGTTTGACGACGGCGTTGTAACGCGCCAACGCACCGGGATAGTCACCGTGCATGCGCAACATATCGCCCTTCAGCATCAGCGCTCGGCTGTTGTTGGGATCAACTGCCAACGCCGCGTCGATCTGCTTTTCGGCATCGGCCGGCTTGTTCTCGAACATCATCAAACGCGCCAGGCCCAGTTTGGGTTCGACGGCATTTGAATCGAGCTGGACTGCCTCGGTAAGCAGCGGCGCCGCTTCGTTCGGTTGATGGAGGCCGAGATAAGCCAAGCCGCGCGCCAGGCGGACCATGCTTTCGGCCTCCGGCGGGCGATGGCCGGCGGGAATTTCATGCAGCACGGCATTGAACTTGCCGGCGCGCAACAGACTTTCGGCCAGCACCGGTGCGACCTTGGCGTCATCGCCGCCGCGCGCCAGCGCCAGGCGGGCCTCGGCCTCGGCGGCCGGAATGTTGCCGATCTGGAGATAAATCCGTGCCAGACGCAGATGGATGTCAGCATTCTGCGGCTCGCCGCGCGCCGCATTGCGCAGCTCGATGGCGGCGCCGCGCAGATCGCCGCGGTCGACAAGCTGCTGCGCCGTGTCGGAATAGCCGGTTGACGCGAAGGTGACCGAAGGCACTGCCAGCACGCCGCACGCCAGCACGAAGGGCAGGACACGGCCGATGAAATCCGAACGCTTGATCATGAGGCTCTCCGGTCGATGCGTGCTCAGGAATGGACTTCGAGGCCGAGGTCTTCGAGCAGGCCGTAAAGTGTCGGCCGGCTGATACCGAGCAGTTTCGAAGCGCGCGACAGGTTGCCGCTGCTTTGCGCCAGGGCCATCTGGATGACGCCGCGTTCCGCCCGGGCTCGCGCCTCGCGCAGGTCGAGCGAGCCGAACGGCAATTCTGCCGGTGCGAGTTCGAGGTCGGCGGCGCTGATGGTCGCGCCTTCGGCCATGACCACCGCGCGTTTCACCCGGTTCTCGAGTTCGCGCACGTTGCCACGCCATGGGTGGACCGCGATCGCGGTCAGCGCGTCCGAGCCAAAGCCCTTGATCTTGCGCGCAAACTGCTCGTTGAATCGTTTGAGGAAATGGTTGGCAAGCAGCACCGGATCACCTTCGCGCTCGCGCAGCGGCGATACCATCACCCGCACTTCGTTGAGCCGATAGTAGAGATCCTCGCGGAACCGGCCGGTGCCGATCATGTGGTCGAGGTCCTGGTTGGTGGCGCAGACGATGCGCACATCGACTTGAATCGGACGGTGGCCGCCGATGCGCTCCACCACCTGATCCTGCAGGAAGCGCAGGAGCTTCACCTGCATGGCCAGGGGCACGTCACCGATTTCGTCGAGGAACAGCGTGCCGCCGTTGGCGCTTTCGATCTTGCCAATGGTCTGCTTGACGGCGCCGGTGAACGCGCCTTTCTCGTGACCGAACAGCTCGCTTTCGAGCAGCGTCTCAGGAATTGCTGCGCAATTGATGGCGACGAACGGCTTCTTGGCGCGCGGGCTCAGCCGGTGGACCGCCTGGGCGAGCACCTCCTTGCCGGTGCCGCTTTCGCCGAGAAGCAGGACGGCGACGTCGGTCGGCGCGATCTTCTCGATGGTTCGCAGCACGCGCGTCATCTGCGGGCTGGCGGCGACGATGCCGTCGATCGGCGATTGCGGCATCAAATCCTGCAGGCGGCGGTTCTCGGCTTCGAGCGCGCGCAGCTTGGCGGCGCGCGCGATCATCAGCCGCAGCACGTCGAGATCGACCGGCTTCAGATGGAAATCGTAAGCGCCGAGCTGCACCGCGCGCAGCGCGACATCGCGGCTTTCATTGCCCGACGCGACGATGATTTTGGTTTCGGGCGCCATCGCCAGCATCGCTTCGAGCGCGGACATGCCTTCGGCGGCGGTGTCGGCGGCCGGCGGCAGGCCGAGATCGAGCACGACGACATGCGGCCGCACGCGCCGGAACTCGGCGATCGCATCGTCGCGGTTGGCAGCGAATGCAGTGTCGCAATCCGAGAAGGCCCATTTGTACTGGCGGGCGATGCCGTCGTCATCCTCGACGATCAGGAGGGAGATTTTGCTGTCTTTCATGATTTTATGCCGCCGAGGAGACGGCTCCTTCTCGCGCTAGAGGAAGAACGATTCGCACGCTGGTGCCGGCGCCGGTTTGACTGATCACTTCGAGCTCGCCGCCGGCAGCGCGCACGAGTTCCCGGGTTTGGTAGGCGCCGATGCCGCTGCCGCCTTCCTTCGTGGTGCGGAAGGGTCGGAACAGCTCGCGTGCGATGAATTCCGGGTCCATGCCAGGCCCGTTGTCGACGATTTCGATAACGTGCCGATCGCCGGCGATCGCGCCCGTGATGCTGACGACAGCGCCAGCGGGCGAGGCCTCGATGGCGTTACTCAGGACGTGAGTCAGGGCCGACCGCAAATCTTCGGCTGGCATCGCGACGAAAGCGCCTCCAGCCGGCATCCGGGTTTCGATCGCCACCGTTCCGCCGGCGAGCGCGCCGGCGACTTCCGCGACAATGTGCGCGACGTCGGTCGGCTTGGCACGGTGCGGCTCGGCCGCGGCGGCAGTTCGTGCATTTAATTGCAGCAGCAGCGCACTCATACGCGCAGCCGAGCTTTCGACGGTACGGAATGCGTCGGCCCGAAACACTGGGTCGTCAACGTGTCGTTTCGCATTGACGGCAATCAGCCGCAATTGGCTGGCGATGTTCTTGAGATCGTGTCCAAGGAAGGCGAAGCGCTTGCCGTAATCCTCGAGCCGGCGCGCATCGGCCAGCTGTTGCGCCGCGCTTTCCTCGCAAATATAGCTCGCCGCCTGGCGGCCGACCGCGCGCAGCAAATCGAAGCTCTCCCAATTTAAATCGAGCGGCGCACGCGGATGCGCAAGGGCGATGAAGCCGATCATGCGTCCGCTATGAAGGAGCGGTACCGCGATCCAGATCTGGCCGTCGGCACGCCAGGGCGCCGGATTGACTTCGCCATCGAGCAATTGCGTCCAGTGGCCGCCGCGAAATCCGGCAACGAACGTGCTGTTGAGCGGCTCGACCAGCTCAGCCGGCAATCGCATGTTGAAGAATGCCGCCGGCCGGTAGCCGACGCCGTTGTCGATGAGCCACAAAGCACCGCGCGGACTGTCGACGATGTTGGCGACGGCGTGCACGACGCGCTGACGCAACTCGGCGCGGTCACCCGGTGCCGACAGAATGTCGATGAAATTCATCCATTCGAGGCGGTAGTCGTAACGAAGAGAAAAGAAATTGCGCGACACCAGATAGTTGATCCGCGCCTTGATGCCGCCGGACGAAAGTACCAGCGCCAGCACCAGCGTGCTGCCGAACAGCGCCACGATCTGTGCCGCCGGTCCCCAGGCGCCGTCCTGCAGCACCGCACCGAGGCTGGCGACGACCAGCAGAAACACGCCGCCGACCACCAAAGTGAAAGCATGGAACACAAGGCTGCGGGAAATGTGATGGTCGATGCGCCAGTCGCGGTTGCGTGCCAGGGTCAGCGCCAGGAACGGTGCCGACAGACAGGTCGCCGCCGGCCGCGCGTCGGCGAACACCGGATTGACGTGGCCGGTGAGCAGCGCAGTCGAATAGAGGAACAGCCAATAGGCGAAGAAGCCGCCAATGGCGATGCACAGCGGCACGACGTTCCATAGCCGCTTGGGCTCGATGTTGCGGTAGACGTTCTCGACCAACAGCAGGCCGGCGATTGATAGGCCGGCGCGAGCGACGATCTGCGACCAGACGAGTGTGCTGTCGCCGACATGGACTAGGTCGTTGGCGAGAGCCGCGGCACACGCGAGCACTCCGGCGGCGACGGTCAGGCCGCGCGCGTCGCGCTTTATCGAGGTTGCCGTTTGTGGCCGCAGCAGCCATTCGAGCAGTGCCAACCAGATCAGCGCCTGGACGGTTTCGAGCGGCTGGATTGTGCCGCTCGCGACGCCAAATGCCGATGCGACAGCCCAAAGGGCGGTCACGCCGGATGCTGCGAGAATGAAGCGGCCTTCGCGCGACGCCTTGCCGCGTGCCAGCGTAAACAGGAACAGCGCGGCGAATGCTAGCGCGCAGATGCCGGAGGTGACCGCGGCGAACGACATAGATTAGCGCGCGCCCTCGCGGAACAGGATCACGCGCACGGTCTGAATGAGGATGACGATGTCGAGGAACAGCGTGCGGTTTTTCACGTAATAAAGGTCGTACGCGAGCTTCTGCCGCGCATCCTCAAGCGACGCGCCATAGGAGTAATTGACCTGGGCCCAGCCGGTGATGCCCGGCTTCACAGAATGGCGCTCGTTGTAGAACGGAATGCATTCGGCAAGCTGATCGACGAAGAACGGCCGCTCCGGACGCGGGCCGACGAAACTCATATTGCCTTTGAAGACGTTCCACAGTTGTGGCAGCTCGTCGATACGGAAGCGGCGGATGATCGCGCCGACGCGCGTGATGCGTGGGTCGCGGTTCGCGGCCCAGCGGGGCGCGCCGTCGCGTTCGGCGTCTGAGCGCATCGAGCGGAATTTGTAGAGCATGAAACCGCGGTTGTGATAGCCGACGCGCTCCTGGCGGTAGAGCACCGGCCCCGGGCTTTCGAGCCGGATCGCCAGTGCCGTCAGTGCGATCACGGGCAACGTCACCACCAGCAGCATCAAGCTGACAGTGAGGTCGAACATGCGCTTGACGAGATTGATGATGCGACCCTGACGGAATCCGTCCGAATAGATCAGCCAGCTCGGCTGCAGCGCGTGGATGTCAATGCGGCCGTTCTCGCGTTCCCAGAACGTCAGGTAATCAACGACGTTGATGCCTTCGATCTTACAATGAAGCAATTGCTCGACGGGCATCCCGCGGCGCTCGTCGGTCGCGACCACTACTTCGCGTACGGCGAGCTTGCGGGCGAATTTGGCGAGTGCGCGGTTATCCTTGACGTTATCGAGATCGAGGGTCTCGCCGGCGACCAGATGCGGATCGGCGCCGATATGGACGTAGGCGCGCGGCATGAAATAATGGTTGGCGCGGCGGCGCGCGAGTTCGGCGATGCGTTCGGCACGTACGCCGGTGCCGAGCACGACGACGCCGCGGCGGAAGATCTCAATGTCGGAGAAGCGCAACAGCGCCATGCGCGTAACGACGACGCAGCCCATCCAGGCGGCCGCGCTCTTGAAGCAGAGCGCGTGCCAGGAATCGGCGAGGCCGCCGAGCACGTCGCGCGTGAAGAACAGGCCACCGATCGCGGCCGCTGGTACGACCATGGCGAGCGCCAGCAGCGCCTTGGTGATCATCAGCCGCGAGTCGAGAAAGACGTCGTAGTTGTAGAGCCCGACGGCGCCCATCGCACCGGTGGCGATGGCGGATATGCCGAGCGAGAACTGGATCGACGAGGTAGCGAAGTGGAAATCGCCGGCCAGGGCCGGCGTTGTCGGCGCGGTTGCGATGTAGATCGCCGCCGCCGTCAGAAGGATTTCACATAGGCCGATGACGACAGCCGGAACCGGCACGAAGTGCCCGAAGATACGCAACATTCCCGAACCCGCCCCCGCGGAACTCGTTTCGAGCGGGACGTGCCGTTCTGGATGCGCCCGTGCTGTTAAGCCCACCGACTTCTGCGCGGCGGTACTGTCAATGGCGTAACCTAGTGGCAAAGAGTTTTCAATATATAAATCAGTATTCGCGATAAAAAATCCGATATTTATCAAAGAAGACGACGTACATAGTAAATGCCGTTAAATAATACTCGTATAAAACCCAGTGAAATGGTTTACGAGTACTAAAGACCGAGATCATCACGGTTAACGCTGCGTGTTTGCCGACGGTGTTAACCGGCTTGCCGCCGATTTGATCAGAGGGCTGCCGTTCGGCGGCATCTAAGAACTTCCCGCAACGATGCTTGGGCAGGCTGGCTGCAATTGGACTGAATATATCGACTGTGATTCCGCCGGTCAGACGACGCATCGCCGCGCCCAGCAGCCGGTCCGATTGTAAGGAATGCCGACCGCGCTCAGCGCGCCGGCGGCGTCAGATTGCGGTACATCACACGCAGCGCGCGCTTTACCGCGTCGAGTTCGGCCGGCGTGATGCTGGCCGCGGCCAGCTCCTCGTAGCGCCGTGCGATTGGAATCAAGCGGTGCAGGGCAGTGCGGCCTTTGGCGGTCAAGGCAACTTCGACCTCGCGATTGTCGGTGGTCGAACGGCGGCGGGCGACGAAGCCAAGCCGTGCAAGGCGAGTCACCATGCGCGACAGCGTCGACGCGTCGATGCTGGTAAGGCCGCCAAGATCCACCTGGCGCTGGCCGCCATTGGCTGACAGCACCACGAGCACGCGCCACATCTCGATGCTGAGACGATAACGCGCCAACGCCTGCCGGCTGAACTCGAGCGCCAGCGCGACGCCGACGCGATTGACCAGATAGGGCAGGTATTCGTCCAGAGTCAGTCGAGACTGTCGCACCGCGAAGCCGCTTGCAAATTGCGTTTACAATAGTTGCACGTGCATTAAACTTAGGTCAACCGGTCGAACGCGGCCGCCGCCAGACGCGGCCCGAACGCAGGGGAGGCGCGCGATGGAATTCGGCTATTTCACGCTGAGCGACAATCACTACGAAAACAACACGCGCTCGGCCAACCAATTCGTCACGGATATTCTCGACGAGGCGCTTCACGCTGAACAGGTCGGCTTCCACTCGGCCTGGATCGGCGAGCATCATTTCAACTCGCTTGGCGTGCTGTCGTGCCCCGATCTCGTGCTCGCCAATCTTGCGGCCCGGTCGAAGCGTATCCGGCTGGCGCCGGCGGTCACCGTGCTGCCGCTGCACCACCCGATCCGCGTCGCCGAACAGTGGGCGACACTCGATCTGCTGTCGAACGGCCGTGTCGATTGGGCCGCGGGCCGCGGCTACGACCGGCGCGAGTACGAGCCGTTCCGCGTCGATTTCGACGACAACCAGGCGATCTTCGAGGAAGGCATGGAGGTCGTGCGCCGGCTATGGTCGGCGGGTGGTGAGCGCATCTCGCATCACGGCAAGCACTATCATTTCGACGATGTGCGCATCACGCCGCAGCCGGTGCAGAAGCCGATCCCGGCCTATGTCGCGTCGTTCTCCAAGCCGTCGATTGAGCTCGCCGCGCGGCTCGGTTGCGGCGTGGTGGTGGCGCCGTTCGCCGCGGCAATGACCTTCGGCGGCTTGAAGCAGGTGGCCGAGCTCTATCACGCGATGTGTGCCAAATACGGCACCAAACCGGGCCGCCTGATGTGCAGCTATTTCATCCACTTCGCTGACACCAAAGAGCAGGAAGCGGCACAGCGCGCCCGCCAGATCCGCTATTACCGCGAATGCGTCATTCCGGCACTGCCGGGCGACCCCAAAACTGCACCGCCGAGCTACCGCTATTTCGTCGATATGGTGGACCGGCTCGGCAAAGTGCGGCCCGAGGATCTAACCGAGAATTCCGTGTTGCTGGGCACGGCGCAGCGGATCACCGATACGCTGAAGAAGGTCGAAGCCGCCGGCTTCAGCGAGGTCATCCTCTACTTCAACGTCGGGCTCAAGCCGCACCAGCAGGTGAAGGACGAAATGGCGCGCTTCAGCGAGCAGGTTGCGCCGTCGTTTGGGCGCAAGGCGGCTTAGGCAAGCTTCTGCAGTTCCGCCAACACGCGGTCGCCCATTTCGGTCGTCGAAATCCGCGTCGCGCCGGCCTGGGCGATGTCGCCCGTGCGCGCGCCGCCGGCGAGTGCCTTGGCTACTGCCTCCTCGACCATCTTGGCTTCATTGTCCATGTCGAACGAGTAGCGCAGCATCATCGCCAGGGACAGGATCGAAGCCAGCGGATTCGCCAGATTCTTGCCGGTGATGTCCGGCGCGCTGCCGTGGACCGGCTCATAAAGCGCCTTGCGCCGGCCGCTGCGGTCGGGCGCGCCGAGCGAAGCCGACGGCAGCATGCCGAGCGAGCCAGTCAGCATCGCCGCGCAGTCCGACAGGATGTCGCCGAACAGATTGTCGGTGACGATGACGTCGAATTGCTTCGGATTGCGCACCAGCTGCATCGCGCAGTTGTCGGCGTACATGTGGCTGAGCTGAACATCGGAATATTCCGCGGCATGCAGCTTGGTTACTTCCTCGCGCCAGAGCACACCGGCTTCCATGACGTTGGCCTTCTCGACCGAACAGACGCGCTTGCCGCGTTTACGCGCCAGCTCGAAGGCGACGCGCGCCACGCGCACGATTTCGCCGGTGGTGTAGACTTGGGTGTTGATGCCCTTGCGGCTGCCATCCGGCAGATTGGTGATGCCGCGTGGTTCGCCGAAATAGACGCCGCCAGTCAGCTCGCGGACGATGATCATGTCGAGACCTTCGACGACTTCGCGTTTGAGCGTCGAGGCGTCGGCCAAGGCAGAGAAGACGAACGCCGGCCGCAGATTGGCGAACAGCTGCATGTCCTTGCGCAGCCGCAGCAGGCCGCGCTCGGGCTTCTGGGCGAACGGCAGATTGTCCCACTTTGGGCCGCCGACTGCGCCCAGCAGGATCGCGTCGGCCTCGAGTGCCGCCTTCATCGCCGCCTCGGTCAATGGCGTGCCGTGCTTGTCGATCGCCGCGCCGCCGACCAGGTCTTCCTTGACCTCGAAGCTGGCGATGCGCCGGTTGTCGAAATATTCGAGCACGCGCGCCGCTTGGCGCGTCACCTCGGGGCCGATGCCGTCGCCCGGCAACAGAAGAATCTTCCGGTTGGATGCCATGAGTCCTCTCGTGAAACGGACGGCCGTCAGAGCCAGGGCTGTGCCTGCTTGCGCCGATCCTCGAATTTGGCGATTGCCGGCTCCTTCTTGAGCGTCAGCCCGATATCGTCGAGGCCATCGAGCAGGCAATGCTTGCGGAACTGGTCGACTTCGAATTGCACCGTCTGGCCATCCGGACGGGTGATGGTCTGGCTCACCAAATCGATGGTCAGCCGCGCGTTCGATCCCTTGCGGGCATCGTCCATCAGTCGGCCGACGATCTCCGCCGGTAGCACGATCGGCAGGATGCCATTCTTAAAGCAGTTGCTGTGGAAGATGTCGGCGAAGCTCGGCGCAATAACTGCGCGGATACCAAAATCCAAAAGCGCCCACGGTGCGTGCTCACGTGACGAGCCGCAGCCGAAATTCTCGCCCGCCACCAGAATCTCGGCCTTGCGGTAGGCCGGCTGGTTGAGCACGAAATCGGGTTTCTCGGAGCCGTCGGAATTGTAGCGCAGCTCGTCGAACAGCGCCTTGCCCAAGCCTGTGCGCTCGACAGTCTTGAGGTACTGCTTGGGGATGATCTTGTCGGTGTCGACATTGATCATCGGCAGCGGCGCGGCGACGCCGGTGAGCGTAGTGAACTTCTGCATAGCCCGTCCGATTGGAAATGCGCGCCCGGGTTTAGCGGAGCCCGGCCGCCATGGCAAGGCTACTATGGCCGCAGGCCGCTGCCAGCGGACCGGTAAACAAAGCGCCCGGGACCCAGGCCCGGCCTCGCCGTTTACGTAAGCTGGGAAAACGCGCTGCGGCCTACTTCGCCGCCGACGCCGTCCAGATTGGCTTGCCGTCGGCGCCCTTGAAGTCATGGGTCCACGACGCCTCGATCTGCTCCACTACCTTGTTGGGCAGCGGCACGTAGTCGAGTGCGCGGGCCTGCTCCTGGCCGTTTTTCAGGCACCAGTCGAGAAACTTGAGCACCGGCTGGTTCTGATCGGCCGCGTAGTCCTTGCGCATCAACATGTAAGTGGCGGCGGTGATCGGCCAGCTCTTCTCGCCGGGCTGATCGGTCAGGATCAAGTAGAAGTCCTGGACCTTGCTGAAGTCGGCGTTCGCAGCGGCAGCCTGGAACGAGTCCATCGTCGGCGCGAGCACCTTGCCAGCTTTGTTCACCATCCGGGTGAAGGTCAGATGGTTCTCCATAACATAGGCGTACTCGACGTAACCGATCGAGCCCTTGACCTGCTGAACGTTGGAAGCGACGCCGGCATTACCTTTGCCGCCCACGCCGACCGGCCACTCAACCGACACGTCGGCACCGACCTTCTGCTGCCATTCCGGGCTGACTTTGCCGAGATAGTTGGTGAAATTGAACGTCGTGCCCGATCCGTCCGAACGATGGACAACCGAGATGCCCATGTGCGGCAGCTTGACTTGCGGGTTCAGCTTCTTGATCGCGGCGTTGTCCCAATAGGTGATCTTGCCGAGATAGATGTCGGCGAGAGCGGGGCCGTCGAGCACCAATTCGCCGGGCTTGATCCCCGGCAGGTTGACGACCGGCGTGATCGAGATAATGACCGCCGGGAACTGGGCGACATCCATCTTGGCCAGATCGTCCGGTTGCAGCGGCTTGTCGCTGTTGGCGAAGTCGACAGTCTTCGCCGTGATCTGCTTGATGCCGCCGCCCGAACCGATCGCCTGATAGTTCACGGCGATGCCGGTCTTGCTGTGATAGGCGTCGGCCCACTTGGCGAGCACCGGATAAATTGCAGTGCCGCCCGCGCCGTTCAAATCTTTCGCTTGCGCCGATGCGGCGATCAGGGCTCCTGCCAGCAAGCCGGCCAGCCCCCAAAGAATTCGATTTTTCATAATGAAGCCCCTCAGTTGTGAGTTGTCGGCCGTGCACGACCACGTCGCCACGCGCGCGACGCCGGGACTCTAGAAGCGTCGGAAGACGGAAATCTTACAGTCCGATGACGGAATTATGACGGCCAGATCGGTGATCAGCGACGGGCAGGTCCGAGAGCCCGGACATCGGCCAATTTCCCGGTCACCGCGGCGGCTGCGGCCATCGCCGGACTCATCAGGTGCGTCCGTCCGCCGCGGCCTTGGCGGCCTTCGAAATTGCGATTTGACGTCGAAGCACAGCGCTCGCCCGGCGCGAGTCGGTCGGCGTTCATCGCCAGGCACATCGAGCAGCCGGCTTCGCGCCATTGGAATCCGGCTTCGATGAAGACGCGGTCTAGTCCTTCTTCCTCAGCCTGGTGCTTGACCAGGCCCGAGCCCGGCACCACCAGCGCATTGACGCCGACCGCGACCTTGCGGCCCTTGGCGATCGCGGCCGCCGCGCGCAGATCTTCGATGCGCGCGTTGGTGCACGAGCCGATGAACACTGTCTGCACCGCCACGTCGGTGAGGCGCGTGCCGGGCGTCAGTCCCATATATTGCAGCGAACGCTCCATCGCCGCGCGCTTGTCGGCATCGGCGACCGCCGCCGGATTCGGCACCGAGCCGGTGATCGGCAGCACGTCTTCTGGACTGGTGCCCCAGGTAACCTGCGGGATGACCTGCGCGGCCTCAAGCCTGACGACGGTGTCGTAATGCGCACCGCGATCCGACGGCAGGGTCTTCCAGAACGCCAGCGCCTGTTCCCATGCGCCGCCTTTGGGCGCGTGCGGCCGGCCTTTGAGATATTCGAAGGTCGTCTCGTCTGGCGCGATCAGACCGGCGCGGGCGCCGGCTTCGATCGACATGTTGCACACCGTCATGCGGCCTTCCATCGACAGCGCGCGGATGGCGCTGCCGGCATATTCGATGACATGGCCGGTGCCGCCGGCGGTACCGGTCTTGCCGATGACGGCGAGGATCAGATCCTTGGCGGTGATGCCGAGCGGCGCGTCGCCCTCGATTTCGATCAGCATATTCTTGGCGCGGCGCTGGATCAGCGTCTGCGTCGCCAGCACGTGCTCAACCTCGGATGTGCCGATGCCGAAGGCGAGGGCGCCGAACGCGCCGTGCGTCGCAGTGTGGCTATCGCCGCAGACAATTGTCATGCCCGGCTGGGTCATGCCCTGCTCGGGACCGATGATGTGGACGATGCCCTGGCGGATGTCGGTGAGGCCGAAATAGGGAATGCCGAATTCCTTGACGTTGCGCTCCAGCGTCTCGACCTGATTGCGCGATTCCGGCTCTTCGATGCCACGCGACCGGTCGGTCGTCGGCACGTTGTGGTCGGCGACGGCGATGGTGGCGTCAGGCCGCCGCACGCGGCGGCCCGAAGCGCGCAGGCCTTCGAACGCCTGCGGGCTGGTCACCTCGTGCACCAGGTGACGGTCGATATAAAGAAGACACGTCCCGTCGGCCTGGGTGTCGACGAGATGGCTTTCCCAGATCTTATCGAAAAGCGTGCGCGGCGCGGCCATGGCAGTTCCGGATCCTACTTCTTCTTGGGGGCCTCTTCGCGGTCGGCCTTGGCGCGCTTCGCCGACTTCTCGCTCTTGGCTGCCGGCGCTGCGGCTTCCGGCGCCGCGGCTGCAGCCGCTTCGGCGGACGCCGTTTCAGGCGCGCCTTCGGTCACCGCAGTTTCGAGCGTGGTGCGTTCGGCTTCGTTGATGCGCGCCGCCTTGCCGGCGAGGCCGCGCAGATAATAGAGCTTCGCCCGGCACACGGCGCCGCGGCGCACCACCTCGATCTCGGCGATGCGCGGCGAATAGAGCGGGAAGATGCGCTCGACACCTTCGCCGTACGAGAT